>NZ_CP047954.1:1508740-1810488 GCF_014279895.1 Synechococcus sp. M16.1 | reverse complement strand
CAAGGCGCTGCTGAGCAGCCTTGATCCATCACGTCTGTTCTGAACGTAAAGCGGTGCCAACGACTGCCTCAGTGGAATCCTCCCCACTGTGCTGCATCAGCGGTGGCTGGTGGAAAGGCAACAAAAAACCCCCCGGCAAGCCGAGGGGTTCTGTAATTCCGCGGTGCGGAAATCAGCCGAGGCCGATCTGGGACAGGATGCCCTGGCCGGTCAGGAGCTCGGTGCCGAGGCCGATCACGATGCCCAGCATGGCCAGGCGACCGTTCCAGGTTTCAGCAAAGTTGACGAAGCCGAAGCGTGCGTTGTCAGACATGTGTGTGAACCGATTGGTGTGGGACAAATGTAACAAAGGTTGGAGTTTTGTTGAGTGTGTTAACGGCTACGCGCCGGGCTTTTCCTGGTCAGGGCTGCTGGCCATTTGATTTGCGCTTGGTCCGGGCCGTCGGCAGCGCCTGGCGGGGATCTTCGGGCCAGGGGTGCTTGGGGTAGCGCCCTCGCATTTCCCGGCGCACCTCCTGGTAACTGCCTTCCCAGAAGTCTTTGAGGGCGCGGGTGCGTTGCAGGGGGCGTCCGGCTGGTGAGAGCAGCTCCAGCGTGACGGGGATGCGGCCATTCAGCACGTGGGGGCCGTCGTCAGATCCGAACATCTCCTGCAATTTCACAGCGAGGATCACTTCGTCGGTGGTGTAGAGCAGCGCGGCTTGCCGGCCGGAGGGGATCGGGATCCGGCGCGGCAGCAGAGCATCCAGCTGTTGCCTGAAGCTCCAGTCCAGATCGCCCCAGAGTGCTTCTTCCAAGGCTGTCGCGCTGATGTCGCTCCAGCCCAGGCAGCCTTCCAGGCTGGGGCCAAGCCAGCTGTCAGCCTGCTCCAGAAGGGTTGTCAGATCGCGATCAGGCCAGGGGGCGCCCACTTGTTGGTGCATCCATGCCAGCCGTTGGCGCAGCTGATGGCTGCTGTCCGTCCAGGGCAGGGCATCAAGACTGGCACTCTTCTTCAGCTGCTCCATCAGCAGGGTGCGGCACAGCGCTGCGGCTGGTGAAGGCTGTGGCGTTCGGCGCACCACCAAGGCCCCCAGTTTGAGCTGGCGTTCGGCACGGACCCGCTGTCGTTCGGGATCCCAGCTGGCTTCGTCCTGCCAGTGGCCGTCCCGCTCAGCGATGCTCTGCAGGGTGCTCCGGCTCAGAGCCACGGCCATCTGGATCCGCGTGTCCCGGCCGCCCATGTCGACCCTGGCGACGGCCAGGGCCGGACTGCCTTGGAGCGGATCCCAGGGCAGCAGGGTTGCTCCGCGTCCCTGACGCAGTTGATAGCGACCGGCCTGGTCTGGACGCTGTTGCGCCAGCCATTCCGGAAAGGCCGCCAGGATCAGATCGCCAGCATTGACGGAAGCGTCTCGTTTCTGGGGTGAGGTACCCAGTCGCTTCAGTTGGCGGCGGAGTTGCTGGCTGAGCGTTCGCAGGGATGGATGGCGCTGGATGCTGTTGAGCCGGGCCTCGAGATCGCTGCCGATCTGACGGCGATCGAAGGGATCTCGTTCGCTGAGGATGGCCGCCAGATCACACCCCAGCTGGGGGGCGCCCTGTTCATGGGCTTCCACCAGCAGCATGCCGAGACGAGGGTGAACGCCGAGGCCGCCGATCAGCCGTCCCCGCTCGCTGATCCGGCCGTCCAGCTCCAGCAGGCCGAGCTGTTGCAGGCTGTGCTGTCCCTCCTGCATGGCTGCTGCGGGGGGAGAGTCCAGCCACGGCAGCTCTTCCCCCAGCCCAGCCCCCCACTGGGCCAGTTCCATCAGCACGGGCTGGGGATCGGCTAGCAGCAGTTCAGGTGGGTGAAAGGGTGGCCGTCGTTGTTGCTCTGCCGGTGACCAGAGGCGGATGCAGCGGCCCGGGCATTGCCGGCCTGCCCGGCCCCGGCGCTGCTCTGCACTGGCCAGGCTGGAGGCGGTGGTCTCCAGGCCCTCCATGCGGGTGTTGGGGTCGTAGCGCAGTTGACGGCTGAGGCCGCTGTCAATCACCAGGCGCACCCCATCAATCGTGAGGGAGCTCTCGGCAATGGCGCTGGCCAGGATGATGCTGCCGTCCTGGTTTGGGTCGCAGCGCTGCAGGGCTGAACTCTGCTGCTGCAAGGGCAGTTGACCGTGCAGCGCCTGAATCTTCCAGTTCTGCAGGGAAGGGGCGGCCGTCAGGGTCTGCCTGCAGCGTTCAATCTCCGCCAGCCCCGGCAGAAAGACCAGAACACCGCTGCCCTTCGGTTGGTCGAGGGCGTGTTGCTCAATGGCACGTAGCACCTGCTTCGGCAGGGGTTCCTCCGGTCGGGGTGGTTGGTGGTGGGTGTCAACCGGGTAACAGCGGCCCGGGCTTTCCAGCACCGTCGCTTCGGGCAGCCGTTCCCTCAGATCGGAGAGATCCAGCGTGGCCGACATCAAGATCACGGCGAGATCTGGATTCAGCAGAGGCCTTGCCTCGCGCAGCAAGGCGAGGGACAGGTCCGCATCGCGCCCCCGCTCATGAAATTCATCGAAGATCACGCACCCCACCCCATCGAGCGAGGGGTCGCTCTGCAAGCGCCGCAGGAAGAGGCCGTCGGTGATCACCTCCACCTGGGTGCGGTCGGATCGCTTCTGTTCCCCGCGCACGGCGTAGCCGATGCGCGCACCGATGTCCTCTCCAAGGCTCGCGGCAAGGCGGGCAGCGGCCGCTTTGGCGGCCAGCCGCCGCGGCTCGATCATCCAGATTTTCTGAGGCTCTTCAAGAACGCCCTGGCCTTTTGTTAAGGCTCCGATCAGCGCCAGGGGAACCCGTGTTGTCTTGCCCGCCCCGGGCGGTGCCTGGAGCAGAACCGTTTTCCCTGGGCGGACCGCAGAACAGATCTGCTCCAACAGGGCGTCGATCGGGAACTGGCTCAACGCGGTGTTGCCGCTCAATTCACGGGATGAGATTCATCAGGCCGAAAACCACCAGGCTGCTTATGGCGCCGACGGCCGCCAGAAGCCGCACCAGCGGGCCGATGGAAACAACAAGGGAGGCCATGAAGACTTTCTTAAAGGCCGGATTAATTCCGGTCTAGCCCCCTTGTCAGTGGCATTGCTGCATTCATTCGCACGCCTTTACAGAAGCCCCGTGTTGGATCAGCGCACGTGACGGGTCCCATCCACAGGGTGGTACTCCTCTCCGGTGAGCTCCTCAAACACGATGGCCGGGAGACCGGTCTCGAACATGGTCTGCAGTGCTTCCTTGAGATAGGGGTTCCAGCCTCCGGTGCTCACCTGGCCGTGGCGGACCGTCCAGTCCCAGGTGCCCTGAAGGTCGCGGGGGATCCTGCCTTCCCGGTCACGACGGGCCACCAGATCAAGAGATTCCACAAGTCCCACGGTGATGGGGTCCTTGCCGTAGGCCGGAGTCAGGCTCAATTCCAGGCGAACGGGGTCTTCCTTCATCAGCCGAAGCCGAAACCGGGGGGGCAGTTTGAGGCCCTTGATGACCGCGGCAACGATGCGTGTTCTCTGATCCACTCAGGCGACCCCTGTCGACTCCAAGCGCCCAATTTATTCAGTGCCGGGTCCAGCGGCCGTCGAGGCTTCGTCATCGTCACCGCCAAAGCGCACCGTCAGCAGGGCCTCTTCGGTGATGCGTCCCTCGCTGTCCAGCAGTTCTGGGTGAACGGTGACCTGGCCTGTGCGGTCGTTCGGAGCGTTGCTTGGCACGCTGTTGATCGGACCGCTGGCAGCGCGGAAGCCTTTGCTCATCACGCGGAAGGCCTGCCACAACAGGGCCACGAACAGCGCTCCGTAGATGAGGGGAAACAGCGAACCGAGCATGACCCTCCGACCCAGCTGAATGTCTGCATCCTCACGCTATCGGGACCCCGGTCGCATGTGGTCACAGTTCTGACATGGAATGTGGCTGTTTTTGGTTCTGCTCTGCGTATCGTCGAGGCAGCCGATGGCCTTGACACTGTGGTCAGCTCCCCATCCCGCCCGCTCGTCGTCTCTGCTCTGGCGGGGGGATTGCTGGTGGCCGGCGTGTCGTCGCTTACCTTGCTCGTTGGCCCTCAGCAACTCGAGGCGCGCCCGGCGATCCGTCGCGAATCGTTTGTGGCGGCTGCTGTGAAGCGCAGTGGTCCGGCTGTGGTCACCCTGGAGACGGCGCGGACCGTCAATCAGTCCAGTGCTGCGGGTGTGCCGCCGGCCCTGATGCAGGACCCTTTGTTTCGCCACTTCTTCGGCATCCCACGCCCCACAGCCCCAGGCTCCAGGGTGCAGCGCGGCCAAGGCAGTGGGGTGATCTTCGATGCCAAGGGCCTGCTGCTCACCAACGCCCATGTGGTGGAGGGGGCGGATCAACTCACCGTGGGGCTCTCCGATGGAAGGCGGGTGCCTGCCCGCGTGGTGGGCAAAGACAGCCTCACTGATCTCGCGGTGGTGCGTCTGGAGGGCCCCGGGCCCTGGCCTGTCGCCGATCTGGGGAATTCCGACCGACTCAGCGTGGGCGATTGGGCGATTGCCGTGGGCAATCCTTACGGGCTGGAGAGCACGGTGACCCTCGGGATCATCAGCAACCTCAACCGGAACGTTGCCCAGCTCGGGATCTCCGGTAAGCGTTTGGATCTGATTCAGACCGATGCAGCGATCAATCCCGGTAACTCGGGCGGGCCACTGCTCGATGCCGCCGGTGAAGTGATCGGCATCAACACCCTGGTGCGATCAGGGCCTGGGGCGGGTCTGGGGTTTGCCATCCCGATCAATCGCGCTCGAACCATTGCCCAGCAGCTGGTGTCCAGCGGCAAGGTCCGTCATCCGGTGATCGGCATCCGTCTGTCAGCGGTGCCCCGGCCCACCCCCACATCCCCGGTGCCGCCAGGTGCGGTGATTCGCGCTGTTCAACCTGGGGGGCCGGCGGACCGCGCCGGGCTCAAGGTGGATGATGTGATCCTTCGCTTCGATGGCCAGGCGGTTAAGGGCCCAGCTGCGGTGGTCAGTGCCATTGAACGCCGCGGTGTCGGTGCCACGGTTGCGCTCGAGGTGCAGCGAGCTCAGGAGCGGGTCTCGATCAACGTCAAGCCCGTCGATTTGTCGGCCTTGCCCCCTGGCTGAAGCTTTGGGCTCAGGCGTCGTCGGCGTCCCTCAGTTGTTCGACGCATTGTGTGATGCAGTCGCCATCGTCGAGCGAACAGGTGGTGATGCACTGGAAATAGGTTTCCACGGCGTCCCAGGTCTGCTCATGGGGTGCCGGACCGGGGGCTGTTGAACCGCCAACGGGTTCACTGTTGCCGGGGCCGGGAACCATGCTCATCGGGGCTGGAAGGTCTGTTTTGTCAGCCTATGCAGATGAAAACACCAGGTAAAGCGAAATAAGTCTTCCTGCCTAAACCTGTGTGAAGTTTTCGTTGCCGTCGTCTGATGCCAGTCAGGCCGCCTTTTTACGGCGGGCGTCGCGTGCCTTCTGCTTCTCCTTGTTGGCCTTCCGCTTGGCTTCTCGTTCTGCAGCCAGTTCTTTCTCCTTGGCAGCTGCCCTTTCCTCCTCTTTTTTCTCGAGGTAGTAGTTGTAGTCCCCGCGATACATCACCAGCTCTCCGTCCCGCAGTTCCACGATGCGGTTGGCGACGCGGGAGATGAAATAGCGGTCGTGGGAGACCAGCAGCGCGGCTCCCTCGTAGGCCATCAAGGCGTCCTCGAGCATCTGTTTGGCGGGGATGTCGAGGTGATTGGTGGGCTCATCCAGCACCAGCAGATTGCAGGGGGTGAGCAGCATCAGGGCCAGGGCCAGGCGGGCTTTCTCGCCGCCGCTGAGCTTCCCGACTTCCTTGAACACCGTGTCGTTGCTGAAGCAGAAACTGCCCAGCAGCGAACGAACCTGGGTCTGGGTCCAGTCGGGAACCGCTTCGTACATCGTGTCGATCACGGTCTTGGACAGATCCAGGGCTTCGGCCTGGTTCTGTTCGAAGTACCCCGCAATCACGTTGTGCTCCCCAAGCCGGGCACTGCCTTCATCAGGGGTTTCAACCCCCATCACCAGTCGCAGCAGGGTGGACTTGCCCGCACCATTGGGGCCGACGAAGGCAATGCGGTCACCCCGCTCCACCTCCAGTTCAGCCCCCAGGAACAGGATTTTGTCTCCATAGCTGTGGGTGACGTTGTCGATCAGGGCCACCTGGGCTCCGGAGCGCGGGGCAGGCGGGAACTGAAAACTCGGCCCGGCCACGGATTCGATCGGTGCCTCCACCCGTTCCACCTTGTCCAGCTGCTTCTCACGGCTTTTGGCCTGGGTGCTGCGGGTGGCACTGGCGCGGAAGCGATCGATGTAGGCCTGTTGCGTGGCGATCTCCTTCTGCTGCCGTTCGAAGGCCGCCTGTGTGGCCTCCCGCTCCAGTTGTTTCTGCTCCAGGTGGGCGGTGTAGTTGCCGAGGTAGGTGCGGGACACGCCCCGTTCGGTGGAAACGATCTGATTGCAGACCCGGTCGAGGAAGGTGCGGTCGTGGCTGATCACCACAAGGGCTGCGCTCTGCTCCAGCAGGTAGTTCTCCAGCCACTGGATGGTTTCGACATCCAGATGGTTGGTGGGCTCGTCGAGCAGCAGCAGATCCGGTTCCTGCAGCAGGATTTTCCCCAGGGCGATCCGCATCTGCCAGCCCCCGGAATAGTCCTTCACCTGCAGCTCAGCGCCCTCCGGGGTGAAGCCGATCGTGGGCAGGAGCTTGTCGATGCGGGCATCGAGTTCGTAGCCATGCAGTGCTTCGAAACGGCTTTGCAGCTTTCCCAGTTCTTGGATCAGCTGGTCCAGATGGTCGGGATCCTCCGCAGCCCGTTCGGAGCCCATCGCCTCTTCCACCTGCTGCTGGTGGTTCATCACTTCGGCCGCTTCGCCGAAGGCTTGAAACAGTTCCTGGCGCACGGTGCGCTCCAGGTCCACGTCGAATTCCTGCTGGAGGTAGGCGATGCGGGGCTCCCCTTGCCGAACCACCTGGCCGCTGGTGGGCTCTTCGTGTCCGGCGATCAGACGCATCTGGGTGGACTTGCCGGCGCCGTTCACCCCCACCAGTCCGATCCTGTCTCCGGCTTTCACCTCCCAGGTCACGGCGCGGAGCACTTCCCCCGTGGGGTAGATCTTGCTGACGTTTTCGAGTCGCAGCACCGGCGGAAGGCGTGATGCCCCCCATCATCCCTGTCGGCAAACTGGTGAGTGTTCCCGGAGGCTGGTCGCCATGCGGAAACTGGAGCAGCTGGCCGCTCTCGTGGTGGCCGCAGGTCTGGCGATCGTGAGCTACTTGCTCTTCTTCAGTTGGGCCGGGGGTGGTGGCTACGAACGCCGTCAGCGCACTGAACCCCAGGCGTTTCTGATGTCCGAAGCGCCTGGGTTCAAAGACCGCCTCTCGCCTTAACCAGCCAGCGTTTGCTGTCCTCGTCGTCAAGGCTGGCCAGATGCTCGCGCACCTCTTCGGTCGTGACGGGTAGCCCCAGCTGATCGCCCAGGTTGCAGATGCTGGCCATGGCACCGTTGGGATCCTGCAGCGCCTGACGGAACAGCGCCTGGGTCTGCTCCGGATTGCTGCTGATTCGGGCGTAGAGCGATGCGGCGTTGGAAGCCATCGCGATCTGAGCAACTGCTCAAACGCTATTCAGCACCGAGAGTCTTGTCAGGCAGCTTGTTCGAGGCCGTCATCGTGCTGCCCCAGAGCGGAGGCGTCCTTCATGCTGCGGGCATCCATGCAGAGCACCTTGCGCAGTTGCGCGTAGTTGGCGGCCTGGGTGCTGCGCCCCTCCTGGGAGGCGCCGTATTCGGCCCGTTGCAACACGTGGTGCAGGTGGGTCAGCAAATAGGTGCTGATCACGGCTGACACCAGCACGTCGCTGTTTTCAGCGCTGCGACGGGGGCGTCGGGACCGAGTGCGTGAGCCGGCTGGGCTGCGACGGGGGCGTGGTGTGGCTTGTGTCATGGGGTACTCCGAGGAGGACCAATGCCCCCACCATAGTCATGGATACTACCCTTGACCATCTCTGTACACTTTTTAGTAGCAGAGCCCCTGTCTGGGGATCCGGTCGTGCCCACCCGTCAGACCTCATCCAGCGGGAAGCCCAAGTCCCCCAGAATTCAGGTGGTTCTTCCTGAGGACCTCTGTGCGCGGCTCACGGCGATGGCGGAGTTGGAATCCCGCACGGTGAGCAACATGGCGAGGGTGCTGATCCAGCAGGGTGTGCAACGCCATGAGCAGGAGTTGGACGCGTCCGCTCCGGCGCCGACCCGCGAGGAGCGCCTGCGGTCCGCTCTGGAATCACAGCAGCCCCGCCGTCTGCGGGGTGCGCCCCGTCGTTTGCGCCTGCACAGGCCGGGTTAGGCCGGATTCACCCGCACGCCGAGCACGGCTTCTCGTTTGGCTCCTGTGACGGTGGGGGCATTGCCGGGATGCTCCCTGTGGTGCCACCAGGCCAGCAAGGCGAAGACCAGAGCTTCTCGGGCTTCCGTCGGCACCCTCAGACTGCTGCTTTCATCGATCTGTGCGCCTCGGCATCGCCGCCGCAGCTCATCGATCAACACCGGGTTTTGGCTGCCACCTCCGGCTGTGATCAGTTCGATCGGTGCGATCCCAACGCTCTGGCGCAGACGTGCCAGATCTTGGGCAACCACAGCGGCGGAAAAGGCCGTCAGGGTGGCGATGGCATCTGCCGCTGAGGCTCCATCGAGCTGATGTAGCCGCCGGTTGAGGTCGTCCTGCCCGAAGCACTCCCGTCCAGTGGATTTCGGTGGTGCCAGCTGGAAGTACTCCTCCTGGAGCCACCGCTGGATCCAGCCCTCATCCGCATGGCCCTGCGCTGCCATCGCTCCACCCTTGTCGAAGCTTTGGGCGCCATTGGTGAACTGGCGCATGCCCAGGTCAATCAGGCTGTTGGCGGGGCCGCAGTCCCATCCCAAGATCGCGGCATGGCGATCCACTCCACCGCAGGGGGGGATGAGGGTGAGGTTGGCAATGCCGCCCAGGTTGAGCAGTGCCCGCCAGCCCTGCGTGCGCCCCAGCAGTGCCGCATCGGCCCGAGGTACGAGCGGTGCTCCCTGTCCCCCTAACGCCAGATCAGCGGCGCGGAAGTCATGCACCACCGGCCTCTGCAGCAGATGGGCCAGCAGCGGGGCCTGAAGAATCTGCCAACTGGCCCCCCGTGCCCCTTGGGCCGGCGGGCGGTGCCAGACGGTCTGGCCATGACAACCGATCAGCTCAGCTGTTGCAGTGGGGTCGCAGGCCTGCACTGCTTGGGCTTGAACCTCCGTGATGGCTTCCGCCAGCTCCAGCCAGCTGGATGCCGGCATCGCTGCACCCTGGCCGGCTGCCACCACCTGCTGCTGCAGTTCGAGCGGGTAGGGCTGATGGTGGTGGCGAAGCAAGGACCACTTCGGATGTTGGGGTGAGCCGTCGAAGTGCACCAGCACGGCATCCACACCGTCAGCACTGGTTCCGCTCATCAGCCCGAGGCAGTGCATCGGCTCAGTTTTTGGGGAGCCGTTGCAGGTCGTCCACCAGTCCCATCACCACCAGCAGGTGCCCCTCCTCCAGCACGTGGGATGCCGGTGGATTCACCATCAGGCTGCTTTGCGGTCCTGCCGCCAGCACGTTCACCCTGAAGTTCTTGCGCAGATTCAGATCCCGGAGCGACCGCCCCACAAACGGTTCCGGAACCTTGATCTCCTCGATGCAGTGCTGTTCATCCAGGGCCAGCCGCTCCATCAGGTTGGGGCGCACCAGTTCAAGGCCGAGGCGCTCGCCCTGCATGCGCGAGGGGAAGATCACCCGGTCGGCCCCCACCCGCTTCAGCATTTTTTCGTGGAGGTCGCTCGTCGCCCGGGCAATCACCTGGCGCACCCGGCTTCCTTCACTGTCTTTGGCGATCAAGGTGGCGGTGATGCTGGCCTCGATCGGTTCGCTGATTGCCACCACCACGGTGCCCATGTCGAGCACGCCGGCCTCGCGCAGGGCCTCTTCGTCGGTGCAGTCGACGACGCGGGCCTCCACGCTGGGCTCCACCTGACGCAGTTCATCCACCGCCCGCTCAGAGCGGTCCACGGCCAGCACATCTGCTCCGTTCTGAAGCAGTTCCCGGCAAACGGCGATGCCGAAACGGCCCACACCGATGATCGCGAAGCCGAGTCTTTCGCTGCCCTGGGCCGGGCTCCACTGCCACCACTCCTTCATCCCTGCCTCCCCCGCTGATCGCGCTCAGACATACAGATCCTCGCTGGGGTAACCGACTCGATTCTGGCGATTCATCTGGATTTGTTCCTGCGTCATCGCTTCCCAGATCGCACTCAGCAGCAACAGGATCCCCAGCCGTCCCACAAACATTCCCACCATCAGCACCGCCTGGCCGAAACGGGGGAGTTCGACGGTGACTCCCAGATCAAGCCCCACCGTGGCAAAAGCGGAGATGCAGGTAAACAGCATTTCCATAAAGGTGAATGAATCCTTCCCGTTCAAATTGCTGGCGATGCTGATCAGCATCGCCATGGCCATCACGAACAGCAGGGAGCCCACCGTGATGCCGACGGCCCTCAGCACCACCTTGTCGCTGATGCTTCTGTTGCGGATCACCACCACCTCCCGGCCCCGCAGGGTGGAGCGGGTGGCCGCCATCAAGGCGGCCACGGTGGTGGTTTTGATCCCGCCACCGGTGCCGCCCGGGCTGGCCCCGATGAACATCAGCACCATCATCAACAGCAGGCTTGATTCGGTGACGGTGTCGAGCGAGAGCGGAAGGGTGCTGAAGCCGGCTGTGCGTGCCGTGACGGATTTGAACAGGGCTGTGAGCCAGCGCTCAGACCAGGGCATGCCCGCGAAGATCTCCCCCTGGTTCAACCATTCCGTCAGGGCCAGCCCCCCTGCCCCGAAGACGATCAAAAGAAGGGTGGTGCGCAGCACCAGGCGGGAGTGCAGGCTCAGCCGCCGCCGGCTTCGCCGTCTGCGCAGCAGCTGTGTGGTCAGATCGCTGGTGACCCGCCACCCCAGGCCGCCGGCCACGATCAGCAGCATCACTACGGCATTTACAACCCCGTTGCTGCGGTAGCGCTCGAGGCTGTCGCTCCAGAGTCCGAATCCCGCGTTGTTGTAGGCCGAGATGCTGTGGAACACCGCAGCCCAGAGGCGTTCGCCCTGGTTGGGGATGTCATCGAAGCCGAAGTGATACAGGATCACAGCCCCTACAAGGATCACCAGCGTCGCCGTCAGGGCAATGCCACGAAACGTGCGCCCAACGCCCCCAACGCCGAATTCATCCAGGGCCTGCCCCCGATCCAGCCGGCGGCGCAGGGCTGTTCCCTGCACCACGAAGCCCTGGAGAAACGTGGTGATGGCCATCAAGCCAAGGCCCCCCGCCAGGATCATCAGGGCCAGCACCACCTGGCCGAAGGTCGTGAGATCGGTGCCGATGTCGATGATCGACAGGCCCGTCACGGTGATGGCTGATGTGGCTGTGAACAGAGCTTCCCAAAGCCCCACGCGGCTTGAGGAGCACAGCGGAGTGGCCAGCATCAACGTGCCGATCAGCACCACCAGCAATCCAGTCACCACGGTGAACTGGGGAACCGTGAGCCGACGATGCCAGCTCTGGCTGCGTTCGATGGCCCTTCCGATCGGCACAGGAGCGCGCGAGATCTGACCAGTGTTGTTCAGGATCCGCCGTAATGCCAGAGGATCAAGGCCGGCACGATGATGGTCATGATCAGCGTCAAGCCAATTCCGTAGCGGGTGACGTCGAGAAAGCGATAACGGCCTGGACCGAACACCATCAAATTGGTCTGGTACCCGACGGGGGTGAGAAACGACTGACTCGCACCGAACAGCACTGTGATCAGCAAGGCGGTGGGAGACAGCTGCAGGGACGGGGCCAGTTGCACCGCGACAGGCGCCAGCAGGGCTACCGAGGCGGCATTGCTCATCACCTGGGTGAGCAGCGTGGTGCCGATGAAGACCACCATCAAAGCGGAATAGCTCGGCCAGCCCGCCAGCCCCTGCTGGAGCACCAGGGCAAGGGCATCGGCGAGGCCCGTGCTCTGCATGGCAACGCTGAAACTGGTGAGGGATCCCAGCAACAGGATCACGTCCAGCCGGATCGAGCGCTGCAGTTCGCCGAGGCGAAGGCAGCCAGTGGCCACCACGCTCACCATGGCCAGGAGCACCGCCGCTACCAGAGGGATGGGGGTGAGCGTCGGCAGCAGCAGCATCGCCAGGGCAATGCTGACGGCCACCGGCTTGCGCCGCACGGTGGGCAGGTCATCCTCCAGTCGGTCCAGCACCAAGAGGTCGTTGCTGGCCTGCAGGCCGCGGATGGAGTCGATGGGTGCCTGCAGCAGAAGCACGTCGCCCTCCCGCAGGATCACCTGGCCGAGGCGTTCCTGAACGGTCTCCTGGCCGCGGCGAAGCGCGAGCACCGTGGCGTTGTGGCGTTGCCGGAACCGCAATTCCCGCAGGCTGGCGCCGGCCAGGGTGGAACCAGCCGGCAGCAATACTTCCACGGTCTTCTGACCGCTTGACTCTTCGGTGTAGACGCTGAACCCGGCGTTCTGCCCCTGAGTTGTGAGCTGAACCGTGTGATCCTGCTGGAGACGCAGCAGATCGGGGCGGGTGACCCGCAGCAGCAGACGATCGCCGGCTTCAAGACGACGGTCCGCCAGGGGGGGCAGCAGCCGCTCTCCACCGCGCTGCAGCTCCAGAACGTCCACGTCGAAACGGCGCTGCAGCCGACTGTTCAGCAGTGAGCGACCCACCAGCTCCGAGTCGGGGGGGATGCGCACTTCTGTGCAGTAGCTGCTTGTTTTGCTGGTGTTTCCCAGCTCATCCGTCGTGGCACCGCGGTCCGGCAGCAGCACTCTCGGAGCCATCACCAGGTAGATGGCCCCGGCCAGCCAGACCGGCAGGCTGATCAGCGTGAAGCTGAACAGATCGAGGGAGCCGTAGCCCAGTTGCTCGCTGATGTCGCTCACCAACAGGTTCACCGAGCTGCCCAGCAAGGTGAGGGTGCCCCCAAGCACGGTGGAAAACGACAAGGGCAAGAGCACCCGGGATGGCGAAATGCCGCGCCGTTGGCACCAGCCCTCCACCACGGGCAGAAGCGAGGCCACCACGGGGGTGTTGGGAACAATCCCTGACACCGGGGCGATCACGAAGGCCATCAGTGCGATCAGACGGCGCGAGGAGCGGATCCGTTCTGAGGCGATCAGATCTCTGAGTCGATCCAGGGCACCGCTCTTGAACAGTGCCGCGGAGACCGGGAACAGGCCCAACAGGGTGATCAGTGCAGGACTACCGAACCCCGCCAGAGCCTCCTGGGGATTGAGAACCCCGGTGGCGATCAGCAGGCTCAAACTCAGCAAGCCGGTGAGCTCCGGTGCAATCAACCCGGTGATGAACAGCACCACTGCCAGAGCCAACACGCCCAGGGTGATCAAGGCCTGAGGGTTATGAAGAGCGCTGCTCAGCTCGGCCATGGCGGCGAGTCGCCGGTCGTCAATTGTGGCGATTCTGCCCCGGGATCAAAAAATTGCTCACGCAGCCACTGCTTCAGGCCCTGCAGCCCATCCCCCCGCACCGCTGAGAGAAACAGGGCGTCGGGTTCACGCTGGTGAATCATTTCGATCTCAGACGCCTCACAACGGTCGATCTGATTGGCGATCACCCTGCGCAGGGCGGTGCTGTGAAGCTCATCGAGCAGCCGATGCACGGTGTCCAGGTGGCCTTGCCAGTCGGGGTCAGCAAGGTCGACCACCAGCAGCAGCACATCGGCATCCAGTGCCTCCTCCAGGGTGGCGCGGAAGGCTTCCACAAGTGGGGCCGGGAGATCGCGGATGAAGCCCACCGTGTCGGTGAGCAGCAGCCGTTCAGGGCGTGCCCCAGGGCAGGGCAGGTCGAGTTTGCGCGTGGTGGGGTCCAGGGTTGCGAACAACTTGTTCTCCGCCAGCACGCGATCACTGGCTCGTTTGCCGCATAAGGCATTGAGCAGGCTGGATTTGCCCGCGTTGGTGTAGCCCACAAGAGCCACCCGCGGCAGACCACGCCGCTGATCCCGTAAGCGGCTGCGGTGGGATTGAAGTTGGCGTTGATCTCGAAGCAGTCGTTCGATGCGTCGGCTGATGGCTCGACGGTCCTTTTCCAGCTGTGTTTCTCCAGGGCCGCGCGTGCCGATGCCGCCGCCCTGCCGCGACAGGCTGCTGCCCCGTCCCAGCAGGCGCGGCAGCCGATAGCGCAGCTGAGCCAGTTCCACCTGAAGTCGTCCAGCAGCACTGCCGGCCCGCTGGGCAAAGATGTCGAGGATCAGCTCACTGCGGTCGGAGACCGGGCAGCTGAGCAGCCGTTCCAGATTGCGGGCCTGCACGGGGGTGAGCTCCCTGTCGGTGATGACAAGGGAGGCCTGGCAGCGGCGGATCTCGAGGGCGGCTTCCTGAAGTTTTCCGGAGCCCCAGAGCGTCTGGGGATTGGTTTGGCCCCGGCGCTGGCTGGTCCGGGCCACTGGCTCGGCACCGGCACTGCGCACCAATCCTTCCAGCTCAGCCAGATCCCGCTGGTCGCGCTGTTCATCGCCACTGGTGAGCGTGAGCAGAAGCACCCGCTCGTCTCCGGCCGCGGCGTTGATGCTTGGCTGATGGGGTTCGTCCGGTGTGAGGACGCAAAGATCCCTCAGGTTGCCTTGTTCAAACGGTCTCCAGCCATCGGCTTGAGACGGGTCTGGAATCAAGAGTTCGGCCGGGCGCGCTCCATCGGCCGCCGGGCATGGTGCAAAGCGCAGCCAGTGCCGAGGGGCGATGTCGAGGGCGACCACGGCGTCGCGGGGATCTGAGTGCAGCCCTTTGCGGGCAAAAGGGCAGCTGATCAGTCGCCATCCCCCGCTGCTCCGTCGCGGCGTCGCCGGTAGGTGCTGCAACAGCGAATCGCCGCCGGTGAGAGGCCCCAGCCAGAGCAGGCGGCAGAGGCCACGGCCGTCCAGCACCAGATGCAATGCCATCTCCAGATCCAGCACAAGGTCGGCCAAGCGTTCGAGGCTCAGCAGATCGGCGCCGCAGTCTTCGGGATGACGGCGATGGCTCAACCGCTCCAGCTGCCGTTGCTGGCTGGGGCGCAGACCACGGCAACGCCCGCCGAGGTGGGATTGCTTCAACGGTTCAGCAACCAGGCGCCTGCTGAGCGCAGACCCAGAGAGAGGCCTGGCAGGCGCGTGAGATAGGTGGCCCGCCGCAACTGGAAGGCCAAGGGGCCGGCCAGGGTGAGTCCCATGCCGGTGAGGGTGGCCTCACCAACGCCGAGGCTGAGCATTTCGCCGCGGTCCTCGAACTGGAAGGGTTGTGGCTCTTCCTCCATCCGCAGCTGGGCGATGGCTGCGGCAGTTGCATCGCCCTGTTGCATCGCCACCTGGGCGCTGGCGGGCCATGGGCTGCCTGGCCGAGCTGAGAGATCCCCGAGGGCGAACGTGTTGGTGCAGCCCACCAGGCGCAGGTCATCGTCAACGGCCAGGCGCCCCCTTTCCAGCACAGGTGTGGGTGAGATGGCGGGGGTGGTGGGACTGCTTCCTGCGGTCCAGATCAGGCCTGCGTGAGGCAGAACAGCACCGTCGGCAAGAACAGCAGAGCTGGACTTCACTTCACTCACGCTGGTGTTGAGCTGGACCACCACCCCTTTGCGTTCCAGTGCTGCCTGGGCCCGCTCGCGATTGAACGCTGTGCTGCCGGGAAGGATTTCATCGCCCATCTCCACCAGTCGAATGCTGGCGGCACCGTCGATCAGATCCGCCAGCTTGCAGGCCAGCTCAACGCCGGTGGGTCCCGCGCCAACAATGATCAGTCCGGCATCTTCTCCCCGTTGCTGGTTCAGATTGCTGAGCCATTGCTTGAGGCGGCGCACATCGCCGAGGTCACGGAAGCCACAGCTGTGTTCCTTGACGCCTGGAATGCCGAAATCATTGGCTTTCGAGCCCGTCGCTAGCACCAGTTGTGACCAGCCCAAGCGTTCTCCGGAGGCCAGTTCGATGCTTTGGCTGGTTTGGTCGACATCAACAACGCTGTCTTGGATCCAGCAGATGCCGTTGTTCAGCAGTTGGTCATAGCGGGGGGCCACTTCCCAGGCTTGAAGTTCATCGCTGAGCAGTTCGTACAGCAGCGGTTGAAAGACGAAGCGATCCCGCGGTTCGACAAGAACGATGGGGCAGTTGGGCTGCCGTCGCTGAAGAGCAAGTGCTGTGAACAGGCCTCCGAATCCACCGCCAACGATCACCACGGCATCCGATGGGGACGAGGGTGAACGCATGAAGGGATCTGCCGGTTCTTAAACGATAGGAACCACACCCGGTCCCACGACAGGGGAAGATGGCGTGATGACGGAGGCTCCTGAGGCCATGGTGCCCATGGCGGTGCAAAACGAGTTGCTCGAAGGGCGCAAGCTGCTGGAGTCGATGGAGCCGCAGCAGCGTCTTGCCTGGGGGCTGGAACAGTTCGGTGAGACTTTTGCTCTCACCACGAGTTTTGGCATCCAATCGGCTGTGCTCCTGCACATGCTGAGCACCCTCCCCGGCGGTGATGCTGTGCCGGTGATCTGGATCGATACCGGTTATCTGCCTCCTGAGACCTACACCTACGCCGATCAACTCACCCAGCAGCTCAGGATTCGTCTGGTGGTGAGTCAGAGCGAGATGTCTCCGGCTCGGATGGAGGCCCTGCACGGGCGGCTTTGGGAATCCGGTCGTGTGGACGATCTGGAGACTTATCACCGGATCCGCAAAGTTGAACCCCTGGAGCGAGCCCTCAACGGCCTGGAGACGCGTTGCTGGGCCAGCGGCGTGCGGCGTGGCCAGACCGATCACCGCCGCTCGATGACCGCGTTGGATCCGATTCGGGAGCGTTGGTCTCTCAGGCCTTTGCTGGAGTGGACGCAGCGGGACGTCTACTACTACATGCAATCCAACAACCTCCCCCAGCATCCGTTGTTCGAGCAGGGCTATTCCACCGTTGGCGACTGGCATTCCAGTGGCCCTGATGTGGGAGATCTAAGTGGCCGCGACACCCGCTTCGGTGGGTTAAAGCAGGAATGTGGAATTCATGTGCCCCAGGAGGCCAACGAAGGGCTGATGGGTGAAGGCATCTGAGTGACGGGGTCTGCACGGGACGTCGACAGCGCCCTGCTGATCGGCAACAGCCGTTGGCATTGGGCGCAGCGGCAGGGCAACACTGTCCGCATTGAGCACGGTCCTCCTGACCCTGGTCGCATCGGGAATGCCCCTCCGGTTTGGGCGGCGGTGGGGCCGGTGCCCGAGCCGCTCATGGCCCACCAGGATCTGCGCATTCGCCTTGGGGATGTGCCCTTGCCTCAGGCTCCTCCTTGGTTGGGGGTGGACCGAGCTCTCGGGGCTTGGATGGCCTGGCGTTGCAGTCAGGAGCAACAGCTCGACTGTTCCAGGGGGTTGCTTCTGGTGGATGCCGGCACCGTGTTGAGCCTCACCCGGGTGACGGCAGACGGCTGTTTTGGAGGCGGACAGCTGATCCCGGGTTATCGGCTCCAGCTTCAGGCCATGGCCGATGGAACCCTGGGTTTGCCATCAACCCCTGAGGATCTCGACAACGACGCTCTGCAAGAGGTCTTCCCACAGCAAACCGTGGCCGCCATGCAGCGCGGTGTTCTGGAGGCGATGTTGGCCTCCATTGCGGCGGCTCAGCAGCATTCCCAAGGCTTGCTGTGGATCTGCGGTGGGGACGCTGCCCTGTTGAAGCGTCATTGGTGCGGTGCAAAGGAGTTGTTGCAGCTGGAGGGTGATCTTCAGTTGCAAGCACTGCTGAGCCTGGGCGCTGGGCTCAGCTCAGCCCGAGATCGCTGATCAGGGTGTCGGCCATGGTGGCCGCTTTCACCTTGAGATAAATCCGCTCGAGTTTTCCTTCTTCATCGATCAGGAAGGTGTGGCGCATCATGCCCATGTATTCGCGCCCCATGAACTTCTTCAGCCCATAGCTCTCATAGAGGCTGGCCACGGCACAGGGCTCCTCATCGGTGAGCAGGGTGAAGGGAAGTTCGTGCTTGTTGATGAATTTGTTGTGGGAGGTGGCTCCGTCCTTGCTGACACCCAGAACGGTGATGTTGTTGGCTTTCAGTTGCTCCCAGCGATCGCGGAAGTTGCAGGCTTCTTTGGTGCAGCCCGGGGTGTCGTCCTTGGGATAGAAGTACAGAACAACCTTCTTCCCGCGCAGTGAAGCGAGGCTGATGGGATCACCGTTTTGATCGGGAAGGGTGAAGTCGGGGGCGGCGTCGCCGATTTGCAGACTCACGAAAAGGTTTTGTCAGTGGCGGCAGCGTACGGCCCTCAGGACAAGACTGTCCGTGCGGCCTACGTTGCAATCAACCTGCAGCTGTTGGGCCATGGCGTCGCGGATCCGGGTTGAGTAAATCGCGCGCTCCCTGGCAGCTCTGGGTCTTCTGGCCATGGGCTTGAGCGCACTTGTTGCTCCGCGAGATGGTTTCCCGTTGGATCACGCTGTTCCTCAGCCGTCGGCGGCGAATCTCAGTCGGCGGCTGATGCAGCGCGAGGTCACCCTGCATCAACGCAGCGAAGCCGAAACCCTGCTGAAAGAGTTCACCCGCGCGCAAATGACGCGCCATTGCTGGGGTGAATTCGCAGGCTCGCTTCAGGATCTGGGGCTGTCGTCCGGGTCGCAGTTCCAGACAATGGTGAATCGCGATGCTGTTCGGACTCGGCTGTCGCTTGAACCCCATCACGGGACAGAGGCCTATCTGGCGGAGGTGGCGCGCTCCGGTGGTCGGTTGCGGATGTACTACTGCCGTGGTGATCGGAAAGTAGCAGGCCAGGCCGCGGAGGGGCATTGTCCGGATGGCTGGCAACGCATCTCTTTGAAGTGATCAGAGCGATCTACTTTTGATTCCTCGTTAGGACGAACTGATCTCAAGTAATGGGTTTCAGGTGGCTCTCCCCGGCAAGATGGTTTTCACCTTATCCATGCTTTGTAGGTGGCCTAGTTCGGGCAAACTTCTCTGGCTTTTTTATTTCGAGCTGGTCCAGATCGAGCTGAGCTAGCGAGTCTCTCGTGTCTCTTTTGCTGGAAGCCGGTTCTCTCAATGTTTGCCAACTCTTAAGCGATTGGGTGATGTCGGTGTTTCTTATTGAGGGGGCTAATTTTTATTGACGTGCTTATTTGTCGTCCCGTGTTTTCTCGTCTCGCTGCTGGCCTGCTGGCTGGTGTATCCCTCGCCGCTCTGGCCGTTCCTGCTGAAGCAGGCACCTCCCGCCCCGTTCGCTGGAACACCGGCGGCGCCGTGTGGACCACCACGTCTTCTGAATTCAAAACCTTCTTCAGCACCGGTGACATCACCGATCGTGCTTTGAGCTCCGGCATCGGCAGCTCCGGTTGGACTGCCGAGGAAATTCAGGAAGGCATGACCAAAACCTATGCCGTTGACATCATCGGCGTCTCCCGCTTCCTGTACTCCGACGACGGCGTCAAGTTCCTGAAGGACCAGACCCGTTCTTATTTCCCCAACTGGAAGATGAAGTCCACCTCCGTGGTAGCTCTGCGTTCCGCGATCATCGCCGACTCCATCGACGGTGAAATCTCTGCCGCCGGCATCCTGGCCGAGCTGCCCGTGGACTTCCGTCTGGCAGACACCTGCGGTACTTACGACGGCATCCAGAACCTCTGTGCGCCAAACCATTGCGAAGGAGACGCCCAGTGCACCTCGCTGCTCTCCTGGTATGTGTTTCTGCCTGCCTGCGTTCAGGCCAACACCGCGCTGCCCGATCCTGCACTTCGCATCGCTCCCGTCCGTCTCCTCTGGTGATCAGCTCCTGAGAGCTGCGCCTCAGCCCCGGCTACGGCCGGGGCTTTTTTACGGCGTGTTTCGCTCGCCGGTGATCAATTGATGGCGCATTGGCAGTCGTAAACCACCCTCTCCAAGGCTGTTCAGTGACCGGCGCAATTCCTTCATCACGTCCTTGCTGATCTCCCCCATGGCCTGCCGGTAGGGCGACCCTTCGGTCAGCCATCGCTCAGCCAGTTCCGTGCCCCCTGGAAGCGTGAGATGTTCCAGCCACTCATCACAACGGAGCTGCCAGCCGGCGTTCTTTAAGGACTCGTCCGGCCGCTGCTGCTGCTCAAGCCACTGCTGTTCCTGAGCCACAAGATCGCTGAACAGCTCTTTTGGATCGCCGTCTTGGAGCAATGCACCAGCGGGCCCCAGTTCGGCGCGGCTGATCAGCAGCCGTAAGCCTGTTGTCGGCTCGGCATGTTTGTTGATGGCCTCCAGCAGTGCTGTCCAGTTCTGCCCTTGCAGGTCGGCAGCGGCGAGGCGTCCTGCGATCCAATCGAAGGCCTGGAGTGCGGGCAGAGCGTCGAGGTTGCCGGTCAGCAGCTCTGGCCGATGCTCCGGCTCGAGCAGATCCATCTGTGCTGCTAGCCGGCTCCGGTCTGCTTCGTTCTCGCAAAGCACGGTGACGCCACCTTCCGGGGCGGCCCTCAATGGATCGAGGGCCCAGATCAGCGAGCGCACCCCCAGCAGCAGCACTCGATCTCGACGGGTCCAGGGGATCTCCCGCCAGAGCCGCTCTCGCAGGCGCTGCAGTCGCTCCCCCTCCTGTCCTAGTTGGCGCTGGACCCAGCGGTCCACGCCCGGACGGTCGGGCCCGCTGCTCAAAAGTAAAGGCTGGTCGGCTGCCAGTTCCGCGGCCGCGGCGAGTTGGGCTGCCCGGCGTTCCGCCATCCGTTCGCGTCGTTCCCCCTCCCAACCGAGTTGTCCGGGCTGCCAGAACACCTCGCCTTGCAGGGGTGTGGGGAGGTATTGCTGCTCCACCCAGTGTTCTGCGTAGGCATGGGGGTAGCGGTAGCCCACGCCATCGCCGAAGGCGGCTCCATCTCGGTTCGCATCGCGCAAATGCCCAGGCACGTCCTGTTTTTGCGCATCGCGCACGGTTTTGAGGGCATCAAAGAAGCCCAGAACGCTGTTGCTCTTTTCGGTGCCTGCCAGGTACAACGCAGCCTGGGCCAAGGGATACAGGCCTTCTGGCAGCCCCACCCGTTCGAAGGCTGCGGCACAGGCCTCCACCACAACGATGGCCTGCGGATCGGCCAGGCCGATGTCTTCCCCCGCTGCAATCAGCATCCGCCGAAAAATGAAGCGGGGGTTTTCACCGGCTTCCACCATGCGTGCCAGCCAGAACAGCGCCGCATCGGCATCGGAGCCCCGTAGCGATTTGATGAAAGCGCTGATCGTGTCGTAGTGGGCATCGCCGTGTTTGTCGTAGAGCACTGCCCGCTGCTGAATCGATTCCTCGGCGATGGCCAGGTTGATCTGAATCACTCCGTCGCCATCGGGTTCGGAACTCTCTACCGCCAGTTCAAGGGCATTGAGCAGGCTGCGGGCATCTCCTCCCGCTACATCAACGAGATGGTTGGCAGCATCGCTGTTGATGGCGATGGCGCGGTTGCCGTAGCCCCGCTCGTCGTCTGCAAGGGCGCGTTGCAGCAGCCGCTGCAAATCCTCTGGTTCCAGAGGAAGTAAACGAAACAGCCGCGAGCGGCTGACCAGCGCCTTGTTGACTTCGAAATAGGGGTTTTCTGTGGTGGCGCCGATCAGGATGACGGTGCCGTTCTCCACCCATGGCAACAGCGCATCCTGCTGAGCGCTGTTGAAGCGGTGCACTTCGTCGATGAACAGGATTGTGCGCAAGCCATGCCGTTCAAGGCGTTGGCGTGCAGCATCCACCTCGATTCGTAAGTCTTTGACGCCCGCCAGTACGGCGTTAAGGCTGCTGAAATGAGCGCGGGTGTGGTTGGCGATGATCCGCGCCAGGGTGGTTTTGCCGACCCCGGGGGGGCCATGCAGGATCAGGTTACCGACCCGATCAGCCTTGATGGCACGGCGTAGGAGCCGTCCGTCGGCAAGGATCCCTCTCTGGCCCTCAAATTCTTCCAGCGTGCGCGGGCGCATGCGGTCGGCCAGGGGGGCCAGCCGCCTCCGTTGCTGCTCACCGTGAAAAGCGAAGAGGTCCTGGCCCAACGAACAATCGGCGTTGACCCAGTTTCCCTGACGTTCTCAATCAGCGCTTGAGCTGGTCCAAATCGAATCTTTTTGCAGGCCAGTTTCGACACGTCGAAACCTTCGCGGACAAGCTCTCACGAACTCCCCATAATCCGACAAAAGACTTTTTGCCGTGCGTCATCCGCAGCGTCTTCTGATCACCTTCGCTGCTCTGATTACGGTTAGTTCCTGCAAGAGCGAAGCGCCGAAGCCGCCGCCGCCGAAGGTGCAGGCCGTCTCCACCCAGTTGGCCGAATTCACCGAGGGTATCGACACCGTCAGCACGTTGGAGGCCAGCAACCTTGTCGAGCTCGCCGCTCAATCGGGGGGTCGGATTGAGCAACTCAAGATCAGCCAGGGTGATGAAGTTGCGCCCGGTCAGCTGTTGGTGGTGCTCGATCAAGTCGAGAAGAAAGCCAAAGCCGACAACGCCAAAGCCAACTACGAGCGCTACGCCTACCTGGCTGAGACGGGCGCTGCGTCGCAGAAGGATCTGGATCGCTATCGCACCCAATACATCTCCGCCAAGGCGGAGCTCGACTACAGCAATCTCACCTCACCCTCCGCCGGCACGGTCGCTGACGTGAAAGTGAAGGTGGGCGACGTGATTCAGCAGGGCCAGGTGTTCACCAGCCTGGTGCAGAACAACGAACTGGAAGCCCGTGTGGAGGTGCCGGCGGTGTTCTCAACGCGTCTGTCCCTTGGGCAGCCGGTGTTGCTCAGTGCCCCAGGCAGTGAGGATGTGATCGCAACCGGGCAAGTCGGCTCGATTGATCCTCGGATCAACAAACAGACCCAGGGATTGTTGGTGAAGGCGGTCTTCCCGAACACCTATGGGCAATTGAAGGATGG
The DNA here is from genome assembly GCF_014279895.1 of Synechococcus sp. M16.1. Classification (NCBI taxonomy): domain Bacteria; kingdom Bacillati; phylum Cyanobacteriota; class Cyanophyceae; order Synechococcales; family Synechococcaceae; genus Synechococcus; species Synechococcus sp. M16.1. Next base: position 1,787,600 of record NZ_CP047954.1, on the reverse strand, counting down.
CCAGCGTGTGCGCACCCGAGTGCAGATCAAGGCTGAGCAACAACTGGCCGTTCCTTTCGCCGCTGTCACCCAGACCTCCGGTCAGAGCTTCGTCTTCCGTCTCGGCAGCTTTGATGAGCTCAAAGCGAATCCGGGCAAGGCTGATCTCGAGAAGCTGGAGAAGGGCATCAAGGCCGGCAAGCTTCCCGCTGATGCCAAGTTCGCCCTCCAGACGCCGGTCACGGTGGGGAAATTGGAGAACCAGCTGTATCCGATCACCGAAGGCCTCGAAGCCAATCAGATGGTGGCCACAACCAATCTGCTCAACCTGAAACACGGCATGCCCGTGCATGTGCAACTCGCCAAGGCGAACTGAGGTTGATCGATGTCTGCTTCCAATAATTTCATCACCCGGCCGGTTCTCAGCACGGTCTGCAGCCTGCTGATCGTGATCGTCGGCTTGATCTCGATTCCGATCCTTCCGATTGAAAACCTCCCCGACATTGCACCTCCAACGGTGAAGGTGCAGGCCACCTACGTGGGTGCTGATGCTGTTGCCGTTGAGCAGGGAGTCACCTCCGTGCTCGAGCAGCAGATCAACGGTGTGGAGAACATGGACTTCATCACCTCCAACAGCTCCTCCGATGGTGTGAGTTCGATCTCCGTTTCGTTCGACAGCGGCACCGACGGCAACATCAACCAGGTGAACGTGCAGAACCGCGTTTCCCTGGCGGAACCTCAGTTGCCGGAGGAGGTGCGCAAGTCGGGTGTGACGGTGAACAAGGCCTCCAACTCGATCCTGCTCGTCTACAACTTCGTCAACGAAGACCCCGCCAAAACCGAATATTCGGTGGAGACGATCAGCGGTTATCTCGACAAGAACCTCACCGACAACGTCAAACGAGTGAAGGGCGTCGGCGATGTCACTTACTTCGGCAACCGCAAGATCGCCTTCCGCCTTTGGCTGGACCCCGAGAAGCTGACCGCCAACAACCTCACGGCCACCGATGTGGTCAACCAGCTGCGAAGCCAGAACCGTCTGGTGCCCGCCGGCAAGATCGGCGGCGCCCCTGCCCCTGAAGGTCAGGAATACACCTTCACAGTGCAGCTGCAGGGTCGTCTGACCAGCACCCAGGAGTTCGAGAACATCATTCTCAGAACCACTGATGCCGGTGGCTTGGTGCGGCTCAAGGATGTGGGCCGCGTTGAGCTCGGCGGTGAGACCTACGGCATTGATGCCATGGATCTCAAAGGCACACCTTCGGTTGGTATCGCGATCTACCAGCTCTCCGGAAGTAATGCCATCGAGGTCTCCAATGGCGTCAAGGAGGTGCTGAATGAGTTCGAGCAAACCTTGCCGGTTGGCCTCGGGGTCCAGAAGATTTACGACACCACCGACTTCATCAACCAGTCGATCAAAGGGGTGACCAACTCCCTTCGGGACGCAGTGATCCTGGTGGTGCTGATCCTGTTCCTGTTCCTGCAGAACTGGAAAGCCACGCTTGTGCCCGCGATTGCGATTCCGGTGGCCTTGATCGGCACCTTCGCCCTGGTGCTGGCCTTCGGATTTTCACTCAATCAGCTCACCCTGTTTGGTCTTGTGCTGGCCACCGGCCTTGTGGTGGATGACGCCATCACCGTGGTGGAAGACACCTCTGCCAAGAAGGCGGAAGGGATGACCTCGGTGCAGGCCGCCATGGAAACCATGGATGAGCTGTTCGGGGCTGTGATTGCCACTTCCCTGGTGAAGATGGCGGTGTTCCTGCCGGTGCTGTTTTTCCCAGGTGCCACTGGCACCATCTACAAACAGTTCGCCGCCACGATCCTTTTCTCGATCGGCATCTCCACCTTCAACGCCCTCACCTTCTCGCCGATGCTGTCGGCCCTGCTTTTGTCTCGCGAAACCAAGGAGCTCAGCCGCAATCAGTACGCCACGGCCGGTGTGGTGCTTGGTTTCATTTACAGCTTGCTCAGTGCTGGTAATGGAGCGGCAGCAGCGCTGATCCCAACGGTGATCGGTGCGGTGGTCGGCTTCATCGCCGGCAAGATCAGCGGTCTGCCCCTGCGTCTTCCCTTCACCGTCGGTGGTGCTGCGGTGGGTGTGATCACAACAGGTGTGATCGTCTCTAATCCGATCCCGGTGGTGTTGTTCACCGCCATTGGAGGCGGCGTTGGCTACTTCATCCCGGTGATCTTCACCAACTTCAACCGTTTGTATGGCGGCTTTGAGAAGAGCTATGCGTCGATCCTCGATGCTGTGCTCAAAGCCCGCCCGATTGTGATGGCGGCCCTGGCTGCCGGGATCCTGCTGACGGGATTCGCTTTCACCAGAATTCCTGGTGGATTCGTGCCGATCGAAGACCAGGGCTATGCCATTGGTTTCGTGCAGGCTCCTGAGGGTGTCTCCAACGAGAAAACCCTGGCGATCAACCGTCAGGTGGCTGAGGTGTTGCGTTCCGAGGAGGACATCGCATCAGCGGCTCTGTTCAGCGGCGCCAGTCTCGATGGCAACGCGCCCAATAAGGGTCTGTTCTTCATCGGGATGAACCACTGGGATGATCGGCCCGGCAAGGACCACACCGTGGGAGCGGTGGTGAAGCGTCTCAACGCCAAGTTGTATGGCGCGATTGATGGGGGTCGGGTCTTTGTTGTTGAGCCCCCGTCGATTCCCGGTTATGGCACCGGTGGTGGCTTCGAGTTCCAGCTGCTGGACCAAAGCAGTGGCGTCTATTCGTTGAATGAGTTTTTCGGATCTGCTCAGCAGATCATTCAGACGGCGAACAGCGATTCCGTTCTCAATCAGGTCTACACGCTGTTCTCCCCCCAGGCTCCGCAATACAAGATCGATGTGGACCGGGAGCAGATGGCTTCGCTCGGTGTCGATTTCGCCTCCGCGATGTCTGTTTTCAGCGTCAACTTCGGTGGGCAATACGTGAATGACACCTTCCAGGAGGGCAAGGTGCGCAGGGTGTATGTGCAGGCCGATGAGGTCAGCCGGGCCACACCCCAGCGGCTGTCCGCCATCTATGTAGCCAATGCCAAGGGCGAGCAGATTCCCCTCTCGGAGTTCTTCACCGTGAAGCAGACGGTGGGGCCCAGCGTCATTCCCCACTTCAATCTCTACCGCTCGATCAAGATCGACGGCACCCCCAAAGAAGGCAACAGCTCCGGTCAGGCGATCGGGGCGATGAAGCAGATCTTCAATGCTGGCAGTTATCAAGGCCTTGGTTTCGACTGGACCGGCATCTCCCGCGAAGAAGTGAAGGCTGGATCCCTGGCGGTGGTGATCTTCGCGCTCGGCATCCTGGCGGTGTTCCTGGTGCTGTCGGCTCAGTACGAGAGCTACACCGACCCGATCATCATCCTGCTCACCGTGCCGACGGCGTTGCTGGGGGCCCTGGTGTTTCTCGGCGGTGCCGGCCAGGTGCTCAACATCTACGCCCAGGTGGGTCTGGTGATGCTTATCGGTCTGGCGGGCGGCAACGCGATTCTGATCGTCGACCTGGCCAACCAGAAGATGGGTGAGGGCGAGTCGGCGCTTGAGGCTGCCAAGTTCTCCGCCAAGTCCCGTCTGCGGCCGATTCTGATGACGGCGATTTCCTCCCTCACCGGCTTCCTGCCACTGATGCTGGCCAGTGGTGCGGGTGCCCAGAGCCAGTCGTCCCTGGGCCTGGTGGTGTTCGGTGGTCTGTTGGTGGCCACCTTCCTCTCCACCCTTGTGGTGCCTGTCTTCTACGTGGTGATGAAGACGTTGCTGGGCCAGGCCGATGCCAAGCCTCCTGAGGACGGTCCTACCCCCACCCCGCAACCGAGCTGATGGTTGAGTTGAACTCCGAGGTGAATCAGCGCAAGCCCTTCAGTGGCATGCGTGTGTTGATTGCAGTGGCCATTGGTGTCGGTCTTGGTCTGGCGGTGGCCTATTTCCTCAAGGTGCTGATCGACAACAGCCCGGCCGAGATTGCGCTGGGCCGTTTGCGCCTCTTTTATCTGATGGTGATCAGCTCAGGTGGTCTTGGGGGCTTTGCGATTGAGACGATGCGTCAGCTGCAGGAGGAAGCCACTGATCCCGCCTATCGGCACAGCAAGTCCAACCGCGGCCGTCGTCCCTGAGGGATCCATAAGAGCCATCAAAAAAGCAACCCCTGGGGGTGGCTTTGCTGTGTGTGAATCGCCTTGGCTTCAGGTGATTACGGTCGGTCGGTCCATGCCCGTGCGTTGCTTGATTTCCGCCAGGTCGTTGATGGCGCTGATCATGTCGGCCAGGGCGACCTGGGGATCCTGGTTGAGGTCACCGCTGCTGGGCACGTAGCTCTCCAGGTAGACGCGAATCGTGGCGCCTTTGGTGCCTGTGCCGGAGAGGCGCACCACCACCCGGCTGCCGTCGTCCAAAAGGATGCGCAGACCCTGGCCCGTTGTCACAGAACCATCAACCGGATCTGTGTAGCTGAAGTTGTCGGCTGTGCGGATCTTGCGCCCGGCAAAGGATTGGCCCACCAGGCCAGGCAGCATGGATTCGAGGCGGTTGTAGAGGCCATGGGCGGCGTCGCTGGCGACGGCCTCGTAGTCGTGACGCGAGTAGTAGTGGCGTCCGAAGCGCTTCCAGTGTTCGGCCATGATCTCGGCGACGCTGCAGCGGCGCACGGCCAGGATCTGCAGCCAGAACAGCACGGCCCAAAGGCCATCTTTCTCGCGCACGTGGTTGCTGCCGGTGCCGAAGCTTTCCTCACCGCAGAGGGTGATCTTGCCGGCATCCAGCAGGTTGCCGAAGAATTTCCAGCCCGTGGGGGTTTCGAAGCAGTCAATCCCCAGCTCTTTGGCCACCACATCCACCGCAGCGCTGGTGGGCATCGAACGCGCCACCCCGGCCAGGCCATCGGCGTAGGCCGGAGCCACCGTGGCGTTCGCAGTGAGCACCGCGAGGCTGTCGCTGGGGTTCACAAAGCAGCGCTGGCCCAGAATCATGTTGCGATCGCCATCGCCGTCGCAGGCGGCGCCGAAGCGGTACTCATCTCCCTCGAGCAGCAGTTCAGCCAGGTCGTGGGCGTAGGTGAGGTTGGGGTCGGGATGACCGTTGCCGAAGTCTTCCAGCGGTGTGCCGTTGCGCACGCTTCCCGCCGGTGCACCCAATAGCCCCTCGAACAAGCGAGTGGCATAGGGCCCGGTGACGGCATGCATGGCGTCGAAGGCCAGGGGGAAGTCGCTGCGAAGCAGATCGCGGATCTGATCGAAGTTGAACAGCTCCTGCATCAAGTCGACGAAATCGTCGACACCGTCGATCACCTCCACCTGCATCGCGCCGATGCTGTGCAGACCAGGGGCATCCAGTGGGATTTCTGGAGCCTCAACAATCGTGTATTGCTCCAGGGTCTTGGTGCACTCGAAGACCGCATCGGTGAAGGAGGCGGGGGTGGGGCCACCGTTGGCGCCGTTGACCTTGACGCCGAAGTCACCGTTCTCACCACCCGGGTTGTGGCTGGCGGAAAGGATGATGCCGCCGATGGCCTGACGCTGTCGGATCAGATTGGAGGCGGCAGGCGTGGAGAGGATGCCGCCGGTGGTGACGATCACCTTGCTGAGGCCGTGGGCGGCGCCCATCCGCAGGATCACGTCGATGGCACGGAGGTTGCCGTAACGGCCGTCGCCCCCCAGTACCAAGGTGCCGCCCTGTACGCCCGGCAGCGTGCGAAGCGACGCCTCAATGAAGCTCTCCAGGTAATGGGGCTCCTCGAACTGGCGACTGCTCTTGCGTAGGCCAGAAGTCCCTGGCTTCTGGTCAGTGAAAGGGGTGGCCAAGGTCACCTGGCGTTGGGTCGATTCCGCAGGGGCCGAGGTGGTCATCACGACGGAGGGGTCTGTATGCGGAACCTAAACATGGAAATCCATTTGCATGGCGTCGGTCGCGACCAGTTGACGTCGCTACCCTTTGGCCCGCACCTATTGCGACGACCATGCATCGCTGTCTGCTGCTGTGGTTCGTCGGAATGGCCTGTACGACATCGTCAGTGGTTGCATCACAGAGCTGGAAACGGGCCCTTCCCCTGCCGGAGGCCTCTCAGGAGGCCGTGACTGCGGCCAATGCTGTACTCAATCAGTCAGGTTCGGAAGAATGCCTGCGCGGCAAGTTTTCCAATGCAATCTTGAGATTGTCCAACAGTTGTGATGTCTCGGGCCACTCCTCCACCGCGTGTGAGTTGGCCTCCGAAATTGTTGGTCAGGAAAGCGAACTCAGCATGGGTGACATGCTCGCCACATCCGAGAACCTGCTTGATCTGCTTGGTGATTCGGAGACATCCCACTGATCGCTTCTGTTTCTTCGATGGACGTCACCCATCCCGGTTCCAAGCCCCTCGACGCTGATCAACTCAGTCTTCTCGAGACGTTTCGCTGCAAGGTGGATTCCAGAATCACCAGCCACGGACTGACCGCTGCCGACGTGCAGATGTTTGTGGACGAAATCAAGAAGCACCCCGACGTCAGCTTTGCGCTCTTGGATGCCGTTCGCGGTGAGGTGGCCACCCTGATGCAAGGCCAGCGGTTCAGCTTCGACTTTGATTGATGCCCGTCAGGCTCAGGCCTGACGCGATTTGGGCTTTCCCTTTTTCATCACCGGCTCGGCGCAAACCCTTGGGATCCGACGGGCGGTGTTTGTGATGGCGTCCTTACGGCGAAAGTCGTTGGTGTTGGCAACCTTGGCTTCATCCATTAGGGACCACAGCACGTCTTTGCAGAGCCCCGGTAACCTGGAGTGATCCATCAAAGGGTCGGAGAGCTGACGCACCAGCGTGCAGGCTTGCTTTGAGTTGTCGCGGGAGCAGGCATAGGCGGCCTGTTCAATGCTGCGGAGTTGATCCTGGCTGGGCCAGGGCTCGTAGGTCTCAGCCGCGGTCGCGGGACTGGCCATGGTGAGCAGCAGCAGGACGCGTGTGATCGTGGATGTCATGGGACTAGTCTGGCGTTCTTTTGCGCAGTTGAGCCAATCAATCGTTTGGAAGATCAATCAGCGAAGTATTGGGCGATGTCTTGATGATGAAAGCCTCCGAATGGCCTGCTTGTCTCAGGTCAGAAAAGTCATTCGTTTGCGTTCGTTGATGGCAATAAGTGGCTTTGTTATTAGTTGCTTTGGTCCTCGTTTGCCTTCGCGAATCTTCCTACAAGGGTTTGTGGGCCCAGAATTGATACATACTTGCAAATAGGGAAGGATGTTGTTCCTCTTGGCTGTTGATTTTCAGCCCTGCTGTGCGCGATTGATCAATTCTTCATGGCTGATTGCGACAAGTTTGTATGGAAGTTTGTCTTCATGGGTGAATTGTTCGGGGTGATGAGTGGTTTTGTTGGATTAGTTTGCCTGACTTGCTTGAATCATGTTGCCCAGCTATTATTGTAAATAATATTGCACGCGTCGATGACTGCAGCAGTTTCGCTTGGATGCTTTAGCCCTAAAAAAATTTGCTCAATCCTTGCTGTCATCTCTTTCAATTTTTTTGCCTTGCACTGTATAAGCGAGGCGCTGATAAATTTTGGGGGAGTTTCGGAAAGGTTTTACCAAGATTTTTTCGATGCGATCAATCTTGATGAGGAGTTCAACTTGACTGCAATATACAGCGGTTTGCTGCTTTGTGTGTCTTCTTTCCTGTTGAAACAGATAGCCCTGTCCTGCCGAGGTGGTGATATTAGGGGTTGGATGCTGTTGAGCAAAGTATTCTTATTTCTTGCATTTGACGAGGTTTTTCAGGTTCATGAGCTTTTTGTGATTTCTGATTTAAGGCAGTATGTGCATCCTTCTCTTGCGTCGATTTGGGTGATTCCCTATGGCATTTTGTTTGCGCTATTTGCTTTAAAGTTCATCCCGTTTTTTTTGAGGCTTCGAAGGCGGGTTGCTGTTTTCGCTTTGATTGCTGGCGGTGTTTACGTTACGGGAGCAATAGTCTTTGAGGCTCTTAATAGCTGGCTTGTCAGGACGGACCAAATATCCCGAAGCGGTTTTTATTATGAGTTGATTTCGGGGTTTGAGGAGTTATTTGAGATGCTCGGTGTGATCATTTTTCTGTATGCGCTTCTTTTGGAATTGCGATCGCGCTTTGTTCGATTGGAATATAATTTTACGGTGAAGTAGATGTCCGAGTGGTGGATATAATTTAGAGAAAGGTTTTTTATTATTTATTTGTGCCACTTTTTGTTTGAGATGTCTTTTCTTGTCGCTTTTCTTCGGGTAAATGTCGACGCCGTGTTAAGTCTGCTTGAGACCGCTTTGGAGTACTTCTTGATATAAAAGTGATTAATTACAAGGTTGAAATCATATAAATAGATTCAAATGCTTTTCAGAAGTCAAGTGTGCTTGTTGTCTGAGGCTTCATCCTCTTGAGTTTAGTTTGACTCCTGATCGCTGATATCACTATCTTTTCTATTCAAAAACTATGTATATCACTAAAACCACCTCTACAAATGTCTCCTTCAATCGAAGAGAAGTAAATGCTTTTCGTCAGATGGAGGAAGCCTTGATGCGACAGACCAGATTGACAAGGTCTGGCTGTTACAAGGTGGCAATGGAAGACTTTTACTTCAAGCACTTCCCAAGGCAATGAATATCAAGCTCGACAAGAAGAGTGAGGTTCTGCTCAAGGAGATGCTTAAAAAGAATTCTCGTTATGGATCAGTGCATGCAATTACTAATGAGGCAGTAGGATCTTTCTATGTCTCAGAGAAGAAGAAAGGGTTTCGTTGAGATCTGATAGCCAACCGAGACTCGTAGCAGGATGTTATTATGTAATATTGGTGGTTAATTGTTGTTTTAGCCTATTTTAACTCCGCTTTCTTGAATAATTTTAAACGCAGGTTTTAGTAGGGTCTCGTAGTTTTTCCATCCACCTACTGATTTGTTGCTAATTGGTTTTCTGGCTTGCATTACGCTAGCTGTATTGACGATTCTAGTGCTTTTCTCAGGGTGAAGATAGTTGTTGTCGAATTCTAGATCTAGCCATCCTAGAAGTTTCCGAAGGTTGTCCTCGGGTGCGTTGACAAATTGGTCGTAGTCAAAGGTAAATATTTTTTTAGGATACCTATTTTTCTGAATTTGCATAGCTTTCTCATGAGCTACAAGTACTTTGGCTGAGTCTTCCAGGTTTGCTGTGAAATTATTTCCAGCCATTAAATTGCTTCTATGCATTGAAAGGATATTGTCCATTGGATTTCTGCGGCAGTGAATAATCTTGGCAGCGGGCATGTGATTTGCAATCCAATTGATGTGAATAAAATTATATAGCTGTTTGTCTGTTGTATATTTGTGCTGGGTGTTGTTGATGGGCTCAAGTTTTGAGTAATACTCGTCTATGTTTTGATGATTGCTGTTACATGATTGTTGTTGTTGTTTCGCTTTCGCAATCGCTTTCTCCAGGGATCTGCTTTCGCCTAAGTCTTTGTTTTCTGGATTCATACTCAATATTGTTTCTAGCAGGGTCGAGCCGCTTCTGGGCATGCCAACAATAAAAATCCTGCCCTTGCCGCTATTCGCATTTCTATTAGTTGTTTTCGTAGACTCGATTTGTGAAACGCTCAGTGCTATTTTTTCAAGAAGAGAATCGGCATTGGAAGGGGATGTTATTAATTTATATTTATTTGCTAATACTAAGTGTTTAGAGGCTTGGTCATGGTTTTTGATTTTATGGAAACAGTTAGATTGTGCGAATTCGGCAAATGCTCTTTTCAGCGGAGTCAGGACCGATGTTTTGACTGATTTCATGATCTCAATCAATTCTTCTGCTTCTTCTGTTGTTTCTAGCAATGTGCTTAATGCATGGTGTGCTTCGCATTCTTGTTCATTGCATTTGATTGAATTCAGTAAATCTCTTTTGGCTTCTTTGGTCTGTCCAAGCGCCATTTTGATAAGTCCAAGTTTGCATAATGCTTCGGATCCCTCAGGCTTGAGTTCTAGAGATTTGAGAGTGGATGCAAGCGCCTGATCGAGGTTGCCGAGATCTTTGTAGATCCAGCCCAGGTTCATGTGGGCATTGTGGTTGTCAGGTTTGAGCTCGAGTGATTTGATTGTGGAGGCAAGAGCCTGATCAAGGTTTCCGAGATCTTTGTAGATACCGCCCAGGTTCATGTGGGCACTGGGGTTGTCAGGATTGAGCTCGAGTGATTTGAGAGTGGATGTAAGCGCCTGATCGAGGTTGCCGAGGTTTTTGTAGATGCCGCCTAGGTTCATGAGGGCACTGGGGTTATCAGGATTGAGCTCGAGTGATTTGAGGGTGGAGGCAAGAGCCCGATCTAGATTGCCGAGATCTTTGTATATGCTGCCCAGGTTTATGAGGGCAGTTGGGTTATCAGGATTGAGCTCGAGTGATTTGAGAGTGGAGGTAAGCGCCTGATCTAGATTACCGAGATCTTTGTATAGATTCCCCAGATTTGTGTAGGCATCTGCGAAGTTTGGATTTTTGGCGACAGCCCGTTTATATATAGTTAGTGCCTTTTCTTTTCTGCCAGTATTTTTGTAAATAATTCCAAGATTGGAGAAGGCTATTTCATGGTGAAAGCCACTATTTATGGCGTTGAGATATAGCGCCTCTGCTTTTGTGATGTCACCTGTTTTATGGGCTCCGATCGCAGCTTCCAGAAGTTGAGGCCCATTTTTAGGAATCTTTTGTTTTTTTGTGTTTGGATTACTATTCCCAAATCCCGCCATCATCAGCTCGTTCTTTCCTGCATCTTAAGTCACCTCTCAAGCCACTCCCCCATCCTCTCAGCCCCTCTCCACTCCATCTCCGCATCGAATCTTTTGATGCTCAAGTTTGCGTTGGATGTGCGGTGTGATCCCCAGTTCAGCGCTCTCCCAAAGTCGATCCATTTCTCGGGTGAAGTGTTTGGCGAGTTGCGGTGAGTGGATCACCAGCAGGGTTTCATCGTTGGTGTGTGCTGCTGAAGGCGACCAGTTGAAGGATCCTGTGATCACTCTTTTCTTGTCGATTACGGCAAATTTGTGGTGGAGTTTGTCGCCACGGGCAAGGCGGGGGGTGCCGACGCCTTGAAGTGCTTGCTCCAGCGGCTGATTGCCAGCCTCCACCTTGCAGGTGTGATCTGGAAGGCTGACCCCCAGCAGATCGAGCACTTCAGAGAATGGGCGGCTCGCAAACCCAGGATCGGCGACCAGCCGTATTTCAATGCCTCGCTTCATCTGTTCCCTTAGCACGTTGGTGAGTTGCTGAGCGGAGAACACAAACAGGGCCATATCAAGGCTCTTCTTTGCGGCTTTCAGCTGCTCTGCCAACAAGTTGAGCCCGTGATTGCTGTCCCTCCTGGGATGCGGTGAAAACAGCACATCCATACGGATGTCGCCCACCTTCACGGTTTGCACGCTCCCTTTTGCCTTCTGCAGGCCAAAGCGACTGTCCTGCTTGCCGCCGGGACCATCGCCCCTCATCTGGGTGAATTCCTGACGGAACACCAGGGCTAGCTCAGGGCTGTTGACCCGCAGCAGGTGATTCACATTGCCGCGACTGGACGGCCGGCCCGCATCACCGTGAAGGCCAGAACTGGTGAGATTGGCGCTGCCTGTAATCACTGTTGTTTGGTCGATCACCAGCAACTTGTGGTGCATCAGGCCGCTGCCGCTGCTGCCGTCTTCGGTGTCGTCAATCAGTGGAATGTTCGCTGCTTGGAGTAGCGCCACGGCATCACCTTGGAAGACTTCGTCGGCAGTGGTGGTGCCGTTCCGATCGCTGTCGGCCAGGCGGTTTAACTGATGCCAGCGCTGTCGTTCCCGTTGGTTCAACCGGCTGGGTCGTTGCTGACTCCAGGCCTGCCGGTAGTTGTTCTCGAGGATCACCTGAACAAGAACACCGCGGTGTTTTGCCGCGATCAGGGCCTGGGCAACCCTTGGCAGGCTCAGCTCCTGAACGGCCACCAGCACCTCCTCGGTGGCGCCATCAATGGCTTCAATCAGCCATGCCTCCATGTCGTCACCATTGCGCTACTCCCCTGTCAGGGGTGAGCGGTAGCGCGATCTGGCGTTGTGATTGAAGACCACATCGATCTGCTTGGGCATCGGCAGTTCTGCCGGAGCCATGCCCACGATCGATCCCGGCTGGCTGCAACCTCCGCAGACAGGAGCCGCTGCCATCCAACCCAGCGTGTTCTTCAACATCGAGACCAAGACCTTGCCTTGATCAGAGTTCCCCGATTTTCAGTGGGGCATCTCCGATGTCTTCAGCATCGCCACAAACCAAAGTCCACTCAGAACAAGGGCGACGCCCACACCGGCTCCGATGCCCACCCGGGCCATCACCAAAGGCACCACCAATGGAAAGACCATCGCCCCCGCGAGGGGGGTGATGGCCACGAACCAGCGCAGGGTTGCTGGTGCTTTGGAATCGGAAGGGTTCAGAACCACTCGGCGCGGGCTTCGCTGGCAGGGTTGCTGTTGTCTTCAGGGGTCTCGCGCTTGAAGTTGAGCGTGATGTTGCGCTTCTGCTCTCCATCGGAAGCCGTGGCTTCGATGGCATACATCTGCTCGCCATCCCGGAACGGCACCTGAATTCGGAAAGTACCGTCGGTGGAGAGAGGCACTTCTTCGCCACCGATGGTGAGGCGAGCGGAAGGGTCGGTGGCGCCGTAGACGATCAGTTCGGCGTCAGCCACCAGCCAGAAGGAGCGTTGGCGGGGAGCCACGCCACCAAGGCCAGACTCGTTGCGGCCGCTGGCCCAGAGGCCAGCCCCCGAGTCATTCAAGCCACTGCTGTCGCCGGAAACGTCAAAGCCCTCCTGGAATTCTTCCGAGCCAACCCGACGGCGGCGGAACTGAACCGTGGCGCTTTGGTAGAGCCGCTCGTGCAGGCCACTGTTGCTCGACTCGATCGGCGCGACGGGAGCTGGAGCGGATTCAGCCGGTGCTGCTTCAAGGCTGAAGGGGACGAACTGATCAAGGATCTGCTCGCTCGGGTGAAGAGCGGGCACGCGGGCCACGGAGGAGAAGGCCAGGGACATCCAGCTGGCGCCGATGCGATAGCCCAACTCCACCCGGTAATCCCGGTCGCAGAGAGGCACTGGCAGGTACCACTCTGTGCTGTGGCTGTCGACGGGGACTTCCTGGAGGGTGTGGGGATGGGCATTTCCGTCTTGCATGCCGGTTACGTCAGCCAGGCGCAGGCAAAGTCGGCTGGCGCCGTCTTTCTGGGCCACCTTGCGATCGGCGTCGGAAATTTCCCAGAACACGTAGGCCCACTGGGGGTCGCGAGGCAGGAACACCACGCGGGTGTCGCTGCTGCCCATGGCCGGCGCGTTGAGTTCCGCCTCGATGGCCTTCAGATCTCCACCACGCTTTTGCTGACGCTGGGCAACCTCGTCGACCAGGGTCTCTTTGCTTTTGCGGCTGTAGAGCGGCACCCCTAGGTCGCTGGCGATCTGACGCAGTTGACGAAGGGTGAGACGTGCCAGGGATGAAAGGGTTTGGGACACGTCCAAAAACTCCAGGTTTCGTTTGGGATCATTGTGATCTGAAAAATTCCTTTTCGAAGCGTGAAGCGGCCAAGGGTCAGTGGATGCTGACCACTGGGTGAACGTCGATCCCGGGGATCACAGTCAGAGACACAAAAAAAGCGGAGCCGAAGCCCCGCTTTTTTGAACATGGTCGAGGCCGGGATCAGCGGCCGATGCTGCGGTAGGGAACCTTCGACATGTAGTCCATGTCGGCGCCACCGCTGGGGGCAACTCCACGGGGTCCGCCCATTTCTGCCACCCAGGCCATGTAGTCCTGAGGTGAGCCGCCCTTGCGGATTTTGGCGCGGGCAGGAACTTTCTTGGCGGGGCCTCCGGTGAAGACGATCTGGGGGAAGCCCAGGATTCCCCGGTAGTACTCGTCGTAGCGGGGGGTTGTGATGTTGAACGGCGTATCGCCCAGCTCCCGGCCGGGAAGCACGCGGTTGCGTTGGTAAGGAACCGTGTCGTAGCCGAAGGCGTCGAGGTACTCGGCGCTGTCCAGCAACACATCGACAAGCCCTTCCAGGCCTTTGGTCGCAATCACGATCGACCAGGAGAGCTCTTCGCCCTTGCCGTTCACCTTGCGGCCAAGAATCCGTTCACAGAGGTGACGGACAACCTTGTAGTTGCTGTTGAAGCCGTAGAAGGTGCGCTTGAAGGTGTCAGAGAGCACCAGGCCACGAATGAAGTCGCGAACCGTGATCTGGCCATCCTTCAGCTGGGACTCAAGGTTGACGTCCCGATCTGTTTTGAAGGCGTGGAAGAAGATCTGCCGGTAGGCGGCTTCCACAACGGTGTCGAGGTTGTCCCGGTCGTCTGCAATTTCCAGGGAGTAAGCCCGTGATCCCTCGTCGGAGCCGACACGGAGATTCGGAACACCCGCTCTCAAGGAGTTCTGGGTGATCGGTGCGTACTCCAGAAGAGGAATGGCCACGCGAGCTACAGCATCCACTGCTGGCGATCGTAGAAGTGCTGGGTCTTGCCCCCTTCAGCTGCTGTTGCAGCGATTACATGCCGTAATACTTTCTCTAAGTACTTCTGCTTACCAGCCGAAGGGGGCGAGGGCGGCCCCGTTTGAAGCCATGGCTGGGCTGGGCTGATCAACATCGTCCAGCTGCCGGGTCTCGATGCAGAAGGAGGCGTTGTTGGAAAGTCCCTGCACTGTGCTGGTGCGCAGCCGCACGTTTTTGCTGGCGAACCAGAAGCGCTCCAGGGAACTCATCATTTCGTAGTCGGTTGTGAGGATCAGGCCGTTTTCGTCATCCATGCGGAACTGACCCGCCACCGGCGCTTTCTCGGCGTAACCGCGATCCCGCAGCAGCAGTCCCCGTCGCCCCGTTTCGTCTTCGGGGATCAGTCCGAACATGGTCTGGTCTTCGTGGGATTCACCGGCCCGATCCCAGGCCATCGATCCGCTCCAGCGCACCCAGCAGCCCCCCACGATCTGCTCAACGCTGGCGTTGTTGCGTTCGGCGATCTCCGCAAGGCGTTCGTCGCCCTTGAGCAGTTCCTCCACAACGATGAAGGAGGCGCCGGCTTCGGCGCGGCGATGCAGCAGGTGGTGCTGGCTGCGCTGTGAGGTCCAGCGGCCACAGCTCAGACGAAAGAAGCTGAGGGCGTCCGAGATCTCAAGCATCGCCGGCGTTGAGGAAGTGAAGTGATGATGGCAGCCCGACCAGGTCAGTCACGACAGCCAGGCCACCCCCGACGGCCATGTCAGCCACGGCAGCGGGCTTCGGCGGCGCTGATCAGATCGTCGAGGGTCAGCGCCAATGGAGGCTTGCCCAGCTCAAGCGCCAGTTGATCCAGCTGATCGGCGGCAGCATTGAGCTGCAGCAGCAAGGTGTGGAGGAATGCCGGGTCCTCAGCGACCACGGGTTGCTTCTGGCACCAGCGGCGCCGTTGGTTTTCGTCGGGGATTGCACCAGTGCTCCCTGGAGCGGCCATGGATTGAAAGCTGTCCAGGCAGTGGCTCAGCAGCCGCAGGTGATGGCGATCGAGCTGGGGCAGCAGGGTGGAGTCGATGCGTTCAATCGCGGCTCGGTCGATGGCCATCAGCCCTGCGCCAACGGAGTGATGCGGAAGCCGCAGGCGTGACCGCCCTCGAGCCGCCAATGCACCCGTTCCACCCGGCAGTCCGGCACGGTGCGCCGAATCAGCAGCAATTCCTGGTCGCAGACCGCGGGAAATTCTTCAGCAATGCGCTGCACGGAGCAGTGGGCCTCCTCGAGCCGCCAGCTCACGCCGTCGTCGTCCCGGCTGCAGACGGTCACATAGCCCTCGTCGCGCCGCAGCCGAGCCAGGTGTTCGAGGCGAGCCTCCAGGGAGGCTTCGCCAAGGCTTTGCCGGTACTGGCTGGCCTTCGACTCCGCCTGCTGATTGAGCAGCTGGCGCACGGTCGCTTCGGGGAGATGGCTGCGCATCGAATCCAGCAGGCCGAGGGCGAAGCGGCCGCTGCCATCGGGGAACTGGGCCCGTCCTTCGTCGGTGAGGCACCAGCGGTTGCTGGGGCGCCCCGGGCCGCTGGCATTGCTGCTGGCGCAGACCAAGCCGCTGTCGGCGAGGGAGCGCAGGTGCCGCCGCATGGCCTGAACCGAAATGCCCACGGCATCGGCAAGGGTGCCAGCGTCCTCCTCCCCGCGCTCCAGCAGCAGGGAGAGCACGGCGTCGCGGGTGCTGGCGGGGGCCGAGGCGCTCATGAGGAGGCGAAACCTCCCCACACGATGCCATCGAATTGCCACGCCATGTTGGCCGTGTTGAGGGTCACAATGGGGAGCCCGCTGACCGGAGGCCTGTTGGCCTAGGCTTCCAGTAAGGAAACCGCGGGGTTTCGTAATTCGCCGCTCCCTCCACTTCCATGTCCGACGCCCCTCAAGAGCCGACAGCAGAAAGCCTGGAGGTCATCCGCAAGTTCGCTGAAACCTACGCCCAGCGCACCGGCACGTATTTTTGTGCCGACCCCAGTGTCACCGCTGTTGTTCTGAAGGGTCTGGCGCGCCACAAGGACGACCTGGGGGGCGCGCTGTGCCCTTGCCGCCATTACGAAGACAAGGAGGCCGAGGTCTCGCAGGCCTTCTGGAACTGCCCCTGCGTTCCGATGCGCGAGCGCAAGGAATGCCACTGCATGCTCTTTCTCACCGAGGACAACCCCTTCGCTTGCCCTGAGAAGACGCAGACCATCACCACCGAAACGATCAACGCCACCGCCGGCTGAGCTGAATGACCAGTACCTCCACACGGGATCTCGTCAGCCAGCCGTACAAGTACGGCTTCGTCACCGAGATCGAGACCGACAAGATCGCCAAGGGTCTCAGTGAAGAGGTCGTTCGCCTGATCTCGGCCAAAAAAGAGGAGCCGGATTTCCTGCTGCAGTTCCGGCTCAAGGCGTTTCGCTACTGGCTCACCCTCGAGGAACCGGACTGGGCTGCCTTGGGTTATCCCGAGATCGACTACCAAGACATCGTTTACTACGCGGCTCCCAAGCAGCAGGAGAAGAAGGCCAGCCTCGATGAAGTGGATCCGAAGCTGCTGGAAACCTTCGACAAGCTCGGCATCCCGCTGAGCGAGCAGAAGCGCCTCAGCAACGTGGCGGTGGACGCTGTTTTCGACAGCGTTTCGATTGCCACCACCTACAAGGAGAAGCTGGCTGAACACGGTGTGGTGTTCTGCTCCTTCAGTGAGGCGGTCAAGGAGCATCCCGAGCTGATCGAGCGCTACCTCGGCACGGTTGTCTCCAGCAACGACAACTATTTCGCCGCCCTGAACTCAGCTGTGTTCAGCGACGGATCCTTTGTCTTCATCCCGAAGGGCGTTGAGTGCCCGATGGAGCTCTCCACCTACTTCCGGATCAATTCCGGCGACACCGGACAGTTCGAGCGCACCTTGATCGTGGCCGAAGAGGGTGCCTCGGTGAGTTATCTCGAAGGCTGCACGGCACCGATGTTCGACACCAACCAGCTGCATGCGGCGGTGGTGGAGCTGGTGGCTCTCGACGACGCTTCAATCAAATATTCCACGGTTCAGAACTGGTACGCCGGTGATGAAAACGGCGTCGGCGGGATCTTCAACTTCGTGACCAAACGAGGCCAGTGCCGCGGTGATCGCAGCCGCATCAGCTGGACCCAGGTGGAGACCGGTTCTGCCATCACCTGGAAGTACCCCAGTTGCGTGCTCCAGGGTGCTGATTCGGTGGGTGAGTTCTATTCCGTGGCCCTCACCAACAACTGCCAGCAGGCCGACACCGGCACCAAAATGGTCCATGTCGGACCGCGCACTCGCTCCACGATTGTGAGCAAGGGCATCAGTGCAGGCCGCTCCAGCAACAGCTACCGCGGTCTTGTGCAGATGGGGCCCAATGCCAAGGGCGCCCGCAACTACAGCCAGTGCGATTCGATGCTGATCGGCGATCAAGCCGCCGCGAACACCTATCCCTACATCCGTTCGCAGCAGCCGCAGGCGGCCATCGAGCACGAGGCCAGCACCTGTCGCATCTCCGAAGATCAGCTCTTCTACCTGCAGAGCCGTGGCATCGGGTTTGAAGAGGCCGTCTCGATGATGGTCAGCGGCTTCTGCCGCGACGTCTTCAATCAGCTGCCGATGGAGTTTGCCGCTGAGGCCGACAAATTGCTGGCCCTCAAACTTGAGGGGTCCGTGGGCTGATCCCCTCCCCCACCTTGTCTTTGTTTTTTAACGACGCTTTCCGTGATTCGCCCTGACGCTGAGCTGCTGCTCGACATTCAAGACCTGCATGCCTCCGTCGAGGACAAGCCCATCCTCAAGGGCGTGAATCTGCAGGTGAGGGCTGGTGAAGTCCATGCCGTGATGGGTCGCAACGGCAGTGGCAAGAGCACGCTCTCCAAGGTGTTGGCCGGGCATCCGGCCTACCGGGTCACGGGCGGCAGCGTTCGTTATCGCGGCCAGGATCTGTTTGAGCTGGAGCCTGAAGAGCGGGCCCGTCTGGGGGTGTTCCTCGGATTTCAGTACCCCGTTGAAATCCCTGGCGTCAGCAACCTGGAATTCCTGCGGGTGTCCACCAATGCCCGGCGCGAAAAACAGGGCGAAGAGGAGCTCGACACCTTTGCCTTCGAGGATCACGTGCACGACAAGCTCAAGGTGGTGCAGATGGACCCTGCCTTCCTTGAGCGCAGCGTGAATGAAGGCTTTTCCGGGGGCGAGAAAAAGCGCAACGAGATCCTGCAGATGGCGCTGCTAGAGCCTGTGGTGGCGATTCTGGATGAAACCGATTCCGGCTTGGACATTGATGCCCTGCGCATCGTGGCCGGTGGTGTGAACCAGCTGGCGACGGAAGACAACGCCACGCTGCTGATCACCCACTACCAACGTCTTCTCGACGAGATCACCCCGGACTATGTGCATGTGATGGCGGCAGGCCGGATCCTGCGCACCGGCGGACGGGAGCTGGCCCTGGAGCTCGAGCAGACCGGATACGACTGGGTGGATCAGGAGCTGGCCGCTCAAGGAGCCGCTTGACCATGGCGAGCAGTGTGCTGGCGCCAGTGCAGGAGCGCGGACGAGCCGCGCTTGAACAGCTTGGTCTGCCCAACCGTCGCCAGGAGCCCTGGCGCCTCACCGATCTCAAACGGCTTGCGGCGGTCTCGGAATTGCCGGCCAGTTCCTCCCCACTGTCCGAGCCCCTGCCGGCCAGCCTGGATGGGGTGACCCGTCTGGTGCTCAATGGTTTTGATGATCCCCTGGCCGGCCAGGTGCTTCCGGAAGGAATCACGGCGCTGAATGCTGAAGAGCTGCAGCAGGCCCTCGGCCACACCCTGGATCGCTGCGGTTGTGCCCAGGTCTGGCCCGTGGAGTTCAACCACGCCAAAGCCCAACAGATCCTGGCCCTCAGGGTGCGGGGACGGGTTGGCCCGTTGGAGCTGGTGCTGGCGGCCGGTGCCGGGTTGAACGCCACGCGGGTGCTGCTGCTGTTGGAGGAAAAAGCTGAGCTTGAGTTGATGCAGGTGTTGCTGGCTGAGGGGGCGTCGGCCCACAGCCATGTGCTGGAAGTGCATCTGGGGCAGGAGGCCCAACTGCGCCATGGCGTGCTGGCGACGGCGGATGGTGCGTCATCGCTGATGGCCCATTTGGCTGTGGAGCAGGAGCCCCGCAGCTCCTATGCCCTCACTTCGGTGGTTCAGGGCTGGAATCTGGGACGGGTGGAGCCCCGGGTGGTGCAGGTGGATGGCCAGGCAGAGACCGTGCTCAAGGGTTTGGCCGTCACCGGCGCCGAGCAGCAGCTGGCCACCCACACCGCGGTGCGCTTCGACGGGCCGGAGGGGGAGCTGGATCAGTTGCAGAAATGCCTGGCCGGCGGCCAGTCCCACGCAATTTTTAACGGCGCCATCAGTGTTCCCCGCGATGCTCAGCGCACCAACGCCGCCCAATTGAGCCGCAACCTGCTGCTGTCTGATCGGGCCCGGGTGGACACCAAGCCCGAGCTGGAGATCGTGGCGGACGATGTGCGCTGCGCCCACGGCGCCACCGTGTCACAGCTTCAGGGCGATGAGCTGTTCTATCTCCAGAGCCGGGGCATCGCTGCGGCGGATGCAACGGCGCTGCTGCTGCGCGGGGCCTGCCAGGAGGTGATCGCCCAGCTACCTGCTGCCGCGCAGGCGTGGCGCCCCCTGGAGCGCGTGACGGAGAGCCTCGCCCCATGACGATCGCCGCCGAAGCACGATCCAGTGCTGATTTCGTGGATTTATCGTCTCGATATCGTGCCGATTTCCCGATTCTCGAGCAGCTGGCTCCGGATGGCCGCCCGCTGATCTATCTCGATCACGCTGCCACCAGCCAGAAGCCCCGTCAGGTGCTCGAAGCGCTGCAGCAGTACTACAGCTGCGACAACGCCAACGTGCATCGCGGTGCGCACCAGCTCAGTGCCCGTGCCACCGATGCCTTTGAGGCGGCCCGCAGTACGACGGCGGCCTTCGTGGGTGCGGCCAGTTCCCGCGAGATTGTCTTCACCCGCAATGCCAGCGAAGCCATCAATCTGGTGGCGCGCACCTGGGGGGACGCCAGCCTCAAGGAGGGGGACGAAATTCTCCTCACGGTGATGGAGCACCACAGCAACCTGGTGCCCTGGCAGCTGTTGGCGCAGCGCACCGGCTGCGTGCTGCGCCATGTGGGCATCACCGAATTCGGTGAGCTGGATCTTGAGGATTTCCGGGCCCAGCTCAATGAGCGCACCCGACTGGTGAGCCTGGTGCACATCAGCAATTCCCTCGGTTGCTGCAATCCCCTGGATCAGGTGATCCCCGCAGCCCATGCCGTTGGCGCCTGTGTGCTCGTGGATGCCTGCCAGAGCCTGGCCCACAAGCCGATTGATGTGGCGGCCATAGACGCCGACTTCCTCGTCGGCTCCTCCCACAAGCTCTGTGGCCCCACCGGCATGGGTTTCCTCTGGGCGCGGGAGTCGCTGCTGGAGGCGATGCCTCCCTTTTTGGGCGGCGGGGAGATGATTCAGGACGTTTTCCTGGACCACAGCACCTGGGCGGTGTTGCCCCACAAGTTCGAAGCGGGCACCCCTGCCATTGGCGAGGCGGTGGGCATGGGTGCCGCGATTCGCTACCTGCAGGCGGTGGGTCTGGAGGCGATTCAGGCCTGGGAAGCTCAGCTCACCCGGCATCTGTTCACCCGGTTGCAGGCCATTGATGGTGTGAGGGTCCTGGGGCCGACGCCGGATCAGCAGCCTGAGCGAGGTGCCCTCGCCACATTCCTGGTGGATGGCGTGCATGCCAACGACATTGCCGCTCTGATCGATGCGTCTGGGATCTGCATCCGCAGTGGTCACCACTGCTGTCAGCCCCTGCACCGCATGTACGACGTGACGGCTTCAGCGCGGGCCAGCCTGAGCTTCACCAGCACTTTTGAAGAGATCGACCGCTTCAGCGAAGAGCTCGCTTCCACGGTCTCCTTCCTGCGCGAGCACAGCTGAGCTGGCTCAGGCCTCCAGCTGATCGTTGCTTGCTGCGGCCTCGCGTTGCCGCAGGGGAACAACCTTGTTGGTGTCGATGGCGTACTTCACCCAGCGGTAGGAGCGTGCGCCGGGACGGGGAGCTTCAGCGGACGGTTCAGGGCTGGCATAGCTGTTGCCGCGATAACGCAGGATCCGCATCGGTGCTGTCGAAACAGCCGTCAGCTTTTCAGACTTACCGCTTCCTGATGGGTTCCGTGGAGCACAGGTTGATGGTTCCTGCTGGTTGCTCGCTCAACCCATCACATCTGCTGAACGGGGTTGTGTGCTTTGTAACCGTCTGTTAGCCCCAATTCCCTCCTGAAAAAGGCCTCGGTTTGCTCGAGCACCTCGATCTGGGTGGCTTGGCTGCGGAAGCCGTGGCCTTCTTCCTCGAACAGCCGCACCTCCACCGGGATGCCATTGCTGCGCAGCGCCTCCGCCATGCGTTCGGTCTGTTCCGGCGGCACCACTTTGTCTTGCAAACCCTGGAAAAACAGCACCGGACAGCGGATTTGATCGGCATGCAGCAGTGGCGACCGCTGCTCGTACAAAGCACGCGCTGCGGGCCATTCCCCCACCAGACCATCCACGTAGCGCGCCTCAAACCGGTGCGTGTCTTCGGCCATGGCTGTGAGATCACACACCGCATAGCGGCAGGCGCCGGCCCTGAACACTTCGGTGAAGCACAGCGCCGCCAGGGTGGTGAAGCCGCCGGCACTGCCACCTTCGATGGCGATCTGGCCGGGATCGGCGCGACCGGCTTCGATCAGGGCCTGCGCTGCGGAGGCGCAGTCGGCCACATCCACCAGGCCCCAGCCCCCGTTGAGGCGCTCCCGGTAGTCCCGGCCGAACCCCGTTGAGCCGCCGTAATTCACATCCACCACGCCCCAGCCCCGGGAGGTCCAGTACTGAATCGCCAGGCTGAGGCCGCGGCGAGCCATGGCCGTTGGTCCGCTGTGGCTTTTCACCAGCAGTGGCGCAGGCCCTGGTGGCTTGCCGCTGGGGGGGTAGTACCAGGCATGGGTGCGCTCGCCCTGGTGACCGTTGAACCACAGCGGTTCGGCCACGCTGATCGCCTCAACCGACAAAGGTGACGTGATGGCGGGGCTGTGGCTCCAGATCGGGGTGGCCGGTCGCAAATCGATTTCCAGCAGCCCGGCCACGCTGGTGCTGTTGCTGGCCACGGCCACGGCGCGGCCGTGGCAGGCGCTCAATCCCGCAAGGTCGTCAAACGGTTGCGGCAACGGGTGCACCGTTCCATCCAGGCTGAGCCGTTGCAACGACCAGGCCCCGCGGCTGCAGACGGCGGCGATCAGCTGCTCGCCATCCCAGGCTGTGGTGCTCATCCCATAGATCCACTGGGGCATGGCCGTTTCGGCAGCCATCGGCCAGGGCCTCTCCCAGGCGGCGTCGGCACTGGGCTGGAGCATCAGGTTCCACCAACCGGAGCTGTCCTCCGCCACAAGCAACTGCCCGTCGGGCAGCCATTGGGGTTGAAACACTGAGATGCCATCGCCTCCGGCCAGCTGACGGGTCTCGACCAGTTCGCCCGTGTCGCTGAACTCCGCGCACCAGAGACGGCTGCTGTCCCAGGGCATGGCAGGTTGCTGCCACTCCACCCAGGCGAAGCGCTGGCCATCGGGGCTCAGGCAGCCATAGCCGGCAAAGTCCGTCGGTTGGTGCAGCAGCAGCGGCGTCTGATCCGTTGCGTTCAGCGCCAGGCTCACCAGCTCGTCACGGCCCTCGATTTCACGGATTCCGATCCAGCGCTGCCTGGGCAGATCGAGCACGCCATCCGCCAGCTCCCAGTCCCCTTCCCGGCTGAGCCTTTGGGGTGCAGCCAGGGGGGTGGGTTGCTGGGGGTCGGTCTGCGGCAGGCGCCAGTCCTGACGCCAGAGGCAGCCCCGCTCGATCCAGGCCAGGATCAGCCTGTCCTGCTCCACAGCGGTGGCGAGTACGCCGCCGCCGTAGTCATGCACCCGACTGCGCAGATTGCTGGGGGCCGGCGTCAGCTCCTGTGGTTCTGCTTCGGAATCACCGAAACGCCTGATCAATGCAGTGGTGCGGCCGCGCTCCTGGGGACGCTGTTCCAGCCAGATCAGCCACAGCGTTGCATCGGGGCCACTGACCAGGGCCGGTTCCTTGAGACCCGGCAAACGGCCGACGGCATGTTGCGCGGATAACGGAGCGGCTCCCATAACGGCTGATTCAGGCCGCTTACCATGCTGAATCAACGCGGCGTTGGTCTTGGCAGGAAGCTTTGCAGAGTTGGCCCGTCAGGCCGATAAGTCGCGGGACACGATGCTGGTGCCCAAGACGGCCCTGGAAACCCCGCCGCTGGAGATTCACACCCTGGGCGATGAGGTGTTGCGGCAGCCTGCGCGCCGCATCGGCAAGGTGAATGAGCAGGTTCGGGAGCTGGCTCGCGACATGCTGCGCAGCATGTACACCGCCAAGGGCATTGGCCTGGCGGCTCCTCAGGTGGGGATTCACCAGCAGCTCCTGGTGATTGATCTGGATTTGGAGAATGCAGCCACGCCACCCCTGGTGCTGATCAATCCGGAGATCACGGCGGCCAGCGCCGGGCTCGACACCTATGAAGAGGGCTGTCTCAGCATCCCTGGGGTGTATCTCGATGTGGTGCGCCCCACCGCGATTGAACTGAGCTTCCGCGATGAGATGGGTCGGCCCAGGAAGATGAAGGCCGATGGCCTGATGGCCCGTTGCATTCAGCACGAGATGGATCATCTCAATGGCGTGTTGTTTGTCGATCGCGTCACTGATGAAGACGGTCTGCAGAAGGAGCTCAAGGAGAAGGGCTTCGAGCGCCAAGATGTGCGGAGCGTCGCCTGAGTTATGCCGATGAAACCCCTGGCCGGCGTTTTTCTGGCCCTCGCCTGTGTTCTGGGCATCTCCAGCACCGGATGTGTGTTTGAACTGGCCTACGGCGATCCCGACCTCGGGGTCAAAACCACCAGCTGGATCCTGGCCCTGGCGGCCCCTGGAACCGTGGGGACCCTTCTGTTCGCCATTCGCCTGAACAAACCGGCCTGATTGGGGGCGACCGATCCAGGCATCACTTTTACGATCCGCTCAGTTCCTCCTTGGACGTGATGGCACGCTTTCGAACTGTGGCTGCTGCCGGCCTCGCTCTCGCAGCGACCTCTGCACCGGTGGCCCTGGCCCAGGGTTCGCTGTTCACGGCGGTGCCCGTGGAGTTGAGCAATTTCGTTTTGGTGTCGGCCCCGATTGGCCAGGGCGAGCGTTCTCAGTTGAACATCTACGAGCAGCGCACCACAAAACGCCCCTGTTTCGCTGTGGCTGCGGGATCACCGGCCATGGTGGATCCCTTGCTGTCCACGTTTGATTTCAGCGGGGTCTGCAACCGCTACATCGATGGCAACGGCTATTCCCTGCGGATCGGTGGTGACGACCTCGGCACCCGCTACCGGCTCAGTGTGGTGAACACCGGTCGGGATATTGAATTGCTGGCCACGCCCACCAAGAATCCCTCCCAACCGACCATGCTCGTGGCTCGGGCCGGTGGTGCCGCCAGCGGATTCGTTCAGCTCAGGCTTGAGCCGGGCTGGACCTTGAAGCGACGGGCCTACGGCAAGAAGAGCCTCGGCCATCTCTATGTCTATCGGGACAGTGCGCCAGTGGCCGGATCCAGCCCAGCCAGCGAGCCGGCTGAGACTGAACAGAGTGAGAGTTCCGTAGCTCCGTCCTACTGAGCTGGCCAAGAACCAGTGAAAACACCTGTTGTCGTCATCTGTCAGTGATTTCACACTGAAGACAGACCCCGGAGGACGTGATGAAAACAACGGTTGTTCAGTGGTTCCAGTGGTTCGGTGAAGCGATGACCCATGCCCTGGGTTCGTTCAACGACCGCCATCTCCAGCCCCCGCCGATCGGCACCCAGCCCTACCGGGACACGCCCGACAAGCGTGCCCGCGACTACTGAGCACCAGGCTGCTTGAGCAGATCAGTGCAGCGGAAGCAACTCGCTTCCGCCACGGCATTTCGATCGACGCTGGCCCGGTCGTTGAGATCGGCAATGGTGCGCGCCACGCGCAACAGTTGAAGGCTGCTGCGCGTGCTCAGCCCACGCTGGTTGATCAGCTGTTCCCAGAGCTCGAGTGCCGCCGCTTCGATGGCTCCGGTCTGCCGCAGCGCTGCTGCCGACAGCCGCCCGTTGCTGTCTCCACCGGGATTGCGTCTCTGCATCCGCTGCCGGGCTCGTTCAATTTGTGCGGGGGTGCACCAGGACGCTGCAGCTTGCGTGGGGCTGGGCTGCTTCAGCACCGCTGCCACTTCCTTGGCGGAGCGCCGTTCCAGTCGCAGTTGCAGATCGAGCCGATCCAAGAGCGGGCCCGAGAGCCGCTGCCAGTAGCGCTGGCTGATGCTGCAGCGACAGCCATGGTCGCGGTCGCCATGCCAGCCGCAGGGGCAGGGATTGGTGGCAGCCACCAGGGTGACCAGGGCCGGGAACACCGTGCTCTGCTGGGAACGGCTGATCTGTACAGCGCCGTTTTCTAAGGGCTGCCGCAATTGATCCAGGACCGCCCGCGGGAATTCCGCCAGCTCATCAAGGAAAAGCACGCCACCGTGGGCCAGGCTCACCTCCCCAGGACGGGGTGAGCGTCCGCCGCCGAGCAAGGCGGCGGCGGAGCAGCTGTGGTGCGGCGATCGAAAGGGGCGCTGCTGCTGCAGGTGTTCGATGCCATGCAGTTGGCCGGCGACGGAATGGATGCGCGTGATCGAGAGCGCTTCCTTGTGGCTCAGGGCCGGCAGCAGTCGCGGCAGTTGATGGGCCAGGCGGGTCTTGCCGCAGCCGGGGGGACCCACGAGCAGCAGATGGTGGCTGCCGGCTGCCGAGAGGGCCAGGGCGCGGGAGGCGAGGCTGCTGTCCAGGCAGGGCCAAGGCTCCGGCTTGGTTGGCCGGGTTGAGGATCGGGTGCTGCTGTAACCGGTCGCTGGCCAGGGGCGCTCGCCTTTCAGCTGCTCCACCAGCGTGCGTAGGTTGGCTGCGGTGCGGATCGTGAGCCCCTCAATCAGGCTGGCCTCCTGAGCGTTCTCAGGAGGAACCACCAGGGCCTGGGCCTTGTGCTGCTGGGCCTTTTCAGCAAGGGCAATCACCCCGCGACAGGGCCTGAGGCTGCCGTCGATCCCCAACTCGCCCGCACACCAGAGGCCCTCCAGCGGAGGGCGGGCGAGCTGCCCGCTGGCCACCAACAGGGCCAGGGCGATGGGGAGGTCAAAGGAGGGGCCTTCCTTGCGCAGATCGGCCGGAGCCAGGTTGATCACCACGCGGACGAGGGGGCCGCGGAAGCCGCTGTTGCGCAGGGCGGTTCGGACCCGCTCCCGGGATTCCTGAATGGCCTTGTCCGGCCGACCCACCAGCTGAACGCCCGGCAGGCCTGGGGCGAGGTCTACTTCCACCACCACCGGTCTGGCCTCCAGACCTTGCAGGGATGCACTGAGACAACGTGCCAGCATTCTGGAGTGGGTGACGCAGGAGATTCATGCCCCTGCTGTCACACCGGTCCGGCTGTTCCCTCTTTTCAAGGCCCATGGCAGACGACACGATCTTCGGGAAGATCCTTCGTGGCGAGATCCCGTGCGATGAGGTCTACAGCGATGAGCAGTGCCTGGCCTTTCGCGATGTCGCGCCCCAGGCCCCCGTTCATGTGCTGGTGATTCCGCGCAAGCCGATCGAGAGTCTGCGCTCCGGTGCTGCTGAGGATGCGGCCCTGCTGGGCCATTTGTTGCTGGTGGCTGCCCGCGTGGCCAAACAGGAGGGTCTGGACGACTTCCGCACGGTGATCAACAGTGGCGCCGGTGCTGGCCAGACGGTGTTTCACCTTCATGTGCACGTGATCGGTGGACGTCCTCTGGCGTGGCCTCCCGGTTGAGGTCAGCGGCGAAGCGGCGCGGCGACAGCCAGACTGAGCACAGTTCAGCAGTGGCATGACCCACCAGCTTCAGAACCTGCGCAATCAGGCCGCCAAGCTGCGTCGGCTTTCGCAGCCCTACTTCTTCCCCTACACCGAAGACAACGGCTGGCAGTTCCTTGGACTGCTGGTGAGCCTGCTCTTCTGTGTGGCTGGGATCGTGCTGTTCCTGGTCACCGGCTTGATGAACGGCCTGTCGTGGCTGTTGCCGGAGTTGTCCGGCCAGTACCTCGGTGGCGTCCAGTCGTCCCTGGCCATGCTCTGGTCCCGTGGATGGGGGGCGGGCATCAGTGCCCTGTTCGTGCTGGGGGCTGTGGTGTTTGCCTCCGTGCGGGGCCAACTCAGGCATCGCCGCTGGTTGCCTTGGCTGTTTCTCGGCCTGATCATCCTGATGCTGTTGAGTGTGAACGGCATCAACGCCGGTATCACATTCCTCGCCAGGGATCTGACCAATGCGTTGATCGCCAGGGATGGCGATGCGTCGTATCGCAACCTCTGGATCTACGGCGCCTGTTTTGCTGTGGCACTGCCGATTCGCAGCCTGCAGTTTTATTTCACTCAGAAACTTGGGTTGTTCTGGCGCGAATGGTTGTCGCTGAGCCTGGTGGACGATTACCTGCGGGATCGGGCCTATTACGTGCTCAATCCCAATGATGAAGCGGCCACCAATGTTGATAACCCCGATCAACGTATTTCCGAGGATGTGCGTGATTTCACGGCACAGGCCCTTGGTTTTGCGCTGAATATTTTTGATTCGATCCTCACCTTTTCCCTCAATATCCTCATCCTTTATTCGGTGAGTGAGGGGCTCACCTTTGCCCTTCTGGCCTATGCAACCGCGGTGTCTGTCCTGATGATTGTGGCTGGCCGCAAGTTGGTGCGGTTGAACAATTTCCAACTGCGTTTTGAAGCGGATTACCGCTATGGCCTCGTACGGGTGCGTGACAACGCCGAGTCGATTGCCTTCTACGCCGGTGAGCAGCAGGAAGCCAAGGAGGTGACGCGTCGCCTGGCCACTGTCGTTGAAAACTTCAATCTGCTGATTGTCTGGGAAGTGCTGCTGCGGGTGCTGCAGCGCTCCAGCATTTACGCCAGCAATTTCATCCCCTATCTGATTCTTGCGGCACCGATTCTCGCCGGTGAGATGGATTACGGCGGCTTCGCCCAGGCGAACGTCGCCTACAACCTGGTTGAGGGATCGTTGTTTTTCATCATTTACAACATCGAAGCCCTGGCCCGGTTCTCGGCATCCATCAACCGGCTTGAAGGCTTTCAATCCAACATCTCCAACCTCGATCCGGAGGAGTGGAGTGATTACGTGCCGCGGATCGTGCCCTCTGAGCGCCTGGCGCTGCAGGGGGTGACGGTCAAAACACCGCGTACCGACAACGTGCTGGTGCGCGACCTCAGTTTTTCCCTGGGCAACGCTGAGGGGCTGTTGGTGGTGGGACCCTCCGGCTGTGGCAAGACGTCTCTGCTGCGGGTGGTGAGTGGCCTGTGGGGCTCGCCCACGGGCACCGTTTATTCCCCGGGTCAGGGCGATCTCCTTTTCATCCCTCAGAAGCCCTACATGGCACTGGGATCTCTGCGCGAACAGCTTTGTTATCCCCTCGATCAGGCCCGTTTCAGCGATGAACAGCTACGGGCTGTTTTGGATCAGGTGATGTTGGGCAAACTTCTGCAGCGCTATCCCGACCTCGACATCAAACAGGACTGGCCGCGGCTGCTCTCTCTAGGTGAACAGCAGCGACTGGCCTTTGCGCGGCTGCTGCTCAATTCGCCCAAGGTCGTGGTGCTGGATGAAGCCACCAGTGCCCTGGATGTCGAGACCGAATCCCGCCTTTATTCCCTGTTGCGGGATCGGGAGGTGGCGTTCATTAGCGTGGGCCACCGGCCAACCCTGAAGGACTTCCATGACACCGTTCTGGAGCTCAGCGGTGATCACGACTGGCGGCTGATCCCGGCGACCAGCTATGACTTCGGGCGTTCTTGAACCGGCCGGATGACCTCCACCAGCGAGACCCCTGACACCACGTCCGTTCCGGAGACGTCTGCCACCACCAACGACGTGCCTGCTTTCGGCTGGAGTGGCTATGCCGAGCGGGTGAATGGCCGCTTCGCCATGGTGGGTTTTGTGGCGGTGCTGCTGATCGAGGTGCTCAGCGGCGACACCTTTCTGCACTGGGCGGGGCTGCTGCCCTGATCAGGGCAGGCGGATCAGATCCACATCCCAGCGTCCGTTCCGGCTCACCTGCACCGCCAGCCGCCGGCCCGAGCCATCCAGGCTGACGCTGCGGGGCACCCCCGGTGGGTCCAGGGGCAGCCGTTGCGTCGCCCCGACGTTGCGCCGGTAGAGCACCAGTTCCGTGCGGTCCTCCCGTTGCTGGACCACGGCCAGGCGTTGTCCATCGGCACTGACGCTGACGCTGATCGGTTGGGCATCAGCACGGTTGAGGCCCGGCAACGGGACGGGGCTACGGCTGCGCAGGTCGATCAGTTCGACCCGTTCCCGCCCATTGCGTTGGCCCAGGCTGGCCAGCCAGCGTCCCCCCAGGGAGGGACCCCGCCGGCTGTTCACGGATTGACGCAGCAGGCCGTTGAGGTCGGGCCGGGGAGTGGTCCTGGGGCTGCTGCACCCGCTCACCAACACCAGGCTGAACAGCAGAGCGACGCGGATCATGGCTCTGACGACAGCGCCGGTGTGGAGAGGCTCTGTCCCGGAGGACGGTCCGGCTCGAGCAGATCACTCAGATCCAGCAGTTCCACGCGCCATCTCCCCTGATCCGTCACCTGCAGGGCGATCTGCTGGGCATCCGGCGCCAGACTGAGCTGCACCGGGTCCCTCCCCCCCGGCAGCGGCAGGGGATGCATGCGTCCGTTCAGGCGGTCGGTCACCACCGCGAGTCGGCGGCGCCCCCGCTGCGTGATCGCTGCCAGGTAACGGCCGTTCCAGCTCAAGGAGGGCGAGCTGTGGGGCTGATGTCGGCTCAGCTGGGGCACGGAGACAACCGATCCGTCGCTCAGGCGGCGCAGCTGCACCGTGGGTCGGCCGCCGCGATCGCTGACGACCGCCAGCCACTCACCACTGCCACTCAGGGCTGGGGCCTCCTGACTGGTGGCGAGCAAGCCACCACCGGCCCGTTCACTACGACCGTTGCAGCCCATCAGCGCCAGGCTGGCGAGCAGGATCAGCAGCGGACGAGGCAACTGGCTCAGTCGTCGAAGCGGGAGCTGTTGTCCCGCGGTCTGCCGGACGAAGGCCGTGAGCTGCGGGGGGGTTGGCGGTTGCTGCTGGGCCGGTTCGAGGCCAGGGGCGGCTCAGGGGATCGCCTGGAGTCGCTCGCGGCGTTCGGGTTGGCGCTGGGGCGTCCCCGGTTCGGGGCCGAACTGCTCGGCGCTGAACTGCGGCTGGGGGCAAAGGCGGCATCCTCGGCTCCTGAAGGAGCGCGTTCGCCGGAAGGACGCTCAGGCCGCCCCATGGGACGGCTGCCACGGCGTTGTTCCTCTCGATCCGTCCGTCTGGAGCCAAAGTCAGGACGCCGCTCATCCCGGGCTTCGCCCGCACGGAAGCGAGCCATGCGGCGGGAGCGCTCGTCGTTTTGGTCCCAGCCGGAATCGCCTTGTTCACGGTCTGCGGAGCGACGACTGGCGGCTTCCTCAGGAATGGCGGCACGGCTGGCGCGGCGCGGTCGGTAGAACTCCTCTTCCGGCCGTTCTTCGGCGTCATCGTCACGGCCTGAGAAGCGCCGCCGCACCGGCTGGGGCTCATCAAAACGGTCGTAACCGCCGTCATCCCAGCCGCCCCGTAGGCCCCCAGGGCTTCCGCCCCGGGCCGGTGCCGGTTCGTCATCGAAATAGGCGGAACGCCGGGCCTGCTCCGTGGCCACGCCGCGCAGTCGCACGCTTTCGTAGGCGAAGAACACGGTGGTTCCCGCCAGCAGGAACTGGCCGAACTGAAGAATCGGGTCGAGGCGCCATCCCTGGAAGAACAGGATGCCGCCGCACAGCAGCCCGATGGCTGCAAAGAACACGTCGTAGTCCCGCGCCAGGGCGGGCTTGAACGACCGCATGAAATAGAGCAGAGCGCCGCCGACGGCCAAAACGATGCCGACGATGCTGGCCCAATTGAGACTGGCGTTAACCAAAGCTCTGCTCCCGCTTGGGAGTCAGTCTACGAGGGGCGCCAGGGGCGGATCAGAGCTTGCGGTCGACCTGGTCGGTCTGGCTCAGCAGGAACAGGGCGATGGAGGCAGGAATCACGACGATCACACCTCCCCAAAGGAGGCTGCTCAGGAAGTTGGAGAGGGAGGGGGTCATGGGGTTGCTGCCGTCTGCTTCAAAGCCGCGCCGATCTTAAGAAGCGATGCCGTCTTTCTACGATGAGGGGACGATTTGCTTTGAGCTTTGTGACGCCGCTGCTGCTGCAGGCCCTGCCAGTCCTCCATTTGCTTCTGGGCTTGCTGCTAGCGGCCTGGACCCTGGCGTTCCTGCTGCGCATCGTGCTCACCTGGTACCCCCAGGTCGATCTGAGCAACGGCGCCTGGCCCCTGGTGGCATGGCCAACGGAACCTGTGCTCTCGCTTAGCCGCCGCGTGATCGCCCCGATCGGTGGAGTTGACGTCACTCCTGTGATCTGGGTGGGCTTGATCAGCCTCGTGCGTGAGTTGCTGGTTGGTCAGCAGGGTCTGCTTTCTCAACTCCTGATGCACGCCCAGGCAGTGGCCTGAGCTCAGGGCAGCATTTCCTGCTCCACGAATTTGGTGTGCACGTCGCCGTTGATGAACTCCGGCCGATCCAGCATCTCCAGATGGAATTCCACCGTTGTTGGGATCCCGGTGACGGCACATTCATTCAGGGCCCGCTTCATCCGGGTCATGGCGTGGTCGCGGTCCTTGCCCCACACGATCAGCTTGCCGATCAGGGAGTCGTAGAAGGGCGGGATGTCGTAGCCCGTGTAGACGTGGCTGTCGACGCGCACACCTGGTCCGCCGGGGGGCAGCCATCCCGTGATGCGTCCGGGGGCGGGACGGAAGTTGTGCCGGGCATCCTCAGCGTTGATTCGGCATTCGATCGCATGGCCAGTGAGCTGGATGTCCTCCTGGCGCACGCTGATGGCTTCGCCTCCTGCGATGCGCAACTGTTCAGCGATCAGATCCACACCCGTCACCATCTCAGTTACGGGATGCTCCACCTGGATCCGGGTGTTCATCTCCATGAAGTAGAAGCCACCGCTGCGATCAAGCAGGAATTCCACCGTTCCGGCGCCCTCGTAATTGATGCTTCGGGCGGCAGCAACGGCGGCTTCGCCCATGCGGCGGCGCAGGTCAGGATCCAGGGCTGGGCTGGGGGCCTCCTCCAGCAGTTTCTGGTGACGGCGCTGGATCGAGCAGTCCCGTTCACCCAGGTGAACGACGTTGCCGTGGCGGTCAGCCAGCACCTGCACTTCCACGTGGCGGGGCCGATCGATGAATTTCTCCATGTAGAGGCCGGGGTTGCCGAAGGCGGCTTCCGCCTCCCCCTGGGCCGCTTTGTACAGGCTCTCCAGCTGGCTGGCGTCCGGTACGAGGCGCATTCCGCGACCACCACCGCCAGCGGTGGCTTTGATCATCACGGGATAGCCCATCTCCTCGGCCAGGGCGGCCGCCTGGCTGGTGCTGCTGAGCAGACCCTCGCTGCCGGGCACCGTGGGAACGCCCACCGATTGCATGGTCGATTTGGCGGTCGACTTGTCCCCCATCGAGCGAATCGCGTGGGGGGACGGCCCAACGAAGGTGAGGCCGTGATCACGGCACATCTCGGCGAACTTGTCGTTCTCCGCCAGGAAGCCGTAACCGGGATGGATGGCGTCAGCACCGCGGGAGGTGGCGGCCGCCAGGATGTTGGGAATGTTGAGGTAGCTCTTGCTGCTCAGGGCTTCGCCCACGCAGACCGCTTCATCGGCGAGCTGCACGTGCAGAGCGTCCTTATCAACGGAGCTGTACACCGCCACGGTGGCGATGCCGAGCTCGCGGCAGCTTCGAATGATCCGGAGGGCAATCTCGCCGCGGTTGGCGATCAGCACTTTGCCGATGGGCATCCCGCAGCATGTTCAGGCCTGACGCCGGATCGTATCAGCGCCGACCGAAGTTGCCGAGGAGCGAAGACCCCGCCCGGTATGATCTGACCTCGACAACACCCGAGCGGTGAAGTCGACCACGCGGATGTGGTGGAATTGGTAGACACGCACGTTTGAGGGGCGTGTGGCTTCGGCCTTGCGAGTTCAAGTCTCGCCATCCGCATTTTTTTCTTTGGCCCGTCTCCGCGCAGCAGAACCAGGACCGGCCGTTGTTCTCGTTTCGAACGGTCCCGGCGAACTGACCACCTGGGTTCGTCCCCTGGCCGAACGGCTGCACGCCAGCCTTCGCCTGCGTCCCCGGTCTCAGAGCGCGCCAGCTTCGTTGCATTTGGTGTTGGTGCCCTGCCCCAATGCCACGGGCCAAGAGCGTGCGGCCGCGGAGCCCTGGGGTTTGTTCGAGCGCATCGTGCCGGCAGGCCGCTTCTGGTCGCTGCTGCTGCGTCCCCAGCGCTACGGCCCATGGCCGCAGAAGGGTGTGGTGGTGTTCCTGGGCGGTGATCAGTTCTGGACCGTTCTGCTTTCGGCTCGTCTCGGCTACCGCCACATCACCTATGCCGAGTGGGTGGCGCGTTGGCCGGGCTGGAACGATCGGATTGCGGCGATGTCGGACGCGGTGCGGCGCCAGCTGCCGGTCCGTTACCAGCCCCGGTGCCGCGTGGTCGGTGATCTGATGGCGGATCTGTCGTCCTTCGCTCGTCGCGAGGAGCCTCTCCCCGAGGGCCAGTGGGTGGCCCTGTTGCCGGGATCGAAGCCGGCCAAGTTGAGCGTCGGCATGCCGTTTCTGCTCGATACCGCCGATCGTTTGGCCCGATTGCAACCCGGATGCCGTTTTTTGCTGCCGCTGGCTCCCACCACCAGCGTGGATGAACTGCTGCGTTTCGCCGGCGCATCCAACGCGATTGCTGCCCGCTACAGCGCCACCGTTGCTTCGGTGGAGCATGGGGAGTCGGTGACGGAGTTGGTGACGGGTGCGGGCACACGGATTCGTCTGCTGGAGCAGCATCCGGCCCATGGCCCCCTGAGCCAGTGCGCCCTGGCCCTGACCACGGTCGGCGCCAACACGGCTGAACTCGGCGCCCTTGCGGTGCCGATGATCGTGATTGTTCCCACCCAGCACCTGGAGGTGATGCAGGCCTGGGATGGCGGGCTGGGGCTGCTGGCGCGTCTGCCGGGTCTGCGGCGTCTGATCGGGGTTCTGTTGACCCTCTGGCGTTTGCGCAACAACGGGTTGATGGCCTGGCCCAACATCAGTGCAGGCCGTGCTGTGGTGCCGGAGCGGGTGGGGGCGATCACCCCGGAGGAGATTGCGAAGGAGGCCTGCGATTGGCTGAACGCCCCCGAGCGGCTTGAGGGCCAGCGCCAGGACCTCCAGGCGTTGCGGGGAGAACCCGGGGCGGTGGCCGCATTGGCCGCCGAGGTGAGGGGTTTGCTTCCCCGAGAGCTCAACGCTTCCTAGGCTGCGCCCCACTCTGGTTCCGACGACCATGTCCCCGTCCAATCCGGTCGAACGCAGCGCAGAGGAGTGGAAGCAATCCCTGACGCCGGAGCAGTTCCAGGTGGCCCGCTGCGGCGGTACCGAGCGGGCGTTCACCGGGGCTTACTGGAACAACAAGGCCACGGGGATGTACCACTGCGTCTGCTGTGGTGCGCCGCTGTTCAGCTCTGAGACCAAGTTCGATTCGGGCACGGGTTGGCCCAGCTTCTGGGACGGTGTGAGTGCCGAGGCGATCACCACCAAAGAGGATCTGACCCACGGGATGGTGCGCACCGAAATCAACTGCGCTCAATGTGATGCCCACCTCGGACACGTCTTCCCGGATGGTCCCGCCCCCACGGGCCAGCGTTACTGCGTCAACAGCGCATCGTTGAACTTCAAGGCGTCCTGAACACCGTTCAGCGCCTCAGCCCCGATCACCAGGGATCGTCGAGATCCTGGCTCCGGCGCTGGGGCGCTGCATCCTCCATCGGTTCCACATCCAGGGGTTCACCCGACTGCTGAACAGCGCGGCGGGAGGCAGGCATGGCACGCCGCGGAGGCTGTTCCTCGTAGGCGGGCTGTTCCTCATAAGCAGGCTGTTCCTCGTAGGCAGGCTGCTGATCGAAGGGTGCGGGCTCGTTGTAGGTCTGTGCTCGCTCAGCCGGCCGCTCGTCGTAGCGGGCAGGTTCGGCGTAGCGCTGCTCGTCGTACCTCTGGGGCTCATCGAGGTAACGGCGTTGCTGCATCGACTCCTGCCGCCGGTCCTCCAGCTCCACATATTCCAGTTCTGCATCAGCCTCAAACCGCTCGGCTTCTGAAGCCTGGAGACGCCGTTGCTCCTGCTCCTGGGGTTGTCCGGAGGTGAGCTGATTTTCCACGGGCACCAGGTTGACCCGGTAGCGCTCCCGCTCCTGCTCTTCCCAGCTGGGGCCACCGACGCCCAGTTTTTCCAGAACGCCGCTGTTCAGCTGTTTGAGCTTGTCTTCGGCTCCCTCGTAAACAATGATCCGGTCCGGCCCGCTGCTGACGATCTCCTCCAC
Organism: Synechococcus sp. M16.1; assembly: GCF_014279895.1. Classification (NCBI taxonomy): domain Bacteria; kingdom Bacillati; phylum Cyanobacteriota; class Cyanophyceae; order Synechococcales; family Synechococcaceae; genus Synechococcus; species Synechococcus sp. M16.1. The sequence continues at coordinate 1,751,599 of NZ_CP047954.1, read as the reverse complement.
CGGCATTTCCCAGGTGCTCAGCACCCCTTCCCCCAGCAGGGGCACGCCAAGGGCACCCATCACCAGGGTGGTGAGCTCGCCGGTCTCGATGTCGAAGGCGAAGCCGAGCACCCGCCCCAGCTGTTCACCGGACTCGGTGATCACCTGGCAGTTGATCACCCGGCTGTAGCGCTCAGGGTTGAAGTTTTCGCTGAGGGAGTCGGCCGAATCCACCAGGATCACGTCGCCCACCTGACGGATCCGGTCCAGCGGCATCCAGCGCGGAAGGCCGGGCAGGAAACGGGTCAGGGGGTTGTCCCGCAGCCCCACAGCCACCACTTCACGGCGGTCGATATCGACGATCACTTCACCGACCACCCCCAGGCGGCGGCCGGTGTCACGGGTGATCACCTGGGTGCCCATCAGTTCGGATCGTAACCAGAGGCGATCGCTGGGTACGCCAGTGGTGATGGCGTCGTTTGGGGTAGGGGTCGGGGTCAAGCGCGGGCCCTCGGCCATGGACATTCAGACCATTGTGGCGCAGGGGTTCCGCCTGTCACGTTCAGATTGCACAGCGAAAACTCCGATCGTTCAGGCGGCATCCGGTAAACCCACCACCTGGGTGTGGGCGCCGCGGGCCTGGGTCACCCCGATCGTGCGCTGGGCTGCGCCGATCATTGGGCGGCGGTGGCTGACCACCATGAATTGGGCTGCCTCGGCCTGACGGGCGATCAGAGCCGCCAGGCGCTCCACATTGACGCCGTCGAGGAAGCTGTCCACCTCGTCGAGGGCATAGAACGGTGACGGCCGGAAGCGCTGCAGGGCGAACAGGAAGCTCAAGGCGGTGAGTGATTTCTCTCCCCCCGACATCGAGGCCAGGCGCCGCACGGTTTTGCCCTTGGGATGGGCCACCAGGGTGAGGCCACCTTCCAACGGCTCCTCCGGGTTCTCCAGTTGCAGGTGGCCATCACCATCGGAGAGCGAGGCAAAGATCTCGCGGAAATGCCCATCCACGGCGGTGAAGGCTTCCATGAAGGCGTCCTGGCGCAGGGTGGCCACGGTTTCGATCCGCAGCAGCAGTTCCTCCCGCTCGCTGTTGAGCACGTCGAGCCGTTCGTTGAGTTCGTTGAGCCGCTCTTCGAGGGCCTCGAGTTCCTCCAGCGCCAGCATGTTCACGGGCTCCAGCGCTTCCATGCGTTGCTGGATGGCCTGCAGATCGGTCTGCAAGGCTTCCAAGCCCGCCAGCCGCAGGGCTTCCGGGATCTCCGGCCTTGGGTCCGGCAGGGCCTGTTCCATCTCCTGCAGGCGCACCGCACCGCTGCGCTGTTCTTCGATCAATCCTTCGCGGTCTTCCTTGAGCCGCTCCAGATTCCATTCGGCCTGCTGCAGGGCCTGACGCTGGCGGCCCACCTCGGCTTCCGCGGAGTCCCGGGCCCGGCGCTGGCTGCCGAAGCGCTCCTGCAGGTCGGTCTGCTGCTGCTCGAGCTCTTTGCGCTTCTCCTGGAGGTCGCTCTGCTGCTGGCGCCAGGCCCCATGGGCACTGGCGAGGGCCTTCACCGCCTCCTGCAGGCGGATTTCTTCGGCGGCCAGAGCCTTTTCTTGATCCCCCAGGCGTTCGATCGTCAGCTGCCGCTCGCGGCGGGCATTCAGAAGCTGGTCGCGCTCGCGGCGGGCCGCCTCCAGCCCTTGGTCGGCGGCTTCCTGTTCCGTCTGAAGTTGGGCCCAGGCGGCTGCATCGTCGTTGTTGCCGCTGTTGCGCTCCGCCTCATCCAAGGCCTGCAGTTCCGCGGTAAGTGGGGTGAGTGCAGTGCTGATGGCTTCGAGCCGCTGCTGTTGCTCGGTCTGGTCCTGCTGCAATTTGCTGAGCCGTTCGGCCCGCTGGCGGCTGCGTTCGAGCAGGGGGCCGTGGTTGCGCCGGGCGGCATTGCGCTCGGCGATCAAGGCCGCCTGTTGCTTTTCCAGTTCGCGCAGCTGGGGTTTCTGCTGTTCGATCAGTTGGGCCAGCTTCGACTCCTCCCGCCGGCAGGCCACCAGGGATTCCCCCAGTTCCAGCAGGCGCCGCCGCAGGGGTTCAGCTTCGTCCTGATCGCTGCTGCGGCCGAAGCTGAGGCTGCTGCTGCGCTGGGAGAAGCTGCCGCCAGTCATGGCGCCGCTCTTCTCCAGCAGCTCCCCATCCAGGGTCACCGCCCTGGAGCGGCCCAGTTGTTGACGGGCGCTGGCCAGGTCGGAGAACACAAGGGTGTCGCCGAAGACGTAGGCAAACACCTGGTCATAGACCGGTTCGAAGCGCACCAGTTCCACGGCCCGGCCGATCAGGCCGGCACCGCTGTCCCCACCGGGGCGTGCACCTCGGGCAAAGGCGGCTGAAGAGCCTCCGCCTCCTGGCGCGCGGATCTTGTTCAGGGGCAGGAAGGTGAGCCGTCCGGCACGGCGGCTCTTGAGTAGTTCGATGGCGCGGGCGGCGATGCGGTCGTCGTCGACCACCACCTGGCCGAGACGGGCCCCCGCGGCCACTTCCAGGGCGAGGCGATGGCGATCCTCCACCTCTCCCAGCTGGGCCACAGGGCCGTGGATGCCATCGAGGCCGGCCTCCAGCAGCAGGCGCAGGGCTCCGGTGCCGCGGCTTTCCTGAAGGGCATCCCGCCGGCTCTCCAGCCGAGCGATCTCCCGTTCCAAGCGGGTCTGCTCCTGCTCCAGCCGGCTGCGGGTGCGCTGTTGGATGGCCAGCGACTCGGCGGTCTGCTGGAGCTCCTGCTTGCCGTCGGCAATGGCTTGCAGCAGGGTTTGCCAGGTCTCCTCCAGGGTTGCGAGCTGTTGCTGCACGGCGTCGCCGTCGGCTCCGTCCTGGTGCTGCTCTTGGGTGAGCTCTTCCAGCCGTTCCCGTTCCTGGCGCAGCCGTTCCTGCAACTGCTGCTGCTCCTCCAGTAAGGGAGCGACGCTGCTTTGCAACTCCTGCCGGCGACCGCTGCGGCGCTTTTGTTCCTCCACCCAGGCGCCGGAGCGGCCCGCCACATCCGCCAGCCGGCGGCGGGACATCTCCACAGCGGCTTCAGCGGCCCGGCAGTTGTCTTCGGCGGTGCTGAGGGCGTCCTGATGGGGATCGCGTTCCAGCTCCCGTGATTGCAGCTGCCACTGCTGGCGACGGGTGGCGAGGTCCTGGCGCTGCGCCTGCAGTTTCTGGCCTTCGTCCTGGTGGAGGCTGGCCTGGCGCTCCAGTTCGCGGCTGCTGGTGTCGAGGCCAGCCAGTTCCGCCTGAACGGCCAGCAGTTGGTCTTCCCCCAGGGCTTTCACCTGCTCCTGGAGAAGGTCCAGTTCGGCAACAGCCTTGTTCAGCTGCTCCCGGCCGCTGGCGATGGCCGCGGCGTCTCTATGTTCCTGGGCTTCCAGCGCCTGTTGGCGCGTGGCCAGATCCTTGAGGGCCTGCTGGGCGGCTTCGTAGGCCAGCACCATTTCCTGGCGGCGTCCAAGTTGCAGCCGTTCCCGCAAGTCCTGGTATTGCCGGGCCTTGGCGCAGTCCTTCTCCAGCCGTTGGCGACTGGCCAGCAGTTCCTGCTCGATGATCCGGCAGCGCTCCTGACGCTCCTGCACGTCATCGAGCTTGCGGCGGGTCTGTTCGATCCGGGTGTCGAACAGGGCAACACCAGCCAGTTCATCGATCAGGCCGCGGCGGTCGCGGTTGCTCATCGAGACGATGCGGGTGACGTCCCCTTGCATCACCACGTTGCTGCCCTCGGGATCAATCCGAAGGCGGCGCAGCTGGGTCTGAAGCTGCTGCAGGTTGCAGGGCACCCCGTCGGCGCTGTAGCTGGAGCTGTAGGAGCCCCCCGGCATCACCCGCAGTTTGCGGGTCACCGTCCATTCCGTTTGTCCCGGCTGAATCCAGGGTCCCTCCGCTGGTGCCTCCAGGCCTTCCTCGGCGGTATCGGGTGTCCAGTCGCTCAGGTCAAAGCGGACGCTGACGGTTGTTTCAGCAGCCTTACCGGCCTTGAGCATGCCGCTGTTGACCAGGTCCGGCAGGCGGTCAGCCCGCATGCCACGGCTGGTGGCCAGGCCCAGACAGAACAGAACGCCATCAAGAATGTTGCTTTTGCCGGAGCCATTGGGTCCGGTCACGACGGTGAATCCCTCCTCGAGAGGGATCGTCATCGCTCCACCGAACGACTTGAAGTGCGTCAGCCCAACCTGATTGATATGAACCAACAGGATCTGGGGCTGTCAGCGAGTAGAAACTAGCGGAACCCACGAAAAGCTCAAGGGTTCGATAAAAAGCAGCGCCCGGATGTGATGCGCAGGCAGCCCTGGAGGTCGCCTTCGAGCTGCAGGGTGACGTCTGCATCCGTGGCGTTGGGGAGCACTCCGCAGTAGCTGCCGGCATGGATGCGTTCGGCCCAGCCCCGATTGCCCGAAACGGCAGCACTGCGGGGTTCCAGCCAGATCTTTCGATGGGCAGGCAGGGGAACCGCTGGTTGGGCTGCAGCGTTGAGCTGCGGCACTGTGGCCAGTCGCCAGGTTCGGCAGCTGTCCCCGTCCTCCAGCAGCAGATCGATATGGCATCCGCTGTGGTCGTCCGGTGCTCCGGTGTGACGCAGTAGGGCGTATCGCGGCAAAGACTTTCCCTCAGCCTTCAGTCTCCCTACTCTTCTAAAGCGTCCTGCCAACGGTCTTCATGGCCTCGCCATCGCCGCAGTCCAACGGCAGATTCGAGCACCACTTCCGTGAGCGCTTTGAAAGCCTGCTGCCGACGATCCAGGAGCGCTGGCCGGATCTTGCTGAGCACACCCTTGAAGCCACCCGGGGGAGTGTGGATGAGTTGGTTCGTTTGATTGAACAGAACACAGGCCTGACGCCCCAAGGGGTTCGGGAGCAACTGGAGGAGCTTTTCCATAGCGCCGGTGATCGCAGCCGCGACTGGGCTGACAGCCTTGATCCCCTCGAAGAGCAACTGGAACAGTTGCTGGATGAGTTGAACAGCACCCTGCGGCCGAAGATCGAGGCGCCTGTGCGCCAGCGACCGCTGCTGGCTGTGGGTGTTGCCCTTGGTGTTGGGTTGCTGCTGGGCAGCATGCTTCGCGGGGGGCGCCGTTCCTGATGGCCGATCAGAACTCACCCCGCGGATTTGGAGCGGCAGCTCGGGTGACCGCACTGGCGGCGTCCGTGATGGATCTGCACGTGCGGATTGCCCTGCAGGAAGTGGATCGGGAAAAACGCCGACTGATCAGCGGTGGCTTGTTCCTCGCCATCGGAGGCACGGCCATGTTCCTGGCCTTGATGGCGGGCGAAGCGTCGTTGCTGCTTTGGATTCAGGCCCAGTGGGATCTGGATTGGATGCGCGCACTGTTGAGCCTCGCGGTGGCCAACCTGGTGCTGGCGGGCATCAGCTTGCGCATTGGCGGCCAGGTGCTGAAGGGCCCCTTCCTGCCTCAGACGTTGGAGGGACTGATGAAAACGGTACGGGCAGTGATGGGCCGGGTCTGATCAGCGGATGTCGTAGTGCAGCCAGCGGCAGTCAATGCCGCCGTTGCTCACGGGAATCCGTTGCTCGGCCTTCAGACGCAGGGCTCCCGTCAGGTTGCGATTTCCACTGAGCAGCCAGAGCTTCCAACCCCTGGCCTGGCCTTTGGCGTAGTTGCCAAGCTCTCGATACAACGCCTCCAGCTCCGCTTCATCGCCGATCCGTTGACCGTAAGGGGGATTGCAAACCAACACCCCCGGCCCCTCCGGGAGGGGTTGATCGCTGAACGTGCCCGTGCAGATGCGGATGACTCCACTCAGCCCAGCGGCGCCCACATTGGCCCGGGCCTGATCGGCAATGGCGGGATCCGCTTCAATCCCTAGGAGCGGCGGAAGGGTGAGGTCCCCCCTGCGCCGTTGCCGGGCGCGATCAGCTTCTCTGTCCCAGAGCTCCGGCTGGAAATCGGCCCATCCTTCGAGGGCAAAGCGGCGCTCCAACCCCGGGGCCTGCTGCAAGGCGGCCAGGGCCGCTTCGATCAGGAGAACTCCTGAACCGCAGCAGGGGTCCACGAGGGGTTGGTTCCCATCCCAGCCCGTCAGGCGGATCAGCCCGGCCGCCAGATTTTCCTTCAACGGTGCCGCACCCATGGCGGCCCTGTAGCCACGACGGTGCAGGCTGCCGCCACTGCCATCGAGGCTCAGCTGGGCTTCCCCGCGGCCGAGGTGCAGGTGCAGGGAGAGATCGGGGTCGTCGAGATCAATCGAGGATCGCTCGCCCCAGAGATCCCGTTGTGCGTCCACAAGGGCGTTTTTGACCTGCAACGCCGTGAAATGGCTGTGGTTCAGTCCTGGTGCTGTTCCAGTCACATCCACCCGGAAGCTCATCGAGGGATGCAGCCAGCGCTCCCAGTCGAGCGCTTCGCGGATGCCGTCATAGAGGTCGTCCCGGCCTTGGCAGGGGAAGCGCGCCACCTGGCGCAGCAGCCGGAAGGGCAGTCGAGCCTGCAGGTGCAGCCGGTAGAGGCAGGCCATGTCTGCCTGGAAGCTGACGGCACGCCTGCCGGGTCTCACGGCATGGGCTCCAAGGGTGCTGAGTTCGTCGCCAGCGGCTGCTTCCAGGCCTTGTGGCACAACGGCCACGGCGGATAGCCGGTTGATTCGACCCAAGGGCGTTGTGCTCCAGGCCACCACTCCTGTCAGAATGACAGGGTCCGGCTTCGTCGGACTAGGTGATCCACACCAGTGTTTCGGACAGCGGTTCGATTCCGCTCAGCTCCATTCCCCCTCACGGGGCTGCAATGGTTTCGACGGGGCATGAGGAGGGTGACTGAAGCCTGCTCGGTGAGAGCAAACCCGTAACTGCGAACAACATCGTTCGTTTCTCCCGTCAAGCAGCCCCTGTTGCTGCCTGACCCTTTAAGGGAGATGGGGTGAGGTCAGCCTTATCACCCAAATGACTCGCGGGGGCTGGAAGGCCCCCTCAACCATTCCCACCACTGAGATCTCCGAAATTAAGACGGAGGCTCCAGATGGTCTTTCACGCAAATCTGCACGCAAACCACTGCCGCCCGTCTTGGGCGGCATGGATAAGGCAGAGGCGCTCGCATACGTCTCCCGACTATTTGATGCCGCAGAAGCAGGTGCCGTCCTTTGGGGCGACGCTCTGCTGATCAAGAGGTTCATTAGCCAGTGCAGCCGCACCGGCAGCAAGGCGACACAAGACGGCTACCGCTTCGAGATCCGCGAGTTCACGCGTTGGCGGGATCGCCACCACCCACACCTGCATCTACGCGAGATCAACGCGGCGTTCTGTCAGGACTGGGTGTCCCAACTGCGGGAACAAGTCGAGGCCGGACTCATGAAGCCCCGGACGTTTAACCGCAGGATCGCTGCCATCAGCTCCCTGTACCGATGGGCGGCTGAACCAAGCCGCTCAGCGGTTACAGGGGTGCCGCGTAACCCGATGCCGCCTCGATCGCTTCTCCACGCTGAGAAGAGCACCAGGCCGCTCAGTGAAGAGCAGTTCGGGTTATTGATGGCAACCATCGCCAGGGCAGCTCATCTCGACCGCAATGCCAAGCGTGATTACGCCTTAATCAGATGTTCATACCTTCTTGGTTGCAGGGTCTCTGAGATCGCATCTATTCGTTGGGAGGACATCGAGGTTCTCGATGACGGAGGCCAAATCCACCTTTTCGGCAAAGGATCCAAGCGCCGAGTGGTCCGCGTTTCAAGCGACACGCTGGCTTTATTCGAGGGCTTGGGCCGCGGCGAAGCTGAGGCTTATGTATTCCCTAGCCCCCGCGGAAAGGGACACCTCACGCGGCAAGCCATCGGAGATGTCTGCCGGAAGTGGGGACGAGCCGCTGGATTCCACGTCCACCCCACCCGCACCAGCTAAGGCACAGCCATGCGACGCACGCCGTTCAGCGTGGAGTTGATGTTTTTACTCTCCAAGCGACGCCCGGACACTCTTCGAGCGCGACGACTGGTCATTACGTCGCTAGCAACCCTCGGGATAGTTCTTCTCTTCGGCTTGGTTAGTTAGGGCCCTGCCATGGTTGATGCAATCCCGCCTGTCGGTTGACAATGGGATCAGAAGACAAGTGGTGACTCGATATGACTTGTGTTTAAAATTATTGAATTACTTTGCACGAGTAATGGCAGAAATTTGCCGTCATTTTTTGGTTAATGCATTGCATAAGCAAGGAGACAAATTGGCGCCCATGGGTGAATATTAATTAAGTTTTCGCGTATTAAATTCCAGTATTCTACCTTCTTGTATAAGGCTTTGAAGGAGGCAGGTTTGACAGTGAAAAAAATCTTTGTTGCCGTCACCTTGGGCATGTCACTACTTGGGGTAAATGGTGTTTTGCCTGCGGATGCTCAGACTGTTAAAGATAAGCGAGCGGCCGCTTATAAAAGTGCTAAGTCAGTAATGCCGCCAGACTTGTATCTTGTATATAGAGTCGCTGATAGGGTTATTACTACAAATGATATTAAGCGCCCAATTCGTGTTGCCGTAAGAAACAACGTTGATTGCGCCGGTATTCTTGGTTTGGATCCTAATAGCGCAAAGTGTCAATCGGTGCAAATGCTTCCCAAAATTGATAAAGCCACTAACTTTGATATTTGGGCTGCTCAGGTTGTTGGGACAATGAGTGGAGATGCAAATGCATTTGCGTTGAGCAATGCTGGAACGCTATTTTTAAATACTGCAATGCTAAAGGAGCTAACTGGAAAAATTGATCAAGTTGCATGTGTTGTTGCACACGAAATTGCTCATATAACTCAAAATCATGGTGAAGAAAAAAGGAAAAAACAGATTGAATTAGATCAGAAGACATCCGTGCACGTCTCCCGCTCAGTTTCGAAAGCGAGGGGGGCTCAGAATGCATACGTTACTGGTATGGCTATTCTTGGGGGAATTAATGCTGGACTTGGAAATAGTACTTATTCCACTGATATGGCTTTAAATAATCTGCAAATAAGTGCAATGCTGACAAGGCCGCAAGTGGCGAAGCTTGCGCTAAATTACACCCCAAATATATCTGATTCGATTAATGAAATGCAGGGCTTGGCTGCTAATTTTGCTGAGCAAGCATGGAATAGGATTCAATATAATTTGCGCGATCATGCTATTGAGTTTGCTGGCTTTAGTCGAAAGCTTGAATATGAGGCTGATTTGCTAGGAGTTGAGTATGTTGCGGCTGCAGGTTTTAATCCTCGAGAATGCATAAAGTTGTGGACTGAAACTATGAATCACAATGAAAGCAAGTTGATAAAAAGACTGCTCCCCGAAGGAGTTGAAGACCCGGGTATCTCCCGTTCTAAAGATGGTGCCTATTCCGGAATGACTCTCGAGGAAATTAGAAGGGCTGCAATGCAGAGCACTGTAGCTGCGGCAAAGGATGAGAAAGACGAGAAAAAAGAGGATGACTATAAGAAGGTTCCTGAAGATGTTCTTGCATCTTTAAAATCGCATCCCGATGGAAAAAGTAGAGCAGCGGCAATCCGCGAGCATATCTTGCAAAAGTCCAAGCTCTCGCGCCTTGAACGGCAGGGGCTCTCGCGAATGAATACTATTTTCGTGCGTAATTGGAGTTACGATGAAGATTCTGATTCTGTTGTCATATCCGATAGCTTTACGCGACCTGAGAAGGCAGGTTCAAAAGATGCTGGCATTACAGGGATTGATGTAGATGCTTCTCTAGGTTTTTAGAAACCCTTTTTGGTTGTTTTGTGAATAGAATTGATGTGGTGCCTGTTCAGATAGATGTTAATTGAATGTCCTGATAGTGAGTATCAGGCTGGATTAGTTTTGGTTCACCCCGATGTTGCTGTGGCTGAACACGAACGGCTCGCTCATGAGCTGGCGCAACTTGCGGTAAGTGAGGTTGAGACGAACTGATGGCTTCAATCCTTGATGGCTTGGGACTTGAAGGCTCCGTGCTTGATGGCCTTGCTGAGTGGCCCGCATCGACTTCCAGACGCGAGTGGTTCGCCATCACCAGGCAGCTGATTCGGCAGACCATCGCCGACATGGACCTGGACCCTGCCGCCTTGGCTGAGGTCGAGGAGGCGTTTATCGGAGCTGGCTTGTTGTGACCTCAGTCCTTGCTGCGACGAATGGCATCAATGTCGTCCTTGATCAACGACAGCTCAGCAGCGGAGTCTCGCTGGTGCTTTCTGTCTTCAAGGTCTGGGTACCCAGCCAATGCAATCAGTGCGACGGGTCCAAAAAGCAATCCCAACACCAACCACTGCTTGGAGTTGTGGCCCTTCAACTTGGCGATTTCTTCTGCCCAGACAGAGCAGGCAAACGCCATGGCAACGATCCAGATCCAATAAAAAATCTGCATCACCAGTTATCCACTGGCATCTAGGTAGCCATGACCCGCAAGAGAGTCACCGCCAGCGAGAAGAAACAACGCCATGAATGGGCGATCCGGCAGATAGACGCCGGAATGGGTCTAAGCGAATTAACTGCCTTTACCGCCGAAACATGGGGGTGTAGCCGTAGAAATGTTCGTGATGTCGTCGCTTCGGCCCACAAGGACTGGTTGGACGCTTGCTACGGCTCTGAGGAGATCGACCAGCGGGACTTGCTTTTCCAGCAGGTTGGACGTTTAGAGCGCATCGCCCGCAAGGCGGAAAATGCAGGTCAGTTTTCAGCGGCAGTCGGTGCCATTACGGCGCTGAATCGAATGATGGCGTTGGGCGCTGATCAGAAGGGCTTCCGTGGTCACTCAAACCACCACCACCGGCGATGACCCTCAACTGTGTTTCCGTATTGCCTGGCTGCAGTACTGCATTCACTTAAGGAGGAAGGCCGCCCCTCCCAGGTGGAAGAGACGGCCTAGCTCGCTCGCTTGTGCATCTTTAACCCGCGATGTGATCAGGGGTTGAGAGGCCAGCCCACCTACGACAGGAATGGGGTGACCTCTCCTATTGCTCGCTTCCGACACCCCTGTGATGACGGAACAGGGGCCATGCCGTATGCCATTTCTGGCGTCGGGCGAAGTGTCGGGCCTTTCAAGCCCCTGGGGCCAAGGTTCCAGGTGATGGACCTTCTGACTCAGTGTTGAGTGCCCCCCGGCAGTGATGGTGCCGGGATTTAGGGCAAGCCCATGGATGGTGAGAAAACTTGTGGAGCAGATACTCGAAAGGTCAGGCGACTTCTAAAACCTGCTCGGTTGGACCGTCGTCTCTCATTGACGCCTCCGATCTCAATGGACTCACTCTCGTTAGTGGGCACGCACAAGGCAATCAGCCTTAACGCTCATTGCCTTGTGGGCCCCGACCATCTGATGTTGGGTTTGACGTGCTCGTCCTTAGAAGAACTTCTGCAAGACAGCAGGAATCTCCAAGTCCGCTGGTGAGTCGCATTGGCTGGCTTGTTCAGCAAGCTGCGCGAGAGCAACTGATTCCTCTGGAAGGGGAATGCTGCATTCGCAGACATTCTCTTTTTTGCGAGGGAAGCGATTGCCCAGAAAAAAGGGCGGCAACTCCCAATCGCGAGAAATCAGCTCCTCACCATCCCCATCTGGCCGAGCAATCTGGTGCTCCAGCTTGAGGTCAATAACTTCCCCCCAACTATTCCAAGGACGTTGATCATCCATAAAACGCTGGTCAGGACAGGGAATCTTGAGGATGTCGGCGGCTCTGCACATATGGCGAAACCACCAACCAGACCAGTTCATCTCCATTACGTGGTCAGCAACCTCATCCACAGCACAAACACCAGTGGTGATGTGCCATGGCGCTGGCTTGGGATGAGCATGACGCGCTGATTTTTCTAGGAACGTCAAAAGGCGTGGCAAGGCTGTTTTAAAAAAGGCCCGCTTTCGCTTTGAACACGTCCCATCAAGAGCAACGTCTTCTGTGACGGACCATGGAGTCCAATCCAGTTGGCTCTCGTCTGTGCCGATGCCACTAGAGAGGGAGTCACTACCCATCAGAACGACAGCGGCAAGCCAGTAGGCAAAGGCGAGAGACCTAAACGCTGACGCTCGGCATTCATGACTTGGCGACCTTCTTCAAGGAGCTGTCGCCCTGCCTTCCGTCGTTTTGACCTGCACTCCTTGCCGTCCTGAAAAGTCTGAGCATCCTTCAGGCAAGCCTGAGTTGACTGGAACAAGGCAAGTCTCTGTTCATAGCTGCTGAGCAACCAATCGCGCCTCACTTGGAAAAGCTGCTGCTTTTGGTTCTCAGTCAGCTTTGCTTCCTCTTGCAACTGTCGTTCTTGCATTCGCTGTTGAATGCGACGTTGCAGAAAGGATTGAGCTTGACCCTCACTCTGATGCAGCGCGATTGCAGACAGAGCGAGACAAGAGATAAGGGGGATCCCGCTCAAGCGAGCAGGCGAAGACGTCCGAGGCGAGTGGCCATCGGTTGCGCCGAGGCCATCGGAACCAAGTTGTTTGCGCATTAGAAATCAATCCGCCTGTAAGGCGGTACGAGGTGTTCGGTTTAGTTCGAATGTCCTCAGACCCGCCATAGCGGGGATGTCTCGTCGGACAATTTGAAATTAGCAGTACTCGCGGGAGTTATCGGCCATCTCAACGGTCTTTAGGGCAACCGGCGCTGATCTGGCAGCCTGCGGGGCTTGTGCAATGCCCGCATGGATTACAAGGATTTTTGCCTCACCTGTCTGGTCACTTTGGCGGCCATAAACACGGTGATCAATTTGCGTTCCCAAAGACGGCGTTGAGAACTCAGATCAGCTTGGAACGACCCAAGAGGTATCCCGCAACGAGGCCAGTAGCGGCCCCTTGAAATTGTCAAAGCTGCTTCCGGTACTTCCAACCAGCTCGGTCCAGAGCAATTCCAGCCCAGATGGATTCCGCAATAACCAAAAGCAGGAGAAGGGTTTTCATCTGCTTCTTAGCCGAACTCACAGGTCATAAGGATTGCCATAGAGGTGAGGACAAGGAAAACCAACCAGTTCCCACCGGCCCCGAAAGCGAAGATCGCCGCGATGACCGTCGCACCAAGAGCGATCTTTAGGCGCTCATCCATCCTCTGACCTGCGATCTCGCCGATACCGATCAGGGCTGAAAAACCAAATGATCAGCCGGGTTGTGAACCAGGCGAGCAAGACGCCCAGAACTATCGAGACAAGCGCCTCCACAACAAGTATTCAGAGAACATCAGCCGGAGCTGGATGTCCTCAATATGCCGTGCTGATCAAGGGCTGAAGAGCGACCGTTAACTCTCAGTCGCGAACTGATTCGTCCTTGTCTTTTGGGGCCTCGACTTGAGGCTCAGGCTTGGCTGCTGACTTTGAAGCCAGAGAAGCCTCAAGACGCTGCAACTGTGCTTCACGCAGTGCGGCGGAGATGCTGAGGGTGTGGTCAGTCATCGATTGGCGTTTCCAAAAGCGGAGGCGCATTGCCTAATGCTGTTGAAAGGGGGCCTACGGAACAGAAGACTGGCGAACCATAAGGAACCACAGGCAGCTGACTAGCGAGTAGAAATACTCAGGGTCAGCAACCCCTGACTGCTCAAGCCCTTGGACAGATGTGGTGGTGATGACGCCCCCTGAGTCAATGCGCCAGTCAGCTCATGTATTCAGCTGAACAGTTGAGCCAGAACAGAGTCAATACGGGACGGGCTAAGTCCAGCTACATAAACGACTGATTGCGTCGAAGCCGGGTTGCGGGGGGAACTGCACCCGGCTTTTTCATGCGCAATTGCGGTTACGGCTACTTAGAAGCGTCCATAGAAGGAGCGGCGTGTCCTCTTGCGGTAGATGCGCTTAAAGCGGCCGCCGCTCTTGCCTCGAACGATTGGGAGGATGGGCTTTCTTGTCCACCAACCCAGGGCCTGACGCCGGGAGATAAATCCCCAGAGTGCTCTTAGGGGTTTCCACAAAGCCCCGGCACCAAACGCCAGAAGGGCAACGAGTAGAAGAACGCCGATTATGTCCAAGAACATGGCTAGACGAGCGGTTGGCCCTCAGGCAGATAAACGCTGTCGGCGATGGTCCGCAGCACCATGGAGCACGCGTAGTCATCCGCGCCGTATTCGTCTTTCCAGGTCTTCATCAAGAGCTTCAGGTCGTAGTCGGCTTGGTTCAGAAATTTGTCGGTCGGTTCCCAGAACGTGGCCTCTTCCATGGCGGAGGGGTGTCAGTCCTTAGTTTTAGCCATGTTTAAGGAAGGGCCCCGCTACGGAGACAATCCGGCCAGGGCTGGCGGTGAGAGGTGGCTTGTGAACGCTCATCAGCAGAAGGTGGTGCAGTTCAAGCCAGACGCATCCATCCTTCATGCCGAAGGGTGGCGCTGTTCGTGTCGTTGGGCCGCGGCGGTGCTGAGGACTGGCTCTTTCCAACTAATAAAAGGAATGGGCCATTGACCCGGCAGGGGGTGGCCGCTCGCATGGCCAGATGGGGAAAGGCTGCCGAAGTGCACCTCTACCCGCACCGTTGCCGCCACACTCATGCCACTCATGCAATTCGGCGGGGGGTGGACGTTTTCACGCTCTCGGCGACGCTCGGCCAGAGCTCAACGGGAACCACGTCTAACAACGTTCTTGCTGAGCCTGGTGAGAGTTCATCTCTCAAGTTGGGTTAATGGACCCTTCTGACGAGCAACTGGCGATGCTCTACTGCTGGACCCTCCACACTAGGTGGGGCGTCGAAGGTGCACCTGACCTGAATGTGGACGAACTTGGTGCCTGCGACGTTGCTGCTTTTGGGTATAAGTGACTCGTCTCAGGTGTCATTGATTTAGGGGGCTTGTCTGCTTTGTACGCGCTTGAACTGATTGATGCTGGGCAGATCTTGGATCCTGAGATTTCAGCATCGGGGTGAAAGACCCTGAAGGTTTTCCAGGCTTTGCTTTGAGCCATCCCCAGCTCGGCGTGGTGATCGCTGACCGGGTCTGGGCTGCTCTGGGTGTTGGTGATGTGGAGGTTTCCAGCCAGGCGTGAGAGCTGCCCCGCTGACTTCATCCACATCGCTCGAAGGATTGGCTCCGTTGCTGGATGCTTGGGGCGGATCTAATGGTTCATGAACCAATTGTGGAACCGCTGGTGCGAGCACCGCGCAAAACCGTACTCACCGCGATGACCTTCTGCTTCTGCTCTTTAGCCCTCTCGACCGCAACCTGCAGGTATTCTTAGAAAGAATATCTCTGACATTGGCCTCCAAGGTATGGGGCAGTCGCTTCGTTCATGACAATGAGGTTGTTATCTGACACCCCATCAGAAGCGAATGTTTTAATCGAATTTTGCCTTTATAGGCAGTAGACTTATTGTCCGTGCCTAAGAAAAGAGATTTACTTAAGGATATTATTGATTTTTATTTGGTTTCTCGGATGCAAAGTAATTCGTTTTTGTCAGAAAACTATCGGCAACAGCTGTTTTGAATTTTTTCAAGTTGACAGAATCTGGAACAAAATAAACATGTGAGAAGTATTTGTTTTTTTTGCCATATTTAACTGCAATTCCCGTCAATGATCTGTTGATAGCATTTTCTAAGGCAGCAGCAGGAGCAAGTTTGACAGGATTAGATCCATTGTATTCAGATAACTTAATAGAGTTTGGGTCGAAAATTACAAAATTATCTCCTGTGCCAATTAATTCATCAGGATAGATGAATCTTCCCGCATGATGAATAAAAATAAGGTCAGGATTTTTTTCTTCGAGCTCTGCTATGGGACCGTTTGTCACTACATTTTTGCTATTGAGACCTACCAGGTCAACCATGCTATCCGCATTGTACCAGTAAGGAAATCTTCCGGCCTCAGTAACTGCTATTGAATTGATATCAAGGCGTTGACGAAGGATTTGCGGGAATGAATTTATGTAATCGCTATTTGTCAAATAATTTATGTTTGCATGGAATCCTCTAGAAAAATACACTATGCTTATAAATATTAAGGCGCTGGATAGGATAGAAGTTTTTGTTGTTTTAGGAAATATTGATGAAGCAAGTAAGATTATTGAAAGATGAAGCGGGAATTGGAATCGCATCCCGACATTTTGGGATTGATGGGCGAATATAAGTAGCATGAAAAGTGTTAATGACCCTGAGAAAGCAAGGATGAAGAATCTTTTGTTTGTATTGGCTTCAATGTAGCTTCTGAAGTATAATAGAATGCCTGTAATTACGGGGCTGTATCCAACCAATGATTTCATGTTAGGACGAATGCCTTCAAACATAAAATCAGTGTTTTGTTTTACTATTAGAGGAAGCGGAAGAAGCAGTCCAAAATAGGTATACCTCCAAAAGAAATATGTAATCAATGGGATCAAATAAAATATTGTTAATTTCTTTGCTGTTTGTTTTGCGTCCAGCTCAGGTAATTCAAGGAAAAGATAAGCTATAATGGTTGCACTTCCTAAAAAAAATCCATCTGGGCGAAAAAGAGCAAGAAGCGTTGAAAATACCAAGCCTTGATTAAATTTATTTCTGAAGAATGACAAGATTGTCGCTACATACACAGCTCCGAAAGCAGCTGTGGAAAAGCCGCCTATAGCTGCGGCCGCTCCGCCCGAAACAATTAGGAGTATGCAAATAGCTATTGTGTTCAGATCTACAGATTTTCTGATATTTATTACCTCTCTGGTTATATATGCAAGTCCTATGGAATTTAGGGAAGCTGCAATGACTCCAATTTCAATATTGCCCATAAAAATACGATGAAATATTCCTAATAGGCACATCCATAAAAAATCAGTTGCACCCTCAGCCGGTCCATTTACGACATCAAACGAAATACCTAGCCCTTGCGAAAAATTGCGTGAATATTGGAATAAAATATAGGCATCTTCGTGGAGATGTCCATTTCTCATGACGAGAATGCACATCAAAAAAAACAAACACCCTGAAATAGTGGCAATTAGTATGCTGCTTTTCGTATTTGTATTTGGAGAAATCATGTTTTACTTCAGAAAGGGTTTGGTTAGAGGTTTGACTTTTAGAGCATTTTTGAGATTACAGTAGTCTATCACTAAATATTGCATAAGGCGGGAGTACCTTCCGCGCCAATAGTTTTAAATATTATTCTTAACCTATGCATCTATTGTAAATGTCTGATTTGAAAGCACTGTTTATTTCTTGTTTGGTATGAAGTTTATTCCGCTCAAAAAATCTCGGGTAACTTTGCTTAAATATTTTTTTGGACTGTCTGGAGTCTTTCGCTAGATACAGTCTACCGCCAACATCGGCCACTTGTTCATCCAGCTCATCCAAGACCTCCAGCAGCCCGGAAACTCCAGCCGGCACATCTGCAGCCAAGGTCCACCCAGGCATTGGAAATGACAACGGGGCTGGGTTGCTTTGGCCAAATCTCTTAAGCACTGTTAAAAAGCTTGGGGCTCCAACTTTCCGTAGTGCTTCCAAGGTGTGGGCTACCAGATGAGCTGCTTCATTTGGCACAGCGAATTGATATTGCAAGAAGCCAGCTGCGCCATAGATCCGGTTCCAGTCTTGTACGCCATCGAGAGGGTGAAAGAACGGTGAAATCTCCTGCAGCTCGCCAACCCGATGCTTAGGAGCCTTGAGATACCAAGCTTCATTAAACGCTCGTACCGTGAACTTGTTGAGCAATCCTCCGGGTAGAAACGGTGGGGCTGAGGCCCGTGCCTTGGGGTCGTAGAAGAGAGGATCCGCTTGCTTGTCTTTCGGGAGTGCTTTTGCGGTGGCATGGTCTCCGCAGGTCAACACGCCGCGGCCTTTGGGATCGAGGCTGTCGACCCAGGCCACGCTGTAGCGGTACTTGGAATCTGCTTCCACCATTGCCGCCATCAGCGTCTCCAGATCTTGGTAGCGGGTGGTATCGACACTGATTAGTGAGTTGGTGATTGGGATCAGCGAAAACGTCGCCTCCACGATCACGCCCGTGAGCCCCATGCCACCAACGGTGGCCCAGAAAAACTCCGCTTCATCAAAACTGCCACGTCCGCTGGGGGTTAGCTCTCTCAAGTCGCCATTGGCATCCACCAGCAGCAACCGCTGCACATGGTTGCCAAAGCTGCCATCTACGTGGTGGTTTTTGCCGTGAACATCAGCGGCAATCGCTCCTCCAACGGTGACGTTGCGAGTACCAGGCGTCACCGGCAGAAAGAACCCCGCTGGCACAATCACCCGCAGGATCTGATCGAAGCTCACTCCAGCTCCTGCAGTGACCGTGCTGCTGCTGGGATCCAGCTCGATCCGGTCAAAGGCCGGTAGCTCAATTACCGTGCCGTCTTTGAGCTGAGCTGCATCGCCATAGGAGCGGCCTAAACCCCTTGCAATTAGTGAATTGGGTGGTGCTCCTCGGATCAGTTCCTGCAGCTGTTCCACCGAGCTGGGTTGCACCACCTGGCAGGTGACGGGGTTTGTGCGGCCCCAGCCGCTCAGCATTTTGGTTTCGGCTGTCAAGCCTTCCGGAAGAGAAATGGTCATAGGTAACTTCAGAGTTTGGACGCGATGGGAGCAGGAAGAACACGAATCAGCCGCATCAATGGTGACCACCACCAGGGCAAGTATTCGATCCCACGTCTGTTCGGTCGACGCAGCAAGTTTTGCGCAACCGATTCAGGGCTGGCGCATAAGGCTGGTGGTGCCTTGCCCACCGTCATCGGCGTTGCCATAAAACCAGCCTTGATGATGCGCACCGCAAATGGCTTGCCGTAGCAGCGCAACAACAGCCCCTCACAGAGTGCCGTCAGGGCGGCTTTGGCGGCGCCATAATGATAATTCGATGGCCGCCCACGATCGGCCGCCACCGAACTAAACACCCACAGCCGTCCGGGCCGGGACAGTCGTTCGGAAGTGGCGATAGCTGTAAGCCAAGGCAAAAGGCCGCCCACATTGGCTGCATGGATCCGCATCGCTTCAGCGGTATCACTGCGCGCCAGTTCGGCATTGCCCAGCGCACCTGCTGTGATCAGATAGAGATCGAAATCACCTACCTGAGGCCGGCGGACTGGGGACAGAGAACTATCGGCCAGCAGGTCGGTGTACTCGGTACTGACTGCTACTCCGTAGCTCGCCTCCAACTCTCTCGCAAAGGCCTGGTTGGCTTCTTCATTCCGGGCCACCAGGTGCAAATGCCCACAGCCGCGGCAGGCTAGCTCCCTGCAGATGGCCTTGGCCACCTCGCTGGTGCTTCCTAAAATAAAAGCACTACGAATCACGACCTGACAAATGGCTCCAACGAAGATAATTGCTTGCGGGCTTAAACACTACATATAGCCGAAGCGAATGAATTACAGAATTAACATTAAAAGAGTAAGCTGCAGATTCCATCAAAAGGTACCATAAATTTTTATCGATTACGATGACCGCAAAGACGATTTTGCCGCTATCCAATCAATTGCGGGTCTAGGCCTTAATTGCATAAAAAATATAAGGAAGAATTGACCCAGGCAGCATTATTAATTTGGTAATCATTGCCTGCATTCCTGAACTAAAAGCTTTTAGATTTAAAGTATTTTCTTTATCTATTTTAGCCCTAATTTTGCTAGAGAGCAGGGAGTGCAATGCTCTCTGTCATGCGCAACTGTCGATGGTGCGACCGTCCACGGTGAACTACCGCATCCAGTTGCTCCGACAACTGCTGAAGCCCCTAGCAAGGAGCAAGAAAGGAAATGACGGTGTTTCGTGATGGCACCCTGAAATTAACATTTA
Source organism: Synechococcus sp. M16.1 (assembly GCF_014279895.1). Classification (NCBI taxonomy): domain Bacteria; kingdom Bacillati; phylum Cyanobacteriota; class Cyanophyceae; order Synechococcales; family Synechococcaceae; genus Synechococcus; species Synechococcus sp. M16.1. The sequence goes on along the minus strand of NZ_CP047954.1, from coordinate 1,732,044 downwards.
AAAAGCGTAAATTAATAATGCGTGCTTTTTAAAAGCATTCCAGCAAGTATACCTAATTGATATCAGCAATATTGAAAAATTTAGCTACCAAAATTATCTTAAATTGTCTGACTCATTAATGGGTAGTGGATGGAAACCCATAACAATTGCCAAAGTTGCCATCGACCAGAGCGTGATCAGCCGCCGCAGCATCGCAACCGGTAGCGCCACAGCCGCTGGAACCCCTTGCTGGCCTAGCAGCAGCACGGTGGCTGCCTCATTCACACCGATCCCGCCCGGTAGGGAGGAAGCCATGCCCGCAGTCCCAGACACTAAGTAGATAGTTATGGCCGCTGGAATGGTGATAGGAGCAGGTGCAAGCAGCCGCACCAACAACCACAACACCAGGGCCTCGTTCGCCCAGACCACCACCGAAATCAAAGTGGCGGGCAGTAAGCCTTGAGCCAGAGCGCCGCTGGGGAAGTGGTGGCGAAAGCGGTGCCACTGGTTCTGCATCCAACGACGACAGGAACGTCGACTGGCGAGCAGCAGGGCAGATGCCGCTACCACGGCCACGGCCACGGCCAGGAGCCAGGTTGAACTCAGTGATGGAATGCTGCCGAGGAGCTGGTTGGGGATGAGCAGCAACAGCAACAGACCCACTGCTGCTGCATCTGCGCAGCGCTCAGCAACAAACACATGCACCAGGGGCAGACGGGGATAGCCAAGCTGTTTATGCAGCAGCTGAACCCGGCTCAGCTCGCCCACCTTGGCGGGGGTGGCGGTGAGGGCAAAACCCCGGAACCAACACAGCAGGTCGGGCCAGTTGGTGCTGCCGATTCTCAGTTTCCCCAGCAGCAGTCTCCAGCGCCAATAGCGGCCTGCATAGCTCAGGGCCACCACCCCATAAAGCACCGGCAGCCACACAAGCAGTGACTCAAGCGATTGGAGCAGGGCTTGCTGCTGAACAGCGGGAAGCTGCACCAGGCCTGCCACTGCAAGAGCGAGCAGAACAAGTGCAATCAGCCCCAGCCAGGGAATGCGCTTGTTGTTCACGGTTTATGTCGCGGTTGCCAGAGTAAGAAGACCACCCCAAGCGCAGTCGCGAACCACAGCGTCATCAGCCGAATCAGCAACGTTGCAGGAGTGGCCGCTGCCACGCCAACACCCTGTAGTGCGAGCAGTCCAACCGTGCCCGCTTCCGTGCTGCCCAGGCCTCCTGGAAGCAGGCTGAGCGCGCCGATCAGGCCCGCGGCCGTATGGGCAATGGTGGCTCCGCCGATTCCCACCTCACCCACACCCATTCCCCGTAGCAACAGCCAGAGGCTCACGCCCTCCAGGCTCCAGGCCACGGTACTAATCGCAGTGGCTTGCAACAGCAGCCATGGCTGGAGCAATTGGCGCAGGGCAATCAAGCCATCACCACTGGCACTGGCCAGCTTGCGGGGCAGCAGTCGTTTGACGGTGCTTTTGAGCTGCTCCGTCGCCCAAGGGCTACGCACCGCAAACCACCCCGCGAGTACAGCCGCGACCCCAAGGCTGATGGGCACCGCCAGCGGCACCTGCCAGCGCAGCAGCAACGGCAGGTTGATCAACAGCAGGAGCAGCACGGCTGTGCCATCGCTGATCCGCTCCACCACCAGCGCCATCAAGGTTGGCGGCATGGGGACGCCGCACTCTTGCTTCAGGAGGAGCGAGCGCACTGCTTCCCCTGATTTACCCGGAGTGGCAGTGAAGGCGTAGGAGCCCATCCAGATCCTGGCGTCAGACGCCATGGGCGGGTGTTGGTGCACGGCCGCTAGCAAGAGGCGCCAGCGGCCATAGCGAATGGCGTAACCCAACAACACCAGCAACAGTCCAAGACCGATCTGCGGCCACAGGCTGCGCAGCAGCGGCAAAAGCTGATCGCCCTGGCTCCAGATGCCCAGCAGCCCATAACCCAGCACTGCAATCGCCACCACCGGCAGCAGTGGCCCCAGCGAAAACGCTGGATAAGGCGTGGGTTGGGCAAGGAAGCTCCGGTAGTGCGGAATGGCAGCTGCCTTCAGCAACTCCCGATCCCCCTTGCTGTCGCCGTAGGCCTCAATCGATCGACCTTTCAGTGATCCGAGATGCTCCTCAAGGCGGCGAACCTTCTCAGGGCCTTTGCAGTTCGCAGTCGCCAGACCGGGTCTCCACAGGCCATTCTTTTGCTCCAGTTCGGTGCAGAGCAGCTCCACTTTCAGCCAATCGGCCAGGGGCTGCAGCAACAGCCGTGGGGAAGCTGAACAGAGGAGCACCCGATCACCTTGTTGCTGGTGCCAGTGCAACCTCTGCAGAGCCTCGGGATTGATCTGGGCCTTCAAATCATCAAGTAGCCAGTCCGCACGATCCGCCGCCTCTGCGCGGTTGACCGCTTCGCAGATGCCAAAAGCGGCAACGACCTGCTGCTTGAACCGCCCGGTCCTGATCAGCCGCAACTGCCAGCCAATCAACCAGGGTAAACAGGCCAAAACCGCAACGACTTGCCCCCAAGCGTTCTTGGCTCGGCGGGCAGCAAGCCAGAGGCAGTCGCCCAGCAGCAACGTGCCATCAACATCAAAAACAGCAATCCGTTGCTTCCTCTGCGGCGTCATCAGCTGGCGTGGATTGATGCACCGATTACCGCTGTTGTGATCAACCAACCGAGCAGGGTCAGCTTGATGCCTCGATCGCCCAACAAAATTTCCTCGGGCTTTTCGCTGGTTCGATCGGGATTCGATGCACGACGGCGCTCGGCTTCCTCTGGATCACTGAGCAGCTGATAGCGAAAGATCCCCACCAGAACAAACGGCACGGTCAGCAGCATCCAGCTGGTTGAGGCGCCATTTAGAGCAGGGCCTGCTGACCAGAGCGAATAGCTCATAAACGCACTGGTCGACAGCAGGCCTTCCATCCGCAGCATTAATGGCAGTGTGTAGCGCTCCAAAACTTGGCGTGTCATCACCCCACGCCCAAGGGCAATTTGCAGTTCGGCCTTACGTTTTTCCACCGCCAGAAACAACGCCAGCAGACCAACCGTTAGGAGGAACCAGGGAGACAGGGCTAGCCCTGCAGCCACGCCGCCGGCCATGGACCGCAACAAAAAACCTGCAGCGATGCAGAACAAATCCAACAGTGGCTCTCGTTTGAGCCGCAGGCAATAACCCACCTGGATCAGCCCATACGCCAAGATCACTCCTGCCAGCAGGACTGATACAGCGGCAGCCAGCATCAGGCTGAGAACGACCAACAGCGCCGACGTGGTCAGTGCCAGGGGCACAGGCACCTGTCCAGCTGCTATCGGGCGATAGCGCTTACGGGGATGCTGCCGATCGGCCTCCACATCAAGGCTGTCATTCAGCAGGTAGGTGGAACTGGAAATCAGGCAGAACGCCACCAGTGACCCAGAAGCGGCAAGCCAAATCTCTGCATCGACCGTGAAGGCGAACAGCGGTGCTGCAAATACCAGCAAGTTTTTGGTCCACTGCCGTGGACGGCAGGCTCGCGCTATAGCCGATGGATTCATGCCAATCAAACGCGCGCTGTGTGGCTCACCTCCCGATTATCTCTACCTCACTAACAGCTCCGATGACTCATGGGGGCTGGAAGGCCCCCTCAAACATTTCAGGACAGTGGATCTCTGAGTCCGGCTTGATGTGACCAGGCGCTTGGTGAAATCCCTAGCCGCCCTTGCAGTACCTCACCCTCTCCGGAGACAACGGTGGGTCCCAGCCAGCCCTGGGGGTCAACACGCAGATCGCTGAAGGGATGGTCTGAAGCAGCAAGCAAAACGCAATGACCAGCAAGGCGAAGCCTGTGCCGGGGGCGTGGATGTTGGCTTGGAACCAGGGTTTTTGAGCCATGTGATCAGTTTGGCGCTGACATGGAACCGCGTCTCGCCTGATGCGCTCCGGAAAGAGAAGCATCTTGATGGTGACATCGGTTGGTCGACAGAGGATCGGCTGAGGTTGGCTTCTGGTTGAAAGCTCGTTTTATTGGGGCAACAGCTATCGCAACGTGGTCCGCACCCTCAAAGACCAATGGTTCGCTTTGGCGTTGGGCGCCACTGCGCTCATTGCATTGTTCTGGCTTGAGTTGCTGGCCACCTAACAAGGATTCTTGAAACCAGATGTTGTCCTCACGCTGCTCTTTTGGGTTGATTGCTGTTTGGGTGCTGGTGACATGTGCTCCGGCTGCTCGTTCTGATGCGTGGGTGAGTTGCAAGCGTGATGCTTCCACAGGGCAGCTGCTCTGGCTGCGGGGTAAGTCAACGGAGCTTCTGAAGAACGCTGAATACCGGCCAGGTGCAACCAATCCTGATCTGGGCACTTGCTTGGTCAGTAAGGAGCAACTCCGTCAAGCTCATGGTCTGAGGTTTTGATCACTGCTTGGCTTGGTCCTGTAAAACCCTGCTCATGAAGGTGATTAGCCCCTTCTTCAGGCCAAGATCTTGAATTTCAGCGGTTTCTTAAGCGCCTGATCTGTGGGATCACCAGAAGATCCATTAGTGCGAATGTGATCAGGCAGGGGACAAAACCTTTCCCACAACATTGCAAACCCAGCGTTCCTGATCCCATTGGCAGATCACCAATTCGGATAACCAGAACAAACCCACCTTTGCTGCAAATGACGTCAGGGCAAACCGCCATTCCGATGCGCTCAGACGCAGTTTGAACGGCACAGCACTCTTGAAACTGTTGAAAGTCCGATGGCGGAACCGCGCACAAGCGTAGGCTCAGCTTGCGTCTGATGCGTCTCGCCTTTGCTGATTCGTCTGTTTCTCGCTTTTGCCTTGCTGGCGGCCTGGGCAACCCCTGCTCGAGCGACTTCGCTTTCGGCGCGCACGGATCGGTTGATTGATCGGCTTGAGCAGCTTGGTGTTGTGATCGATCGGCTCGAGCGGTGCGGCCCCGGGCTCGAGCGTGCTGCTTACAACATGGGCGTGAACCGTCTCTGTTTGTCGCAGGGGCTGCGCGATCAACCAGGGCTTCAGTTGGATGTTCTGACCCATGAGGCCATCCACGTCGTTCAAGATTGTCTGGATGGTTTGGAGACGCCGTCGTCTTCCACGATCAGCTTGATGCTGCAGGCGCAGGGTGGTTTCAGCCCCACGCAGGTAGATCGGTTTTTGGCGCATCATCTCGACCGTTCAACGGCTGCCCACGTGCTCACGGTGACCCAGTCGCTCGGGCCGCTGCAGCGCCAGCGTGAAGTGGAGGCCTATGCGCTGCAGAGCCAGTCCGGCATGGTCGAATCCTTGCTGGCCAGGCATTGCTGATTCCCATCGAAGGATGGAGCTTCCGCCTGAGATGTTGTTTTGTTTGATCGGGCTAGGGTTGATTGATTCGTTGGAACAACCGGGTGAAGCACCGGTGGATTGCGATGCTTTTGTGGGGCCCATTGATGTGGCTACAGGTGCCCTCATCGTTCGCGCAATCGTTGTTTGATCGTCCCCCAACCCGGGTGATGATTCACAACCCTGAATCAACTGAAGGCTTGCGCAATCGCACCACGATTTCGGTTGTGGTTCCTGAGGATGCTGGCAATGCCTTGGGCGCGATTGTTTTGCGGCAGTTGCCCAATCTTGATCAGTGGGATTGGGGTCGCCTGGAGCCTCGGGTTTATCTCGGCGATTATTCCCTTCGCGGCAAAGGAGCAAGAGGATTGGCCAGGGCTGTTGTCTCAGGCCCTGAAGAGGATTTGAGCATCGAATTCAATCCAGCGATTGAGCCGGGGCACACCGTGAATGTTGTGTTCCGTGGCTTTAATCCTCAGTCCAGTATTTATCAATGGTCAACAGAGCTCCTGGCGGATGGTAAGGACCCCGTCCGTTATCTCGGACCCACCTTGCGTCTGAATGTTTATCAGCAGGATCCGTACCGTTAGTTCTTGATTCCTAGAGCAAGTTTGGGTAGGCATTGAGGAGTCCCCAGATCACCAGTGCGGTGATCGAGGCAAAGATCACGGCCGTCCATGCCGCCAGATCGGCGTTGTTGCTGGACCCTTGCAAAAGCTGAAGAAGGCGTGCCATCAGAAGGAATGCAAGCCCTTCGGTTCTGGCTCAGCTGGAGGGCAAATTCCAGTCTTGTTTGCGAGCCCTCATACGTTGAGGGCGTCACGACAGATCCGAACGTCGTGCTCCAGTCCTTTCAGTGATATTCCCCGGGGTGCTGAATCTTGGTGACGCTGACGCCGGAGGAACTCTTGCCGGAGAACCGCAGCAGTTCATCGCCGGAGACTTCATAACCCAGTTCTTGGGCAATAAGGGCCGCAGCATCGGCGCTCACGGCCTGCAGAACTTGCTCCCTGAGCGAAGGATCTCTGGAGATGTGAGCAAAAAATTGCCGGAGTTGGTCCGTGCTCATGCGGTTGGGGATGTCGTGTCGATTCTGCCCGGTCTGGTGTTTCCCTTTGCCTGTTGACTGGTGCGCAGGTCAGGTCTGATGGGATGACGCAACTAGCGGTGTCTGGCGCCTCCGGCAAAACCGGATGGCGCGTGGTGGAGGAGGCGCTCAAGCGTGGTCGATCGGTCCGAGCCATTGTTCGGCCTGCTTCCGTGCTGCCCTCTGCCCTGGCCCAGGCCGAGCAGGAGGGGCGCCTCGAGGTGCGTCGCCTGGAGCTGGACTCGGCGGAAGCGTTGCTCCATGCGCTGCAGGGCTGCACGGAACTGGTGATCGCCACGGGTGCTCGCCCTTCGATCAACCTGGCCGGTCCCTTGCAGGTGGACGCCTGGGGGGTGCAGGCGCAGGTGCAGGCCTGCCGCTCTCTGGGGCTGAAGCGGGTGCTGCTGGTGAGCTCCCTCTGCGCTGGCCGTTGGCTGCATCCCCTCAATCTGTTCGGCCTGATCCTGGTTTGGAAGCGGGTGGGGGAGCGCTGCCTGGAGCGGAGTGGTCTGGATTGGACCGTGATCCGGCCTGGAGGCCTGAGTGAGGACGACAGCCGCAGCACCACGGAGGGAGTGCTGGTGACCAACGCCGATCAACAACAAAGCAACAGCATTCCTCGCCGCCTTGTGGCACAGGTGTGCCTGGATGCTCTGGAGCAGCCACAGGCCTGCGGTCGCATCTTGGAAATCACCAGCTCCCCTGCTCAGCCCCAGCAGCCGCTGGGGCAGTGCTTGGATCAGATGCCCAGCCGCTCCCAGATCACGCCCAGATTCTCCTGATGCAATGCGGTGCTGAAGCAGTCCGCTAGCTCCGCCGCGGAGAGGCGGCTGGTGACGTCACCATCCGATTCAAGGTTGGCGCGGAAGTCGCCGCCGGCGGTGTTCCAGGCTGTGTGGGCGTTGCGTTGAACGACCCGGTAAGCCTCCTCTCGGCTCATGCCTGTTCCGACCAGAGCGAGTAGCACCCGTTGGCTGAACACCACGCCGCCATACACATTCATGTTGCGGCGCATGTTCTCGGGGTAGATCCCAAGACCCTTCACGACGCTGGTCATTTCCCGCAGCATGAAGTGCAGGGTCACTGAGCAATCGGGAAGCATCATTCGCTCCGTGGAGCTGTGGCTGATGTCGCGCTCGTGCCAGAGGGCCACGTTCTCAAGAGCAGCAATGGTGTAGCTGCGCAGCACCCGGGCCAGACCGCTGATCCGCTCACTGCGGATCGGGTTGCGTTTGTGGGGCATGGCGGAGCTGCCCTTCTGGCCCTTGGCGAAGTTCTCCTCCACTTCCAGCACGTCGGTGCGTTGAAGGTTGCGAATCTCGGTGGAGAAGCGCTCCAGGGAGGCGCCCACCAGGGCGAGGGTCTGCACGTAGTCGGCATGGCGATCGCGGGAGATGACCTGGGTGCTGGCGGTGTCGGGAGTCAGCCCGAGGATCTCGCAGGCGATGGCTTCAACCTGGGGATCGGTGTTGGCATAGGTGCCCATGGCGCCGCTCACCTGGCCCACGGCTACATCCTGCTCAAGCCGTTCCAGCCGGATGCGGTTGCGTTCGGTTTCCGCTAACCAGCCGGCCACCTTGAAGCCGAAGGTGATCGGTTCGCCGTGGATGGCATGGGAGCGGCCGATCATTTCGGTGCCCTTATGGGCTCGGGCCAGTTCGCGCAGGGCATCGGCCAGGGCATCGAGTTCGGTGCGCAGCAGGGCCACGGAACGTTTCAGCTGCAGGGCCACGCCCGTGTCCAGCACGTCGCTGCTGGTCATGCCCACATGGATGTGACGCCCTGCATCACCCACGTGCTCATTCACGTTGGTGAGGAAGGCGATCACGTCGTGGCGCACTTCGGCTTCGATTTCGAGGATGCGCTCCACCTCGAAGCTGGCTTTGGCTTTGATGGTGTCGAGGGCCTCTTGGGGCACGCGGCCGAGCCTGCAGTTGGCTTCGGTGGCAGCGATCTCAACATCCAGCCAGCTTTGGAATTTGGCCTGCTCACTCCAGACGGCTCCCATCTCAGGAAGGGTGTAACGCTCAATCACCGGCGCGCTCGGTTGAACAACCCAACAAATCTATGAGGTGACCCGGTCGCATAAAAAAACCCCTCAGAGGAGGGGTTTGATGAAATCGAGAAAGACTACTGAAATGAGTCAGAAAATCTCAATCCAACTTAATGTAGTTGGGCATGTCGTCACCCTTCTTGAAGGTGTCGTCACCGATTTTTAATTTGTCTTTCTTGCCGAAGTTTGTAATTTCAAGCTTACCTTTCTTCAATTTGTTTGCTTCAATGACAACTACGTCTTTCCCGCCTTTGCCAAGGTCAATAGTAGTTGTGCCTTTGAATTTGACGTTGCTTCCGAAGGTGATGCTGTCATTGCCCTTGCCAAGGTCAATGGTGCCCTTCTTGACGGTAGTCGCTCCACTAAAGCTGACGGAATCCGCGGCTTTCTTGGATGCACTGAAATCGACAGTGAGCTTTTTGGCGACCGTATCGGAAATGTTGACAGTCACAGCAACACCCTTAGTGGTGCTTCCGGTAACGGTGCTCTTCGACAGCTGCGATCCTGAAATATCGGTGGTGCCTGACGTTGCCTTGATTTCAAGGCCAGACACGGGATTTGAGAGGACAACATCGCTGCTGCCGTCGGGGCCTGTTGTTACAGCAACGTCACTTGATGACACGCCAGCAGGCAGTACTACATCAATGGAATCAGTACCGAGAGTTGCCATGGAAGAGGCCTAAGAACACGGTGAGACGGAAATATTCTACTTCTTTTCCCGTCTACGGCTAAAAAAGCTTTTACTCGATGCATCGAGCCGTGCTGCCATCTGATGAGGGAGCTGTGAGATGTCGGATCTGTCAAGGCAGCAGGCCATACACGAGGCGCGGCAGGTTGTGTCAGCGGATCCTGAACAACCCCTATTTTGGGTGGAGCTTGCCAACCGTCTTCGGCTGAACGATCAGGTTGCCGAGGCCTTGAGCTGGGCCCGCTGGACCGTGCGCGCTGAGCTGTGGCCTGAACACGAGGTCGATTCCCGCGCCTGGACGCTGCTTGGGCATCTCTGTCTCGATGTGGGCTGGTTTGAACAGGCTGAGTTGGCTTACAGGCGCGCATGCCGGCAGCACAGCCAGGCCCGTGCTCTTCTGGGGCAGGGGGATTGGCTGAACGCCTGGGCGTTGGCCGAGCAGCGTTGGACGGAGAACACCATGTCTACCGAGAGTCCGCCACTGCCCCATTTCCAGGGCTGGCCCGAAGCCACTGCGCTGACCCTTTGGGATGAACAGGGCTTTGGCGACAGCCTCCAAGCGCTGCGTTGGCTGCCAGGGGTTTGCAGGCCTGATCTGAGCTTGACCCTGGCGGTGCGCCCTCCTCTGCAGCGGTTGTTTCAACAGGGTTTGTCTTGGCTGGAGGGCAATCTCAACGTCTGCATTCGTGACGAACGAGATTGGACGGGGCTTTGCCACGGGTCCTTGCTCAGCCTGCCGTCGCTGCTTCAGGCCAAGACCTGGTGGACTCCCGAGGTCTTGCGGTTGCCGCAGCGCCCGCGTGCATCCGGGCGCCCCCGGGTGGCTCTGGTCTGGGAGTCGGGCCGCTATCTCGAGGATCCCTCGTTGGCTTTGGAATTCCGCCGTAAGAGCATCCCTGAGCCGCAGCGTCAGGAGCTCTGTGCTGCCCTTCAGAGCCGCGGCTTGGAGCTGGTGATGCTGCAACCGGGCTTTGATTTGGCCCGCGATGCTGATTTTCTTGATCAGGCCTTGATGATGCAGGAATGTGATTTGCTCCTGTCGGTGGACACCGCCGCTGCCCATCTCGGTGGGGTGATTGGCCATCCCACTTGGCTGTTATTGCCTTGGGCCGCCGCTTCCCGCTGGCAACGTTCATCACCAACAACACCGCTTTATCCCTCGATGCGGCTGTTTCGGCAGCCGCGCCATGGCGATTGGTCGGGGTTGATGGCTCAGCTGCTGACGGCGGTTGATGACTGGCGCGATTCTCAGCCGTTTTGATTCAGCTGCTGAAAGAGTTCTTCAAAGCCTTCAAGGCTCTTGGGTAAGGAAAAGCGTTGTTCGATGGTGTGGAGGGCGGCGGTCCCGATCTGGGCTCGCCGCGCAGGATGGTTCAACAGCTCAATTACGGCTTGTGCCAGGGCGTGATGGTCGTTGAAGGGAACCAGCAGGCCGTTGTGTCCATCGATCAGCTCACGGGCGATCGGGCTGCCATGGTTGCTGACCAATGCAGCGCCGCAAGCCATCGCCTCCAGGACGCTCCAGGACAGGGTGTAGGGGTAACTGAGGGCGAGATGACAGGCGCTGACCTGCAGCAGCCGTACCATGATCGAGTGATCTAATGATCCCAGCCAATGGATGCGCTGGTGGTCGACTCCCTTCGGCAACGTTTTCAAGGCGGCGCTGAGGTGGTCGTCGCCAGCGGGTGGCGCTTCCATGCCGTAGCCCTGGCCGCGATCTCCCACCAGCAGCAGTTGTGCGTCCGGAACGGCAGCAGCGATGGCGGGCCAGGCCAGCAGCGCTTGGCGTAGGCCGCGCAGCGGTTCCAGATTTCGGGAGACCAAGGTGACCAGGGGCTGACCGGCCGCAAATATGTGGTTGTTCCAGCGCAGCTCGGCGGAGGGGGCAGCTCCGTATTTGCTCTGCTCCAAGCCTTCTGGCAACACCGTGAGTTGATCTCGCCAGGGCAGCGGGAAGCTCTGACGTTGGGCCTCGCAGGCCACGATCGCAGCATCGCTTTCATCGATGGCCGTCGCCGCCAGTTGGTTTTCTTGCTCGAACCAGCTGTCTTCGGCGCTTTGGCCTGTGAGCTGCTGATCGATGCCAAAGCCCAGAGCTTCGGCATGCCCCCACAACTCGGGGAACACCACCAGCGGGGTTGTTGGAAACACCTCACGCAACTGCTGCGATTCCCCCCAGGCGGTGTGCACCATGACGAGATTGGGGACCAATCCTTGTTGCTGCAGCTGCCGGCAGGCTTCGGCTACGGCGTGGCCCCGCTCCTCCACCGACGGCTCCTCGATGCCATCCAGCCTGTAGCGCACATAAGTGAGACCGTCCCAGCGCGGGTCATCTTCGGGAGCCGAGGCTGAGCCCAAAGCGGTGACCCGGTGCCCCCGGGCCAACCAGGCAGGAGCCAGGTCGCGGAATTGACCAGGAAAGTTCTGATGAATCAGCAGCAGATGCATGGGAGCGTGCGTCGGGCTGCGATAGGTGCCGATAACCTTCCGGCACGTCATTCAATCCATCATGGGGTTGCGTCGCTGGCTGCTGCAGACGCTTGCGCCGCCAAGCCAAGTGTCAGCCCCGGCTCTAGATCTGCTGTCGGGTCCGACAGGACACGTGGAGCTGCCCGCTTTGGCGGGGATTGATCCCAGCGGTGCTGCTCGTCCTTGGTCTGTGGCGCGCCTGGAGGCGATTCTGCGCGAAGCCGCGGTGAACCCCACATCCGCCACGTTGCAGGCGGCCCGGCAAGCCCGGCACTGTCTCTCGGTGTTCTGGTTGTCGGCCCCCTCGGATCAGCTGGAGCTGCTGTACTGCAGCGCGATCGGAGCCCTGCAGCGGCTGCAGCTTGAGGGGCCCCTGGTTCATCAAGAGCTGGCGCGTGACGAAAAGGCCTGGTGCTATCAGCTCCAGCAGCAGCTGGACGACCCCAAGCAAAAGCCGCGGCATTGCAATCTGCTCCTGGCCTTGATGCCCTACACCCGGCCGCGGCAGCGATGCGTGTCCTCGCCGCTTGATGTTCTGCCGGATTGGTTGCTGCCGGATTACGCCGCCCATTGCGAGCCAGATCTGCCGTTGCAGGAGCCGGTGGCCTTGCTGGAAGCCGCCAGTGAGAGCCCCACGGACTCAATCGCGAGCTTGCAACCGCTGGCCAGCCGACGCGGGGAGGAGGCGATGGCCCTATTCCGTGATGAAGCGGCTCTCAGCCGGATGACCAGCTTGATTAACCGCTACAGCTTGGACGCTGAGGATCAGGATGTGCTGGAGGAACTCAGCGGTCTCCGTTGCATCGTGGCCCAGCTCTGGTTAGACATCGAACCAACCCAAGCCCAGGGCTTGTACGACACGCCCGTCGGTCTGGTGACCCGCAGTTTGATCACGGCCAATTTCGGGCAGGAGTTGGTTGACGATCAGGACCAGCGAATCTGCGCTGCCTTCTCAGCACCCGAATCCCCGGAATCGCTGATCGCGATGCTTTTGTTTTATCCCGCTGGCGCCGTCACTGTGAAAGACACCGCGTCGCTGCCGACCTGGCTAGAGCGGGAGTTAGAGACGCTCCAATAAGTGCAGCGGCAGCGGTTCGGGGGGCTGCCCAGCAAGCAATTGGTTCACCCGTCGCTGCAGCCATTGCTCGAACAATTCCTCCAAGAGGGTTTCGCGCATGGCCGTATCCAGGCGCGCACCCTCCCAGAGGTCCAGGCGCAGGATCAGCCAGATGTCCACCAAGAAGAACGGTTCCAGCAATTCGCCCTCCTGGCATCCGCGCAGCTTCTCCACCACGGTCTCGTGGGCTTGATCAAAAGGCACCGGCCCGCATTGGCCGCCTGAGGTGCGTTCTGCTCCTTCCGAGTAGCGGCTGGCCAGGGTGGCGAAGTCGGCTTCGCCCTCCAGCAGGCGTTGGTGCAACTCAAAAGCCAGGTCTCCATCCCGGACCCGGATCAGCGAATAGGTGACCTGGTCGTGGGCCAGCTTGCGGCTGAGGAAATGCTGCTCCACCTCATCGTTGAACACGCGCTGTTGAAAACGGGTAAGGCGTTCTCCTTTGCTGGCGAAGTAGTGCAGATCCTCCTGGGTCCATCCTTTGGCGCGCAGCAGGGCAGCGCAGGCCTCCCCGTCGTCGGGGTCCAGCTCCTGGCGCTCCAAGTACGCGCGCGTTAACGCCGTGACGTCTTCCTCGGGAAGCGATACGGCCTGGCAAATTTCGTCGTAAATGGAGGCCTGGGCGATCGCCAGGCAGAGGCCCTGCTGGCGTGCGATGCGGTTGAGGGTGGCGACATCGCAGTAGGGCGTGCCGGGATGCAGTTCAATCTCAGCCATGGAACTCCTGCCAGACCAGCCAGTAGATCAGCCAACCCACCGGGGGCACCAGCACCAGAGGCAGCAGGGCAAAGCTGGTGATGAGGGGCTGTTGCAGCAGCAGCGGAATCAGCCAGATCAGAACGTAGAGGCCAATGGCAACGCCAATGCGTTGGCGCCGCTGGTGCAACCAGGCCCACCAGCGCCAAGCCTTGAGCTGAAGCCGAGCGCGTTGGCTGCGGCGTTCCGGGGGCAGGTGTCGCCAGAGCGGATGGGGGTCGCGGCGGTCGATCACGGCAGGCGTTGAAGGCTGCGTTGCTTGTCATCAAACATGTCGGTGATCGCTGAAATAAAGCGCCGGGTGCGCAGGTGCAGATCCGCCGTCAGGCTCATTCCTGGCTGCAGCGGCACCGACCGTTGCCCCACCATCAGCGCTTGGCTATCAAGTTTCAGGGTGGCGGGGAAATACAAGCCCTTGGCGTCTTGCCCCAGCTCCCGCTGTTGTTCCTTGGGGGTGAGGGCATCGGAGCCGATCCGCTGCACGGTTGCTGGCAGATAGCCGTAATCACTGGCGTTGAAGGCCGCCAAGGAAATGTCGGCCCGCTGACCCTTGCGGATGAAGCCAATCGCCTCATTGGGGATGTAGATCTTGGCCTGAAGATCGTCTTCAGGAATGATCTGAAGCATGGGCTTGACGCCTTTGCCGCCAGTCACCACATCGCCGCGGCTGACGTTGAGATCGAACACAAGGCCGGAGATGGGCGCCTGAACACTGATCCGGGAGAGCAGCACTTCGGCTTTGCGGATCTCGGTGTCGAGGCTGGCGATGCGGTTGAGGTTGGCCTCAATTTCTTTGCGCAGGCGGGCTTCACGGCCGCCTTGGTCCGCGTCCCGTCGTGACTGAAGCCGAATCAGTTCCTCTTCTTCGGCATCGAGGCTTGTGCGGAACTCGGTTACTTTCGCCAGTGCCGCCACCACTTGCAGTTCGCTGCTCGCGCCCTCGCGCTGCAGGGCCTGATAGCGGTCGGCGACCATTTCGGCGGTGCTCAGCGATTGGCGCAAACCAGCGATGCTCACCTTGCTGCGGCGGATGGCAGCGCTTTCGGCTTGCAAGTTGCCGTCGTTGTCTTGGCGTTGGCTCTTGAGCAGGGCCTTTTGGTTAGCGCTGAGGCTGGATTCGGGTTGTTCGCCCAGCACCACGCGGTTGATCGTCACCTGGTTCTGCAGCCGGTCGCGGTTGCGCTGGGCTGAGTTCAGCCGGGTTTCAGCATCGCGGGCATCGAAGCGCAGCAGCAGATCGCCGCGGGCCACCCGCTGGCCCTCCACCACGGCCACATCATCCACCACACCGGGCACGGAGGCTTCAATCGCTTGGACGCCACTAGCGGGTTGGAGCTTGCCTTGAACGGCCACGGTCTGGGGAAGGGGGGCCAGGAAGGCCCAAGCTGTGCCGAATGCGGTGCCGCCCGCCAGGGTCCAGACCAACACCGAAGAGGTGCGACGGTTCTTCTTCAGCAGCACCGGTTGGTTGAAGCTCCAGGAGCTGTTGTCGCTTGGGGGCATCAGTTCAGTCCCTCCATGGCCTGGCTTTGCACCAGGGCGGAATACCAGCCCTGACGCTGCATCAGGGTGTCGTGGTCGCCAGTTTCCATCACCACTCCCTGGTCCATCAGCACGATCAGATCGGCGGGCCGCACCGTGGAGAGCCGGTGGGTGATGAAGAACACGGTGCGCCCGCGGAAGGCCTCAAACAGGTTGAGGCAAACCTGCCGTTCCGTGGTGGCATCGAGGGCACTGGTGGCCTCATCGAGGATCAGCATCCGTGGGTTCTGCAGCACCGCCCGAGCCAGGGCCATGCGTTGGCGTTGGCCACCAGAGAGGCCAGCACCGCGCTCGCCCACCGGAGAGTTGTAGCCCTGGGGCATCTCCATGATGAAGTCGTGGGCGCAGGCGATCCTGGCCGCGCGCATCAGCTCTTCAGTGGTGGCATCGGGCTTCACCATCAGCAGGTTTTCCTTGATGGTGCCGTCAAAGAGCAGGGAGTCCTGGGGCACCACACCGATTTGGCGGCGGAGGGAATAGAGCTCCACCTTGCTGATGTCCAGCCCATCGATTTTGATGCGGCCAGATTCCGGGGCGTAGAAGCGGGGCAGCAGTTTCAACAGGGTGGATTTGCCCGATCCTGAGCCGCCCACTAGTCCCACAAAGGTGCCAGCGGGCACGTTCAGCGACACGTTGTGAAGGGTCATCGCTCCCCGCTCCTGATAGCGGAAGTCGACCTTTTCGATCGCCACCTCGCCTGTGAGCGGCGGCATGGGGATGTTCTCCGCTTCGCGCTCGGACTGCTCGGTGGGTCGGTCGACCACGTCCGCCGCCAGGGTGAGATTGCGGGACTGGATCTTGAACTGCTGCCAGGTCTGCACCAATTGCACCAAAGGACCCGTGACGCGATCGCCAATGATTCGGAAGGCGAACAGGGCCCCGATCGTCAGATCGTTGCGGGACACCAGCCAGACCCCCACCACCATCGTCGCGATGCCGGTGAGGTCGCCGAGGAATTTGGCCAAGGCCCCCACGGTTTCTCCGCTCACCTTGAGCTTGAAGTCCTCTCCGATGAAACGGCTGTAGCGGTCTTGGAAATCCCAGCGGGTCTTCAACTCGGCGTTCTGGGACTTGATCGTTTGGATGCCGGTGATCGCTTCTGTGAGATAGCTGTTGGTGTTAACGCCCTCCTGCACCACCCGTTCGATTTGGTGTTCCACGATCGGGTTGGCGATCAGGGCCAGCACGATGAACAGCGGCAGCGTGCTCAGGGTGACCAGGGTGAGCAGCGGGTTAAGGCTGAACAGCACCACCAGGTAGAGCAAGCTGAAGCTGAAGTCCACCAGGGTGGTGAGGGCCCGGCCGATCAAGAAATCGCGCAGGCGATCGAGCTGGTTGAAGTAGTAGGTGATGCGGCCCACGGGCCGGGCATCGAAGAAGCCCTGGGGAAGCCGAACCAACCGATCGAGAATTGTTTCTCGGGTGTCCATGTCCACGCGGTTGGCCACGCCGGTGAAGATCAGGCTGCGCAGAGCTGAGGCGATGGCGGCCACCACGCTGGCGCCGATCAGGATCACGCCGATGCTGATCACGGCATCGAGCGAATCACTGCCGCCGGTGCGGGCGTTGATCAATCGCATGATCCCCAACGGGGTGACCAGGGCCAGCACGTTCACCACACCGGAGCTGACCAGCACTTCGATCAATTCGCGGCGGTGGGGGCGCAGGAAGGGGCCGTACCAGGCCCAACTAAAGCGTTGCTCTTTGCTGTCGGGCCGGCGGCGCAGCAGCAGGATCGGTAAACGGTCGTCCTGCTCAGGCTGGATCACATCGGCGTTCAGCGTGAGTGGTCCGAGTTCCGGGTCGAGCAAGCGCAGCTGGCCGTCTTCGCTAATGCCTTCCAGCAGGGTGATGTGACCTTGGTGGATGAACACCGCCGGACAGGGGACGCGGCTGAGTTGCTGGATCGGCAGCTCAACCATCGAAACCGAAAGGTCCAGGCCGCTGAGCAGCTGGCCAATGTTGATCAGGTTGAGCTGGCGTTGACGCTGCAGCAGGGCATCGATTTCATCGAGCAGGTTGTCGCGGTTGGCAGGAACGCCGTAGAACGATGCAAGGCTTTGGCAGATGGCGAGAGGAATGTCCCGCGGGCCACTGGCCCGTTTGAGGCGCAGGGGACCTGCATTGTGCTGCTCCCGTGGAGATGGGCCAAGCTCGCGTAGGCCCAGTTGGATGGCGTCGTCGTCGGGATCGGGCAGCCAGATCAGCCGTTGCTGCTGTGCTGGATCACTGGGGCGTTCGGGCCACACGGCGCCGTTGATCCAATGCCACTGCCCCCCGGGCCGGCTCTCGGGAGTTGCATCAATGGCCCATCGCAGGGAGGGTTGGAGGTTGCGCCAGTCATCGAGCTGGTGGCTTCGGGCTGGGTTGCTGTGGCTGAGCTGGAGCAGCAGATGCAGCGCCTCCGCCGTCGGCGTCTGGTTGGCGCACCAGTGGCGAAGGGCTGGTTGGCTGTGCCAGAGCTGTTCGAATTGCTGGAGGCTCAGTTCGATCACCTTGCTGGCTTCGGCCGCGCGTAGATGCTCAACCGGCCGGCCGTGCAGCCATCCCAACCAGCCCACGAAACAGTCTTCGCCGTGGCGCTCCACCGTGCGCCACTGATGTTGCGGGGGTAGGGCCGCAAGGCTGCGCACCGAGCCGCTGCGGATCAGCCAAATCTGCTTGGGTTGATCTCCTGGGGCGAGCAGGGTCTCGCCAGGGGCAAGGCTGCGCGTCGTGACGTCCGCTGGCAGGAGCGCGTTCCAGTCTTGGGGCGGTGCCAGGTGGGCCGTCATCACCTTCTGTTGCGGTGCTCAGAGTACCGGCTTTCTTTGATCAGCCCAGATCCCAAGCCGCTTGTGCAGGCTTTCGAGAACGTCAGTGAGGTTCGGCTGGGTGGCCCGGAACTGGAGCAGCGGGGCTGGTGGATGGTCGTGCCCCTGCATCCGCAGCAGCTGCAGGGGCCATTCCGAGCGCCGTTCGCATTGGAGCTTTGTTCCGAACGGGCCGTTGTTCAGCAGTTCGGCCGTAGCACTGGCGTCGCTGGCCAGTAGCCACAGCCCTGCGCTGAGCACCTCCTTGGCCAGCGCAAGGTCATCGCCCCCGCTAAGGGTGGGTTCAATCCACACCTGATGGCTGGCCAGCAGCTCCGCTAGATCAGTTCTGGTCAGCGGGCTGCACCAGTGCACATCACAGTCCCCCCAGCGTTGATGGCATGGTTGGACCGGTGCTGGCGCGTCGTCGAGCACGGTGAACTCCAACGCCTGTGGGGGCAATTGCTGGATCGCTGCCTTCAGAGCCAGAAGCCCGCTTTCATGGCCGCGGTGGTGCGGCACAAGGGCCCGGAGTGGACCGTCTTGTTTTGGGCGCTTTTGGCTGGGGAAGGCCTGCCATGGCCATGCGATCACGGTCACGTTGGTGAGGCCCCTTGCACGGCTGGCCTGATGCAGCTGGTGGCTGCTGGCGGTGCAGCAGGCGGCCCGTTGCAGCCGCGTTTGTTGCTCCGCTTTGAGCCAGCTGCCGTCGTGGAGGTGCAGCACATAGGGAATCTGTCTCTCGATGGCTCGGTCCACGGCGGCTTGGGCCTGGGCCCCGGTGCCGGTGATATGTAGACAGTCCGCTGGTGTGTCCCAGCCGTGTTGTCGCCAGTCGACCCGTCTCTTGGGGTCTTGTCGCAGCGTCTGGGCCAGGGCATTGGCCAGGCGAGCTTCGCCCTGAATCGCATTGGGGCTGTCGGCATCGACGATCAAGGCCACCCGTTGCTGGGGGCGCGGGTGATCCCGTTGCAGCAGCGGCGCCCAGCATGTTGCGGCCTGATCGGCGCCGAGATGCTCCAGGGCATGCTGCTGGGCCCGCCGCGCCAGATCCAGGCGCTGTTGGGGCTGCTTGATCAATTGGTTGATTTGATCTACCCAGGCTTGCTGGCTGTTGGCGAACAGGGTGTGCTTCCCATCGCGAAGCAGCTCTGTGCAGCTGCGGATGGGGCTGAGCACCGTGGCCAGGCCCATCAGGCTGCATTCCATCCAGCGGTTGGGGCTCTTGGCGTCGGTGAAGGGGCCGGGCTCCAGCACCATCAGGCCGATGTCGCCCTCCCGCAATCGTCGCAAGTAGTCCGGGAAGGGGCAGTGGCCGCGGCAGCGGATGCGGCTTTGAAACGGCTCCAGCACCAACGGCAACTGCAGGCTGCCCAGCAGATCTAGACGCAGCCGGGGGTGTTGCCTCATCAGCTGGGCCAAGGCTGGTGCCAATTGTTGGTGCCAGACCAGGGTGTGAGGGGTGCTGGCACTGGCCACCAGCAGGCGCAGCCGACCGCTGCGTTGGCGTAACCAGCGCAGCCGCGGCTTTCGTTGGGCCTGCAGCAGCTCAATGGGGATCAAATTGGGCCAGATCTGGATGGGCTGTGCCGGATGGCCCTGCTGGTGTTGGATTGCGGCCCAGCGGTCACGCAGTGTGCTGGTGCTGAACAACAGCTGATCGGCGGCCCTCAAGCTGGCTTGGAGTTGAGGAAGGGTGGCGGTCACCTTGCGGTGCCATTCGGGCGGCACGCTGCCGCCGTAGTTGGCTAGCGGCGGTGGGCAATGCTCTGGATCGAAGAGCAGGTCATCGAGATCAAGCAGCACGGGAATGCCCTGCCGGCGCGCCTCAGCGATCAGGCCAAACAGCGGCCCACTGGCGGGTAACCGATGGATCAGCAGGCCATCCATGTCGTGCAGCAGCGACGGGATGGAGGCGACGGTTTGGAGCTCGTTGAAAGTGAGGACGGTGGCCTGACATCCCAGCTGGAGCAGTTGCTGGCGCTTCTGTTCCACGCGGTAGAGCCAGCATTGCGACAGGTTGTCGTTGGCGCAGAGCAGCCAGCGGAGCCTGGGGCCTGGGCGCAGCGCCAACCGGGGCGGCAGTGCTTCAAGCCACGCTTGGCAGATCTCTTCGTTGAAGGCTTGAGCCTTGCGTTGCAGCTCTTTGGCTGGATGCAGCACCATCTGTGCGCTGAGGTGATCGAGATTCAGCTCTGCGCTGGAGGCCTTGGCTCCTCTCTGTTCCAGCCAGATTGATGTGAGCTTGAGCTCTTCAGCCCTTGTTCCAAGGGCCTGCAGCCAGGCCTCCGCCTCGTGTTGCCAGCCGGCTTGCAGCAGGCCCTGGGCGATCATTCGCCATTCTTCGATAAGGAAGTTCGGCAGTGGCTCGCCCGCGCTCAAGGCTTTGCCAACGAGCTGCGCTGCCTGCTCAGAGGTTTGGGCGGCGCGCACCTGAGCGCGCCAGACCAAACCGTTTATGGCGATGCTGCTGATGCCTTGGTTGATGCAAGGCGTCAGCAACTGAAGAGCGCCGTTGGGGTTGCCAAAGCGCAGCTGGACTTGAGCGTATTCAGCGCGCAGAGCCACACTGCCGGGGCTGTGCTGCAGTGCTGTTTGGAGAAGTTCATCAGCATCCAACCACCGCCTTTGGCGGATTAAGCCCCTGGCGATCTCAAGGGATTCGGGCGTGTCGTCCAAGGTGGTTGGGCGCTGATCTTGCGCCATGACAGGGATCAGCGTTTCATGCAGCTTGCCAGCAATTGATCAACTGAAGCACAATTTCGTCGATGGCTGATTCGGCAACCACAGCGAAGGAACGTGCTTTGGCGTTGAGGGCCGAAGCGCTGCTGATCTGTGATCGTTTCGCCTGGACGCCGCAATGCATCGGCACGGGTGATGGTGAGGTGGGCCCGCGAGAGATCTACGCGGAGCTGCGCTGTTTGCAGAAGGTGGGCGCTGTTGATGTGGCGCAAGCGTTGATCGATTGCTGTTTGCGGCACCAACAGTGGTTGGCACTGTTTGAGGATGTGCAGGCGCGGATCTGGATGGTCCTCGGCGAATGGGAGCGGGCGGAACAGCGTTGGCGAGCGTTGCTGCATCACTCCAATCCGGTGATGCGGGAGATCGCCGAGACGGCGCTCAAGAGGCTTGAAAAAAAGATTGAGACTGGTGAAATATTGGCAACGGACGTGGCTCATGCGTTTGATCGCAATCAGATAGATCGCGTGAAGGCTCTCTTGATCGAGGCGTTGCTTGAGAGCAAGGATTTGGATGAATCTTGGTTGCAAAGAGTGTTGGAAAAAACAGCATTGAAAATGCCGGTACCGAATGAATTCCCTTGGGATCGCACGTTGTTCACCAATCATTTGATGCTTGAGCTGTATGCCCAGCAGCTCGAGCATTGGGAGCAGAACATTGATGACTGAACCGCATCATCGGCTGGTCACGGTGATGGCGGGCTATGCCCATGGTGGGGAATGGTCCCCGGTCACCCTGCGTTGGATTCGGGCTGTGCGCTCCGTTAGCGATTTTCTTATTCTGGTGGCTGATCAAGATGATCTATCTGCACCGGCTGAATTTGCAAATGATGAATGTACTTTTTTTCTAGCAAGACGGCATCGTGCCTATGATTTTGGCTCCTATCGCTTGGGGTTGGCTGAGGCTGATTCTCGGGGTTGGTTGGCCTCTGCCTCTCATGTGTTGTTGTGCAATGACAGTGTGATTGGACCGTTTTTTGATTTTGGGGCTGTTGTCCTGAAGATGATTGATCTAGCGACTCCTGTTTGGGGATTGACCGAATCTTATTTGTATTCGCCGCACTTGCAAAGTTATTTCTTGTTGATTCAGTCTGAGGTCATCCTTAATCCTGCTGTTCGAGATTTCTTTGCTTCTGTGGTGCCGCAGTCGAGTCGCCATGATGTGATTCAGGCCTATGAATTGGGGTTTTCACGGCTTATCAAGAGTCTGGGTTTCTCCTGGAAAGCTTTGCTTCCGGCAGCTGAGATGTTCGATCCACGGAATGGAGAGATGATGGGCAATTCAACGGCCTATCCGATCTGTTCTTTGCTGGAGAAGATGCCAGTGATTAAAACCCGTGCTTTCAAGGAAGATGAGGCGAATCAAGATGGCCTTGCTCGAACTTGTGCGGTTGTTGCTCGTGAGTTCCCTGAGGTTTGGGAGCAAATGTGGCAAGCTTCACCCCATCGACGCCTTTGGCAGGAATCAATCTCTGTCGCCATCTTGCTGCGCAGTTGCGAATATGATGTTTTGGCTGAGCGTATTGGCTGGGTTAAACAGCACCATCATCCCAAGCTGAGGTGCTGCATCACCGTTCATACAACTGAGACCAAGAAACGGGCTCAGATGCTAAAAGAATTCAAGAAAGATATTGAAGATGGACTTCTTTCTGTTCAGGTCTGTGAATGTTCTGTTATGAGTGATCAGGCTCTTCTGCAGCTTGTGGCATGTGCTGATGTCGATTGGATTACGGTTTCTTCCAATAATTTATGGCGTGATTTTGCGTCTCTTCAGCTGCAGTTGCGGCGTCTTGCTGAACAACCCGATGTGGATATTGTTGATGGGATGCCAAGGTTATGGCGTCGTGAACTTCTATTTGATTTCGAGCGATTCACCGAGTTCAAAGTTGATTGGAGCGCATGTATGCCTTAAGCCGAGTCAGTCGACCCCGTTTCATTTAAACGCTGAAGCAGGGTGTTAATTAGCGTATGACTACGCTTCTGTAATTCGGCGTACTGTTTGAGTTGCTCGGCTTGGGCATGACTGAGGCGGATGAAATGGTCAAGCTCTTCTTTGATGATTTCGATGTTTTTTTGATTTGTCACTTGTTTACGCTACTGATTGGTGATTGATCGTGCTTTAATTTTTTGAATGTGATTGGGGCTGACTCTTTCTTTGGTTTTGGGTTGTTCTGGCTGTTTTGCTCTATTTGTTTTGCTTGTATTCGGAGGTGTTCAAATTTGCTTTCTTGCAATTTGTAGATTTCATTGGTTTTGGCGAGATCTTTCTGAAGTGATTTGAGGTTTGATTTGTCCGGACAAGGTTTTTTGTGATTTTCTTCGGGGCTAGGCATAATTAGTTAGGTGAGATTTATTGCTAGAATTTTAATTCCAGTGCGGCTTGGAAAGAAAAGCGTGGCCGTTGTGTTAAGGCCTGTGGAAGGCTTGTCTTTAGGTCGATTCCATCGGGGACCCCTGATACAGAAACTGTGCAGCCATAGTCGCAGTTAGGGAGAATATTTTCCCACATACCTGTTAATATTAAGCCCAATTCTTCGAATGGGCGAACACTAAATCCTGCATTCAGGTTTCTACCACTCCATTCGCCAATTAAGTTCAAGCCTGGGAATGTCTCGAGTGCGACGGCCCCAATTGGGTTGATTTGTCCATAGCTTCTCGCACGCAGAGAGGCTCGTGTCAGTGCCTCAGGGCTGCATGGTTTGTTTGGCGTAAAGCCAGGGGTTGCGCAGCCTGCATTGCGTTGTTTGCGGATGCCATCAAGAACCAATTCATCCAAAGGTCTAAACTGCCCGTTCCCCACGCCGAATGTTAAATATGCATTAGGGAAGATGCTATTTTGATCATCTTTTAAGCGAAAACGCTGGCTAATGACTCCATAAGCGCTTTTGGCGAAGCCACACGTACCGCACTCACGAAAATCGAGCCAATTGTCTATACCTATTTTAAATGCTGTATCAGAACCAAAATTGCGACTAATATGTGTGCCGATGTAGAAGTTGCTAAAGATATTTTTTTCCTCTTCAGTGTTTCTCTCGCCAATTTGGAGGCTTGTCTCTTCAAAACGGGAGGTGACAGTAATTCCAGCAATTTTTTCTGTATCACCAATGCCAATTGAAAGATTGTATTGTGCCTCGCCTATTTTTTCAAATTGGTCTCGATATTCATCCAACCCACTTGTATTCTTGCAGTAGCCAGCACCTGTAATGCAATCGATTGCCCATAACGAGCCACTGATCATTAACCCTTTGGGTCCAAATCCAATAGGTACAGTCCCAGAAATCTGAGGATGCCAGTTATCATCACGCCAAATACTCTTCTCATTTGCAAAGGTGGTGCCACTTGGCATCACAGGGGGTTGAATTTTAATTGCTGCATTGGCCGGATTCTGGATTGGGGCCTCTTCTTCGATTTTTCGCTCAATATCAGTAGATAGGCTGGGTTCAACGGGTGACCAAATCACCGCTTTCTTTAGTCCATTGTTGGGTTCAGCTTTTAGCTCTTGCCATCGGATTGGTGTGGAGGTTTTTGTTTTTGTAGGGGCCTCTACTTGAACCCAGCGGTAAGGTCCTGAATCATCGTCTCTTTGTGAGGTGGGTGTTTGTTGTTTGACTGGGATCCATTCATCACTCTTTGCGATCTGGCTAATATCCAGAAGAGCGAGACTGAAGGCCAGTGGCAAATGCCATCGCAGTTTCACAAAGCCTCCGTTGTGGAATCTATCAGCAGCCACCCGACTACGGGTGTGCCCTGAAGGGTCAAGCTTTGTTTGATTTGGGCTAATTCTGAACGGCTGCAGTTGCCTGCTTGTACCAGCAGTATTTGTGAGTCGCAGCTTCGAGTTTGAACGAGCTCTTTGCTGATCACTAGAGTTTTTTGGCCTAAAGCCATTTGGAGAGCTTTGGCAAGGTCATTCAATCTATTGTTATCGATTACGCCAACGGGAATTAAGCCGACGCTCTTTGCCTGATTGAGAGGACCTTGTGCCAACAGAGCGAAGGACAATGGCCAGGTGTCGGGTTGATGAAGTTTTAGGCGATCCAGCATTGGGCCCGGCAACGATGAACGCAACTCGTTGTCGCTGAACACAAGGCCACTCCGGCGATCACGTATTAACCCAGCACCACAGCCGAGCACTAGACCTACCAACAATCCAAGGGTGACGATGCGTTTCTTCCTGGGAGCCACAGGCCGATCGAGCAGGGTGGGATCTGAGATAAGCTCCCAGGGTTCGGTTTGGCGGGCCTGCTCGAGTTGTAGGGCCAGGAGAGAGGATTCCAGCTCGTCAAGGGTGGCGGCGTCTCTTTTTGCAGTGCGATTGAGTTCCTTAAATTGCAGGATGACCTCTTGGGCTTGCTCTTTGGTCGCTGGTTGCAGGCCTGGCAATGTCAGGCTTCCCCCGGCAGTAACTTCGATATACCGACGCAGAGCGTCTCGCTCGCGTATCAGGGCCAGCACCCCTGGATCACGGCTGGTGAATCGTTGTTGTCTGCGTATAAGTTCCTGATTGATTGCTGCGAGTTGTCCAAGAGCATTTCCCTGAAAGCTTTGTGTGTTGGATTGACTAGTTGAGGTTCTTAATCTTGAGCTTGAATTATAACTTACCAGATTTGAAGCATCAATACCAGAACTACTTACTGATTCTCCACTAGTGGAGATACCATAAGTTATGGAGAAAGAATCCAAAGCGCGGCTTGATTCTGCTGCACGTTTCCGAAACCGTTCAACCTGTTCTCTGATGAAGGCAAGGCTATTAGTGATTGACTTTGATCGATCCCGACCGGAGTAAAGTTGATAATCACTTGAGATTTTTCTGACCACAGGGAGAATTAATTTTTGGTCAGTATCTCGATAAATAATGTTGAGAACTGATGTGCCTTGGAGTAGTTCAATCTTTAGGTTGGCGTCGCGCCAGTCACGGAAAGACAAGCTGCTTGTGTTCTCACCGGCTTTTGCCTTGCTTGCCTTAACGAAGTCATAGGTGGGTTTGAGCACCGAGGGGCTTTCAAGGATTTTTACTTCTGTCATCAATTGATTTCCCCCTCCGATACGTAACCCAGCTATGTTGGCTAGTCCTGGTTTGCCAGCGACGAGTTGTCCTAGCCCGCTCTTAGGAGAATTTTGCTCTTCGAGAACGATCTGAAATTGACCTTGCCAAACCTGTTGGAGGGTGGAGGCGTACCAACCACTTAATAAGACAGACCCACCGGCTATAAGGGCGATCAGTTTTTTTTGGCGCCCCAGGGCACTAGCAAACTGTCGGAGATCGATTTCATCCCCTACTGGAGAAATCTGTGGCTGAACCAAGTTGGTAGATAGTTTACTTGTCATTAGTTGCTGAAGTCTTCAAAGATTGAATAGAGCGAATACACACCTAGTACTGGGGTAGTTAGTTCATTGATTACAGCGACAGATTTTGTCAAAGGAGTTTCACGAATTCGAATCACATCACCTGCCATCAGAACTGGGTTTCGGTAATCACCTGAAGGAGTATCGCTATTCAGACCGAAGATCCGTCGATCCATTTCACTTGCACGCGTAAATCTGATGAATTCAACCTTTCCGTGCAGTACCTGGGTTCCACCAGCAAGATCCACTGCGTGTACTAAACTTGACCCTTGAGGCAAGATGACTGGTCCAGGTTCTTTGACTCGGCCAGTTACATATACCTGCATGAACTCAGGAGTAAGGTTTGACTTACCTGCCTTAATTAATTGATCTAGCAAAACTTTTTGGCTTTTACCAACATTAACAACATCTCCGTCGAAGAGACGAATGTTTTGAGATTCGTCTCCCTCTGTTATCAGGGAAAGGAAATTGAGCTCAGTGCGTATA
This sequence comes from Synechococcus sp. M16.1, assembly GCF_014279895.1. Classification (NCBI taxonomy): domain Bacteria; kingdom Bacillati; phylum Cyanobacteriota; class Cyanophyceae; order Synechococcales; family Synechococcaceae; genus Synechococcus; species Synechococcus sp. M16.1. The sequence goes on along the minus strand of NZ_CP047954.1, from coordinate 1,705,698 downwards.
CGCCCACCACCTTTACTTTGGGGCTTCCTTCTTGTTACTTGTACTTCAGAAAGCTTAGAATATGGAGTAATTCCTTGTGCATTCTGGATGGCATCAAAAATAGTGGGAAAAACAGAAAATGTGGACCTGGTGATATTAAGCTGAGGTTGATTGAATGTTTGAGGAGAAGCCCCTGAGTATGGTACTTTTGGATCATTAATAATCTGATTAAGTTGCTGATTATTGCTTAAGGTAAGACTTTGATTGCCGGAGAGAGTGTAATAGCCTGGACGCTTAACTTCACCTCCTACGTAAACACGAATTGGCCTATAGGCGACAGGCCTGACATAAACCTGCGGATCGATTAAATATTCTTTATACTTGATAGTAAGGAGTGACTGAAGTTCATCAACAGTCATACCCTCTACATTCAGAGCACGTAGTCGGGGTAGATATATTGTTCCGTCCGGACCAATAAAAAATTGACCACTCAGATCTGGGATATCAACAAGTTCGATTTCTAAAATATCACCAGAACCAAGAATATATTCATTATTGAAATTTGCTTCAACTCGTTTTGGTATTAACTGATTGGTAAATAAACTCTTGTTTTCTTCACTTTTAGCACAAGGTGAATAAATGATTCCTGCAAAAGCAAGCAATGCACCAATGAAAATCCTCTTAGCTTTCAATTCTAAAGGAACAGAGCTCGAACAATTATATTTGTTATCACAGGCTTGAAAACACACCTTGGGACGGACTCTGACCTGTCTCATAAGATCAACATGGAACCAGTCTTCTCATTTTCCCGAAATCCTCAATTTTAGCTTGATATATCATTCTTTTATTTCTTCCTTCGGAGAAAAAGCAAATCTTACCGCATCTTTTTAGGCGTTAACAGGACTTTTGACATCTACATTTTATAATACTTTCAAAGCCAGCCATTGATAAAAACCAACGTCCTCTTCTGAAGAGGATTTTCCATCTCTGTATTGATTCTGTTGAGGTGTGCCCCTATTTCTTGATACCCTATATTAAAAACATCTCTAATATAATCAAAAAGCATTTATCAACAAATAACTAATTGCTATAACTTAATTAAAAAGTATTGACTAATAAACGCTTTCTGTTTTAGTTTTAGAAATGATATTGCTTATATTTTTAGATATGAATATATTACATATAACCAAATTTGTCATCCACTGAGGAGTGCACTAAAATATATATACTGAAGATTTCCTTGCCAAATATAATTTCTGCTATTTTGTGATTGATGTTAAAAGCAAATTTTGGATGTCACGATCTTGGTGCAACTATGATTATTGAAATTTTTAATTAGTTGAATTGGAAAGTATAGTTTGATGTTTTGACGAGAATATATATTGTTTTCCATAACTCGAGCTTTTCATATAAATGACAAAGATTATGGATTCTCATTCTATATTAGGATTATTTAAATTATTAACCAATCGTCCGGTTGATATGAATACAATTAAAAAATCGTCGATATTCCTTATCAAGCCAGAAGAAATTTTTATTATTCTATTAAACTATAAATCAATATTGTTGAGCAAATGCTAAGATGCTTCCTTGGGTCTTGAATTGAATTCGGCTACTGTTATACACTTTCTATCATCTACAAATTTATATTGTTTGGACCAGTAAACTAGCTGCTCAATTTTAATATCGCTTCTTTTATGAGATAGTATATGGATGTCACTTTGAGAAATACTTTTGTATACATGTGCTTTGTTTCCATGTTTTCTCAGGTTTCTGATAAGAGCATAGTTTGGTAAGACATTTCTTGTTAGAGATCTTTTCCAATTTTCCGCAAACTCATTATCGTAGATGCAAAGCGCCATAAATAACCAACGTACATGATGAAAACAGACTTGTTCAAGAAAAAATGGCTTCTCTCTTTGCCATAAATGCTTAAGAGCAACATATAGCATAACACTTATATAATTCCCTTTTTTCCCTGCAAGAAAACCAATTCTCATATTAAATATTGAAGGTTCTGAGAAAGCAAAAAAGTTGCTATTTTTCTTTTCCAACTGTTCTATATAAAACTGTGCATCCTCTCTACACCATAAATCTGCATCTATATATACCCCGCCATATTTTGCTAATAGCTCAAACCGTAATACATCAATCTTATTGCACCATTTCCGAACATACTTAAAGTATGATAGATCTAATTTGTCGAACTTAATTATGTTTCTTTCATTCAACAATATCACATTATTGCTTGAATTTTCTAGTTCTTTACTACACCATTTTATTAATTTGGGAGATAGATTGTGGCCCGAGTTCCAAAAAGAAAAAATATGATTATCTCTGGAATCATGTAGTCTATCTATCTTGAATACTTCTTCATGACATAATCTTCGGATCAAGTTATAATTATGCTCTAGCCATGAAAAGATTACTAAAAATTCTTTCTCTTCTCTATTGCTTAATTCAAGATACTTATACTTTTCAGCTTCTTTACGCTTCCCTGATCGAAAAAACTTGAAATTTAAATATAAAATAATTACCAATGCCCTCATTTTTATCAAAATAGGTTTAAAGAGCATCTTGATTGTCTTAAGTATCTTTGAGTGTATCACACACTGTAAAAACCTCTAGTCACCATTTGAGATTAATTGATAAATATTATGCCCTGAATCTATAGAATAGGGCTTAAAACAGCAATTAACTGCAGTGTTGTATTTTTATTGAGGACACAAATTTATGTATTCTTGAATATGCTGGTTGGCCATTCTGCTTATAGAATAATATTCACAAAGTTTCCTGTATTCTTTCGATTTTAATTTGTGTGATGGTTTTGCTAGTTTATCTAACGAATTAAATATATCTACCCACTCCTGTATATTTCTTGGATCAACAAATTCACCGTATAGACCTGCAACCTCCCAGTGAACAGATATTTTTGAACAAATAACAGGGACATCCGCAGACAATGCTTCAACAAGGGGCAAGCTAAAACCTTCGCCGATAGAAGGTACAACGACTGCCTTGGCATATGTATACAAGTACCATAATTCTTCATCACTTACATTCATTTGCTGTACATGTGTCGACAACCCAAGTGCATTAATTAGTTTTTTTTCTTCTTTAACAAAGCTACCACCACCAGCAAAGATAAGCTTCAAATTATTGCGCTTCGGACTGCACTTTGCAAATGCTTCTAGTAATATAGAAGCATTTTTGCAACCTGTTCTTGATCCAATGTATAGCAAATATTCTCTGCCGTCTAAATAAAAAACTCCTGGTTTTTTCTTATCGCTATGGGAGTTAAATCTGGAGTGAAGATGTATTACCTTAAGGCGTGTAGATAGTTGTGGCATAGTTTCTAACAAATCTTCTGCAGAAGCCTTGCTTACAGAAACGATTAAATCACTTTCACTCAACCATTCTCTTTTGTTAAGATGTGGGTTTTTTCGAAAATATCTAGGATACTTTTCAGGATTCATGTCGTGCAATGTAGATACAAGGATTGCCTTAGAATTCTTACGGTAAGGTCTTCCCATATAGTAAGTCGCATGATGTACATCGACTTTTGAAGAAATCCTAATCCTGGGATTTAACGACTCTAAAGCCTTAATATAAAAACGGGCATTAATTGAATTAAGATTTACTCCTATTCCCTCTTCTGAAAGATAAGAGTTTTGATGTTTTTGAAATAAGAGAAGAGCTGAAATCTTATTGTCTTGACGTTTTTTTATTTCAAAATAAAGATCAGAAAAATATCTACTTATACCTCCGTGCTTTTGACGAAGAAATGCTTGCCTATCGAAGCCGACGTGCAATGGTACATCAAGGATCTTTCAACAATTTTACAGCACAAAGTGACTGGTAATGCCAATACGTCTAGCTTTTCAAAGCATCTATTGAAATTGGTCATGTACCAATTCTGAACTTCATTGATGTGTAATAATGGATTCTATCATTGTACCAATCCACTCGATTTTTTAACTCATAAATAGAATGGCCTATATATTTGATCATGCTTTTACTATGTAGTGCCATAATAGCAGAGACAATAATTACAATATTTATCTCAAAAATTAATCAATTAATAAATTTTTAATGGAATAATTGACTTGTAAACCATGGCGCTGTTCTCGTCTACTCGATTATCTTAACACTGTTAAGTACTTCCCGATGAGACTAATCGGTAAAAATTAAATAAGTGCGTTTTGGTAGTGAAAAGCTGATCTGTTTGCATGGTCGAGATATATTAATTGGTCGGCAACTGTTCTCGACCGTGCATAAAGCCCATTGTAGAATAACAAATATTTTTATATTTGGAAACTTGTATACTATCGTACTGTGACCATCCATCAAAAAGTAGAGTTGGTTTCTTATTCAGGAGATGCAAAAGCTCATCAGAAATGTTATTGGGATTGTTATTCATGATCATTACTATTTCGCATTTATTGCATGAGTCATCAAAACTAGTTTGTTCAAACGGTAAATGATCTAACTTATTTGATGGCACAAGATGGTCATATATATAAACTTTAGCTCCCCTTTTTTTTAGTCCATAAGCAAGATCAATGGATGAAGATCCACGTAAATCCATTGTTTGCGGCTCACCCTTAAATGCAATACCAATAATAAGAATGGAGTAAGTTTCTAAGCTGCGATTATTCCTTTCCGCATATTCATTAGCAAGAGATAGAGGATAAAGTCCCGAAAGCTTATTTATGGTTCTCCCTAGTGATGCTAATTCAGAATGAGTATGTTCTTTTGGGCACGTTGATGCATATAAGTATGGATCTTTTGACAAACAATATCCTCCAACACCAGGACTAGGCAACGCGATTGGATCCCTAGGATAGCCATCATTGGCGGCCTCTATTACCTCTCGTGCAACTAGATTGTAGTTATCAGCAAGTAAACTAAATGAATTTGAAAAAGCAAATCGAAGATCCCTGTATGAGTTATTTAACAACTTGACGAATTCCGCAGCTTCAACGGAACTTACAGGGACAACACTATTTGAAATGTTGGACCAAAACTGTGATGACTTCTCTACACAACGTTTCGATATTCCGCCTACAATTTGCGGTAACTGAGATAGCTCATCCATAGCGCGTCCCTCAACTGTTCTCTCAGGCGTGAAGGCTAAATAGTATTCATCGCCGCAGCGCAACCCAGATTTCTTTGTAAGTACCTTTGAAGCAATGTTTCTCGTTGTTCCAACTGGAACTGTTGACCTTAGCATTACAAGATCATTGGTCGACAGATTATCGCCTATAACATTTAACGCGGCTTTGATATAATTCAAATCAGGGATATCGTTTTTAGTTGGGGTTCCTACAGAAATGATATATATGTTACAAAGACTTATATCTTTTGAGTTGTGTGTTAAAAATAAAGATTTTTCGTCTAGTACTTTATCTAACATATCTTTTAAGCGTGGCTCATAAACCGTCACTTCTCTTTCTGCCAAGCTATCAATAAGTTCTTGATTGGTATCGTAGCCAATTACACTTATACCAAGGCTGGCAATCTTGACAGCCAGAGTAAGTCCGACAAATCCTAAACCTGCTATACATACTGTATAATTTGTATCAAGATTAAACTCTGCCAAGGAATATATATCTATTATATCCAATATCCTCTGTTTTTCATCAATGATTGGAACGTATCTTACAAGCTTCCCAGAAGTGCTTTTCCTTTTATTTACTTCTAATCTTACTTCCTGAAGTAGCTCTGAGCGTGGTAGTGATTCTTTATACGCTATAGGATTTCTATTCATATGATCACTTACTGGTATGTGAGTATCTGTACATTGTGATATAGCTTTAATGATATCTGAATCAGTCAAGACTCCACGTAGCTGCCCCTTGTTATTTTGCACAAATATAACACCTGGAAACTTATCTTTTTGTCCATTTATCCTCTTGATTACATCATCAAGAAAATCCTGCTCATAACAAATCAAAAAACGTGATAGTTTTTCGCTCATAGTGGTGTTTCCTCCCAGTTGTTAATAACTTCCGAGTAATGATTAGTGTATCCTTTCCGCAATGAAGCAAAACGCCCCCTGTAATAGGATCTATTTATTAATTCATCTGGAGACAGCAATCTTTCAGATGAACCAATCATCTGCTCCCATTCAGGGCATCCAGTCAATAGCTCATCAATTTGCTCATCTGTTGATTTCTTCGCAAAATTAATAATATCGGCTGTTTCTTCTAATCCAACTGATACTGGTCCATCTTTAGTCTCTTCGGCACTTAGGATCGAAAAATGCCTTTCAATAATTTTTGCGCCTAGATAAATTGCAGCTTTCGATGCATATGTTCCATCATTTGAGGGATTGCTGTGGTCACTGTATCCCACTCTTGAGCACAATTCTTGGAGTCTTTTTATGCGGCTTAGATTGCTATTGCTCATTGGTGTTGGATACTGTGTTACACAATGCAAGAGTGAATATGGCTTTGATGATTCTTTTAAAATAGATATTGTGTGCATTAGCTCGTCTTCAAATGTTGCGCCTGTAGATACTATTAGTCCATCAAACTTATCAGCCAACTCTCTTATTAAAGGATAAGACGCACAATCGTAACTTGCTACTTTGATTTCACGAAATCCCTCATCAATTATCCTGGGTATAGTATCTCGTGTAAAACAAGTCGTTACTGGGATTAAACCTAGTTGATCCCTCACATGACCCACAAATCTTTCGTAGTCCCTAGTCGTTAATTCCAGTCCCTTTAGGCGTTCAAATTCTCTCTCCCATGGACGGAATAGCGACCTCGCTGCTTTATTGTCCTCCTCGAACTGAGGGCGATAGACCAGTTTGTCTGCAAATATATGCTGGACTTTGACATGAGTCGCACCAGCTTTAGCCGCAGCATCAGCCATCTTCATAAGCATGTCTACAGAACCATTGTGGTTTTGGCACAACTCTGCTATGAAGAAAAATTCCGCCACTTTTTAATTAATTCTTGTAGTTATCATAACAAATTCTTGCCAGCTCAAGGTCTTCTTTTTTATCAATATCTATTGCAGTATGAGGAGGGACTACCACACCCATGCAATCATCTGATATGAGTGTATTATCCTCCATTACTACTTTCCTTCGGCTCATGTAAACGCTGCCAGCCCTTCTAAAAACCGGTGGCAGCTTCTGACGTGGACGCATATCATCAAAACCCTGATCAATATAATTGATTAGTTTTCCATCAGAAAGCATTCTCTTCATTTTAAATGGATGCGTAGAGACTGTTGTTACTGTTACTGCACTAAGTGACTTCTTCTCAAGCAATTTCTTGTAGCATTTCATGATGTCTTGCCATCTAACAAGAGGTGATGTTGGCTGCATATAGCAAATAATCTCATACTGAGTATTGCTTGCCAGTTCCATAAAATTTACCGCATGCTGCACTACGGGCAATGATTCAACATCATCACCACATAAATAACTTGGTCTTACGAAAGGAGCATCAACTTTATTCTTCAGTGCGATATCTATGATTTCTTGTCCATCTGTGCTTACTACAATCCTTGATCCATGTATTTGTGATGCTGCAGTTTTTGCAGCACGAATTGTATGTTCTACTAATGTAATCCCTCCAATTTCACATAAATTTTTGTTCTTTATACCCTTTGAACCCATTCTTGCAATTATTACAAATAATACTGAATTAGCCACGCCGAGATCCAATGTCCTTTTATTATATCACATTATAATCTCCTTGCTTTTGACTATTTTCAATTTCAAATAAGATCTAAGTTTTGCTGTTTTAAGCATTTACAACATAAATCCTTTATTATTTAGCTTATCGTTTGCATCTAGCCAATACTATTGTGCTTTTATTGGCAGTATCTCGATTATTATTTTAACTTCTTCCTTAGTGCATTACTCACGTAAACTCTATTTATCCATCCTTTCGCTTTATTTTCTTAAAATATGAAACGCACGTCTTTGTAAAATTCCTGATGTTGTATAGTAAGTAATTCTTGAGAATAGGTAATGAAAAGCTTAGGGAGAGCTTATAGTGTTTTTTAATAAGGAATAAACCAATTCTTGCTATATCTCTATCCCTCGATAATTTGAGAGAAGGATTGAGATCATTTGTCATTATATAATCTATAAGGAAGGGACCTCTAGATCCTAAAACTATATTCCATGGTCTTATATCACCATATCCAGATTTATCTCCTTTTGATAACTCATCTATTTGAGCCCTTATTGTCATAAATATCCTTCGAGTATTTGGCGAAAGAATGGGTCCTAGTTGATAACAGTCAACTAGATTTATGCCTGGAGTTGCTTCAATTTCTTTATCCAAGTGATGTTTGTAATATTTTAATTCTTTATTGGATCTTATCTCATATTTTCGTTGAGAGTAAGGATAGCCGATGTATGGGTAGTATGCTTTACGTTCGTATTCATTCTCATAGCAATGGTAATAGCAGCGCTTCCTGTTATCATCTGTATGTATATCAGACTCAAATGTTAGTTTCTTAAAGTAGGGCTTTAATTGTCTCATGAAATCAATATCAATTGATTCAATACCTTTTTTTCCGCAGACATCTTTTTCCTCCGCATGAGGCATTTCAATTATTATTGATTTACATACTTTTGATAGTGCTTTCAACACCTTTCTTGGTTGATCGAAATGATGAATTACTGAAAGTACAAGAACATGGTCAAAATAAACACATGCTTTATAGGCTTCATCTAACCAATTTAGGTTCATAGAAGCATTTATCAATACAATATTACTTATTTTTGAGTCAGTTATAAGCTGGCGCTGTAGATTTGCATAATGCGGAGAAGACTCAACAGATACGATTAGGCTATTCTTAAATTCGTTTGCTATCTTTATCGAAAAATATCCGGCATTTGAGCCAATATCTAGAATCGTCTGATTGTCACCTATCAGGTGCGATATTGCATTAAATCTATCTTCACAATTGTTCCTTAGGCCACTTGCCAAGACCTTATCTTTTAAGATTATTGGTTGATATACTTCGGGAAGCGAACTGATTAGCCGCTGATAGAGTCTTGACACGATTCAATTACGATCCATTAGTTTTAGCTGGCTTACTCTTATCAAATAATATATTTCAGCCCCAAACCAAGGTTTTGCTCTCCTTGAGAATCGTTTCTCATATTTAACATTTGGTAACATGTTGGGAGGTGATATGAGCCTATCACAGTCGATTTCATTGCAGACATTTGATTCTAACCATCTTGGTTTTCTTTTAATATTAGTACCATCATCATTGCAGCCCAAATTTTTGATAAGTGACTTTGATGGAATGACGCATAGTTGATTATTTATTGCTCTAGTGTATGCCCATTGATAGTCCCATGTACTTATTTTGCCATTATAAGTTTTCTCATATGCAATATACCTTTGATTTCTCAAAAGAGAACTAATATATTGGTACTGTAGCTGATTCTTACTCATAATATCCGGCCAGTCGTGCATACTTATGTCGTAGTTCTGCCATGCTCTTTTCCATGTAGCCCATCCCCATACACTACCAAGGTACGAGTAAAAATAATCGTACTTCATCGCCCTATCTATATTTAGCGGATTAAAGCCACATATTTGTGCTATTCGGCTATCGTGTCGATATTTTGCGAGCATTTTCTCACAGAAGAAAAAAAAGCTTTCAGATGGTAAACAGTCATCCTCAATTATGATTGCCTCCTCCTCATTATTGAATAACCAATCTATTGCATCACTTACTGCATTTTTGCATCCGACATTATTAACTCTTTTTAAGGTGCGAATATTGCAACTCCAGTTAATATTTTCTATTATTGATTCTACTTCAGATATTAGTTTTATATCTTTTTCATTATTTTTACGTGGTCCATCAATAGCTACATATATTTTGCTTGGTCTTACAACTTGTAAAGCATCAATTACTTGTTGAGTTTCTTTTGGGCGATTGAATAGAAGAAGAAGAACCGGGGTTTCGAACATGTTGTGTTTAAGATCACATTGTTTGATTCTAATTAAAATCTAGCTTTTTTCTGTCTTCTATGCTATAAACATTTGCATAATCTTTCCCGTTTAACTCTTTAAGTCTAGTTTAGTATAGTTTTTAGGCCTTTAAAGACCTTGTCTTTACTCTTTTTTATTTTATCATCTGGTGGTGCTATAAGGTGAATCTTGTTCTTTCTGAATGATAGTATCATTGAGGAGTAGTAACCTATATAACTCATATTGGCTTGTATAGTTATCAGTTCACCCGGTAAAAGAGAATATTTTGGATCAATAAACTTTACCCTCTCTTTGAACTGAAGAGGATGATTTATTCTATCTTTGGGAGCAAGCTTGGCTACCACAAACGAACTTTCGATAATTGGTAAAAACTGTTCGAACCACCGTCCATAAGCTGTCGTATTTAATTCACTTAGGCATGGGTGAAAATAACAATTATCAAAATCCTTATAATTCAAATCATCGTAGATTTCAGTGATGTACTTTGCGCACTTTTTATAGCCCTGCTGCAACATCTGTTGGTCTAATACACAAAAATATTTTGAATTCCCTATATACTCCTTTAAATTGACTGACTGTGACCCCAGTAAGTATCTTCTTGATATATTTAGTTTTTTCATTATATTAATTGCGTGCATATGTAGATATGGCTTTATTCCATATCGATAAAGTGACCATGGCAAACGCGTTCCAAATTGAGAGAAGCAAGATGCACCTTCCGGAAAAATATGTAACTTTGAGTTTTTTATCTTATCTTTCAAGAATAGAATACAATTTTCTGTTATCAAGTTGCATTCATCAATAGGTACTCCACTTGGGTATTCATACTTTACTTCCTGTCCTTTTTTTCGGTTCTCTCGAGGTGGACATTCCCATGTGAATGGACCGTGAAACTTTATTTTTTTATTAAATGATGCAGCAATTTGTTTGGCATAGACTTTTCTTAGTTCTATATCCGCCGAATATCTTTCAGTGTTATATGTATTTTGATATAGAAGATAATTAATATCTTCCGAATCGTTAACTAAATTCGATGCACATAGATTGAGTAGAGGTGTTAGACCAGTGCATATTATGGACAAAAGCCTTCGAAATCCTTATTCACTATAGATTCTACCACCCCAGCATTGTACTGCATCTCCTTGTTTCCTTTTTCATAAATACATCTGATGTCTATCTGATGTGGCAATACATCGTTCAATATTCCCAAGCCTGGCCTACATATACAAGCTTTTAACCTGCTGAACATTTCAAATGAATACGTCGCCTTCTTCATCCATTTAGGATGCATAATAGGCATAAGCTCTGAATCCACATATACTTCTCTATATGCTATATTCCCAGTCTTGATAATTTCGCTAATAATTTTGTGGTACCTATCTCTCGCTGCATCTGTTGTTCCGCAAGTAATTAGTAGTGAATCCCTTTTTTCCTTGTCAATCCTTTTCAGAGCTTCCATATCCTTATCCTTCAGATAGGGCTTCACAGGCCTAAATCCCGGTTGACATCTTACTTTTGGCATTGAAAAATATTGGCAACCTATTATTTCCGGCTTGTACTCACTCAATAGTCTGTCGCACAATAATCCATATGATTCCGATATATTCGGTATGATATCGTGCCAAAAAAATTGAGCCGATATTATTGCATCATTCCGGATTAGGAGTATTTCTGGCAAGTTGTCACATATTATTTTATCATATTTTTCTATAGGTGGTAGTCTATTTACCCAATCTGGTACTCCAGAACTGCTTATATCTTTTAGACTTTTAATTGTCATTCTTGTCTCAAAATTGATATTTTCTATGTTTTCCAGAATTGGAGTCACATTTCTAATTTTTGCAATTGAATTTTTTGGCGCAAATATTGTTGGCGTGTACCCCTTCGGCATTTCACGTTCAGCTATTATTATTGATCTCCGTAAATGACCTAAGCCATTATCGCACACTATAATCGCTAATTTTTTCTCCATTACCTACATTAATCTATTTCTATCATACCTCTTTCTTCCCTCTTGCATGACCTCAACTTTTATCCTCCTTTTCCCACTTATTAAGCCTTCCTTTCTCCAACTTGTACACGCTCTCGCAGTATTTAATTGATGACAGTCTGTGTGCAACCATAATTATTGTCATATCTTTGTAGCTATGTAGCAATGATTTCATTAACACTCCCTCGGTTTTATCATCTAAAGCACTTGTAGCTTCATCCAATATCAAAACTTGTGCATCCTTATAGAGTGCCCTGGCAATTCCTAATCTTTGACGTTGCCCTCCACTTAACTTTACCCCATTTTCGCCTACTAAATGACTGTATTTATCATCAAGGCTATCAATAAATCCTGATATTTGAGCCCTTTTGGCTACGTATTTAACTTTATCCATATCAATATCTCTTTCTGGAATACCAAATGCTATATTCTTTGCGATAGTACTGTCTATTAAATAGATTGATTGAGGTACATGTGCCACGCTATTTCTCCAACTTTTTAAATTCATACTTTTGTCGCCATCATTAATATCTTTTCCATTTACCATTATTTTCCCAGAAGTTGGCTGTATTAATCCCATCAGCATATCAATTGCTGTGCTTTTACCACTACCCGTAGTTCCAATAATTGCTACTTTTTCGCCAGACTTTATTTCAAAGTTTACATTATCAAGAATTTTTCTTTCATTGGTACTGTACTTAAAGCATAAGTTTCTCATCTCAATTTTTTCAACTTTTTCTATTTTGCCATAGCTTGTCATTACCGTTGATTCCTTTTCACCCCCTATAAGTATTATGACATCATATATCGCTGCATTTCGTGTATTAAATGTACTCCAATTTGTATATATCTGTTGTATTGTTGGTAATAGTCTCTGTGCGCCTAAAGCTAGTGCTCCTAACAGTGCAATAGAAGAAAGCCCTTTTTCAGGCTGGTTAACTGTAAGCACATATCCAATTATTGCAATTCCCGTTATCCCGGTTGCTTCTAATAAATATCTTGGAAATACCCCTAGGAACTTATTTCGTGCCTGTAGTTTTCGTTGAGGTAAGTCTATCTCTCTGTACAACAATGAATATATCCCTTGATGGTGTCCAAGAATAACCTCGCGTATCATGCCCAGTGACTCCTGCAAAACTTTAATTTGTTTTGATGATGCATCTGTTATCAAGCGACCGTTTAATTGTAGATCCTTTTTTACGATCAGGATTATATTCCAGTATATAATTACTAAAACTCCAATTGAAATACACGTTATTTTAAAGCTTATTGTTAGCATTCCTACCATCAGGCTTGTTGCTATAGCTGTTGATATTGTCAGTTGTAGTAGGGCATTTAGCGCAACAACTAATTGATTTACTTGTGTTGTTATCGTACTTATGATTTTACTTGTGTTGGTATTTATATGGTATTGATAGTTTCTCTGTAAAACCTTGTTGAACGCCATGCAGCTTATATCGGATCCGATCTCGGATGCTACCTTTCCATTTGCCCATACATTTAATACTCTTATGCATGAAGATGCTATTGTTGCCACTATAAATAAAATTGTAGCTGGTGCCAATAACCCCTCTTTTGATGTAATCTCCAATAAACCTGAAATATTTTGAACAATAGGTACATTCCAAATTTTCTCTGGTTGACTGATTACTGCTAGAAAAGGTATGACGGTACCTAATGATATAAGCTCAGCTAGTGCACTCACAAAGGCTAATATTACTAACAATGACAGTTGTATTCTTCGCTTAGCCTTTAACATTTCCCATATTATTAAGAACAGCATCATTGTTGAACTTCTGCTCTTAGATCTTTTTATCATTCTTTTTTTTTTCTGTTCTCTAAATTTTAGCACGCATTCCACCAATCGTTTCAACACTTTTTGGTATTAATTTTTTCTATTCTTCTCTTCACCTTACATTTAGTCTCCAACTTACATTTATCTATGTCTTCTCCTGAATCGATTTAGTTTTTCTGTGTATTATCTCTTTCCCCAACTCTCTGCTTTTTTCATTCTTTCAACTTTGTGATTGAACGTATCCATATTTATTATGTAGCTGATCATCATATTCCTTTTCCTTTAGTTTATTTGTTATTACTTCACCTCCCCTCTTTTATCTTACTATCAACTTTCACTCTTTCTGATAATTTGAGTTAATCATTGGTATGCATTATCCCTTTTGATATTTCACCTACTCTATTTTAACTTACCTAGTTTACTCAATCCCTCAGTAACTTTTCATTTACTCCTCATTAGATGCTCGCTATTACTGTTATGTTCGATTTTATCTGATGCTCTCATACTGTTTTTTCTTTATTTCTATGATCATATCTTGATGTCTGCATTATCGCTCTTTGCCTCAATTGTGTATTTATTATAAGTTTAGTCTTCTACTCCTTCTTTTCACTTTTGTTTTTAATATTTTGCCACCTTATTGGCTCTTTGCTTGTTTGTGTATTATAATAAAACATATACTTTTCTCCTTGTTTTTGTTTCTGTTTTCATGAATATTGCAGCACTTTGTGCCTCTCATAACCGTTCTCACCTCACTCTTCGTTCAGTTCAACAAGTTTTTTATCAGCTTAAATCAACTGGTTTTCACTTTACGATCTTTGTTGTTGATTCTGAATCTGACGACGATACAGTAATTGTACTAAACAAACACCTACCATTAGTTCAAATTATTCCTGCTAAATCAGATGACTTCTGGGCCCGTGCAATGTCTAAAGGCTTTGATTTTATCTCCACTCACTATAATTTCGATCATCTTTTGGTCTTTAACGACGATATTGATCTTTTTGATAATGCCATTCCACAGCTTTTTAAAGAGTTAGAATTTAACACTAAAACAACTGATGATCAAATTGTCATATGTGGTTCCTTTCTTGACAAAACTCTCTCTTTTGTTTCTTATGGTGGTTTAAAAAGAGTGTCTCGATATCTATTCAAATTCTCTAAACAGACACCCTCATTTGAATGTTGTATTCAAGTTGATACTCTTAACATGAATCTTGCTTTGATTCCCCGTATTTGTCTTTTACATGATGATTTTCTGTATCATGCATACCAACATGGATATGCTGACTACGATTTTGGCTTACAATTTTCGAAACGAGGCGGGAAAATACTTCTTTGTAAAGGCTATCAAGGAATCTGCGAGCATCACCCCCCTTCGCAAATCCATTCAAAATCCTTTCTTATCAGTTCTTTTTTAAGGCTCAAGCATATTTGTCATATTAAACGCCAGCCTCCTAAATATCGTCTTCTTTATTGTTGGCGCAATTCTGGTCTTCTTTGGCCGTTTTATTTCCTAATCCCCTATCTAAGAGCTTTCCTATCCTCTCATGAATAAGCCATCTCTTCACACTCTATCTCTTTTTGCTCTCCCTTTTTTCTTCCTTTTATCATGCTTTAAACTTTCATATTTTAATTTTGATATCTTCATTATCCCTTTTGTCGCCATTTATTCTGCATCATTACGCCTTTGGCGTTCCCCTTTGATACTTCTAATCATGACATATATTGGTTTTTATATTGTTCTCAAATATCCCTCCTATGAGAATTTAGGCTATCTTTTGAGATACATTTCTTCCTTGCTTTCTTTGCTATTACCTTTGTCGCTTGCATTTTCACACAATCAATCTCGTGTCAATGCCTCTCATCGCGTCCATAGTCTATATCTCCACACTTTTTCCGTTTTGTTGATATCTGCTTTAATTATTTTTTTCACTCGTCCGACATTTGGTTTAGGTTTTCCCTTGTATACCTCGTCTATGCTTGATAGGCACGTATATGGGCCTGCACTTGGCTTTATCTTCGGATCTTTGACCTTCTCCATCATTGGTGGAAGTTTTAAATTTAACTCCCCATTTAAGTTTTACATTTATTACATTCCCCAGTATCTTCTTCTCTTACTCTGTTTAATTTCAGGCCTCCTGACTGGCTCTAGAGCTTTCTTGCCTATTGTTTTTCTCATGAGTTTGTCTGCTTTTGTCTACAAAAATCCCTCTTTTTACATATCCCTTTCGCGCCTTTTTGTTATTAGAAAGCAATTATCTATCCTTGTCCTTTCTATTGTCTCATTAATTACTCTGTCATTTTTTTATGTGTCCTCCATTTATCCAATTGTTTACCGTTCGCTTAGTTTAATTGACCTGTTTAGTGGAAACGATCTTAGTAGATCTTCAAGGTTAAGTTTCGAATTTTTCTCTTCCAAGCTTTCTTCATTTACCCTAGCGGATTGGATTGTTGGTATATTTGATCCTAATACCTTGACTCACACTGACCAAGGCCTTTTGTTTATTCTATTGTCTTTTGGCTTACTTGGTCTCTTCGTGTTCCTTACTTCAATTTTTTATAGCATCTATTCCATTATCTCTTGCTCTCGCTTTTCTCCTCTATTTAGCCATAGACTTAGATCTATTGTCTTCGCTTGGTATGGTTCTCTTTTTCTGCTAACTGCTCTAGGAGGTGAGGTTTTTTTGATACCACGGTTTTTTCTTGTCTTCTCTTTATCCTTGCTTATTGCTTTGTTTTCAATTCCCTTTAATCGCCAAAATAACCTACATTCAAATTATAATCTATACTCTTTCTCTGATCCTTAATGAATGACATCTTAGTAGTAGCCTCAGGCGGAGGTCATTTTAGTGTTGCACTCAACATGATGAAAAAGAGCCGTTACTATTGTCGCTATATTGTTTGTGTCGATTCTCCCGATTTCATCGATATAAAAAATAGTTGGAATCTTGATATTCCTTTCTTCGCTATTCGTGAAATTGGTCGTAATCCTTTTCGAGTCTTATCTTCCTTGTTTTACGCGTACATTCTAATTAGACGTTTTAATATTAAACTCGTTTTTTCTACTGGTGCTACTATTGCTATCCCTTTCCTCATAGTTAGCCGTTTAATGAACATCCCTTCAGTTTTTATTGATACCCCTACCAGGGTCTATTCGCTCGGTCTTTCGGGTCGCCTTGCTTCTTTCCTTGCGACGAGATTTTATGTTAGGCATAGCTCAGTCTGCGACTCTAAGTATAATGTTTTCCCAACGCGATCGATTGCTTGAATATTCTTTTCCTTGTCGGTAGCTTAAACTCCCCTTTTTTTGGCGTTGAGTCTCTTATTCTTGAATCACTTCGGTTTCAAAACCCTAGTATTACTATTATAGGTAATTTTCATTGTAGTTTCGACCTTAAGTCCCTTAGTCACGTTACTCTCATTAATAGAGCCGATCCTACGAACTTTCACACTCTTATTTCCTCTGCTGATGTCATTGTTTCTCATGCCGGTATTGGTTGTACTACCCATTTAATGCGTCTCGGTAGGCAATTTCTCTGTGTTCCTCGATCACCTTTATGGTATGAGCACATTGATGACCATCAGCTTCAATGGTCTTCTTTGCTTCTTCAATGGCGAATTATTCCTTCATTTTCCTCTTCTCAGACTATTTCATCTTTTATAGACATAAGTTTAGTGGATTCTTCTGTATGGATTGAATCTTGCAATAGCTTTTTGGATTTCTATTTTGATTGGGACGCTCAAGGCCATTGCTTGGATTCAATAATTGCAGAAATGCTTTAAGTCTTTTATTGTCTTATTTAAACTGAGCTTGAACATATCTTCTTTATGTTTTTTTCTTGTGATTTTTTCTTTTCCTGATTATACTTAATTATTTCATTTGTGTCTTGGCTGTCCCCTCCTTTCTGATTGTCGTACCAACCTACAATTCTTATCGTTTATTGCCAGTACTAGTCTCATCTTTAACTTCTCAAACATACCTTAATTGGCGTGTTCTTTTTGTTGATGGTCCTTCTTCTTCTTCTCATCGTAGTTATCTGAATAATCTTGCTTCATCTGATCCACGATTCCAGTGGGTTGAACAAGACCCCTCAATGCCAGGGATTTTTGGTGCCATGAATTATGGCATTCAGTTTGCAAGATCATCTGATTGGCTTTTGTTTTGGGGATCTGATGACTGGGCCCCCGCTTCCACCGTATTGGCTCAGGCGGCATCTGTACTTTCTATGGATCAATCTTCTGGAACGCTGCCTGATCTTCTGGTTTGTGTTGGTCGTTACGTTAACGGTCTCACAGGTGATCTCAAGCGATATTCCTCTTTTACTAAACCTTGTGTGTTGGATTCCTCCTTATTCAGAAGAATTTTGTTTTGGGGTTCAACGCCACCGCATCAAGCAACTTTTTTCGGCCCTGGAGCCTACAATCTTCTTGCCTCCTATAGTTCTGGATTCAGTTTGTCTGCAGATCTCAATTATTTCCTTGAGCTGAGCCGAATGCCAGGTCTTACTGTCCGTTGTTTAGACTTGGAATTGGTACATATGAGCACTGGTGGAGTCAGTAGCCGATTCTTCTTGAGTCGATTGATTGAGGTATTCACTGCTTACTGGAATGCTTTTGGATGGCTTTGTCCTTTTTCATTTTTCAGTCGTTATGTTCGCCGTTTTAGCAATCTTTTGGCTTTCGAGAGCTAATGCATATTCATCTCTTTGGAGCTTCCACTCCATCAGGCGAGGCTTTTCGTCGCTGTGTATCCTCTACTCAGCCTTCTTGGATACTTCATTCATATTCGCGTAGTTCTCCGCTCGCGCATTTTGACCTTTGCAACCCATCTGGCTTTTTTCAAACTAGTCAGCTTGATTCTCCCTCTTTCTTGATTAGCTTTGCGCCTATATGGTTATTTGCTCCATTTCTTCATCGGCTAATTCTTGATTTTCCCGAACGCCTTAATGGTTTATCAGGTGTTGTTGCCTGTTCCTCTTCCTCGGCGATCACCAAACGATTTTCTTTCAATCGTTTTGATCGTCAACTTGTGGATCGGCTGATTACAGCCGAGGAGCAACTTTTAAAATCGTCTCAATTCCTCGACATTCCCTGTTTTGTACTTCGTCCTACCCTTGTTTATGGAAGAGTTGGTCCATATGTAGACAAAAACCTTCACCGCTTGATTCTTTTTATGCGCAGGCTTCCACTCCTTCCCTTTCCGGTTGACTCAGGCTTGCGTCAGCCTCTCCATGCCAGTCAACTTGCTGATGTTGTATTGGAGTTTGTACGCCAATTTTCTATCGGCAGCTGTAATCCTTCTGATTCGCAGATCGTTGACATCGGTGGGGATTATGAATCCAGCTATGGTTCTATTCTGAGATCCCTTCAGCAGTCACTACCGCTCACTGATTCTGCACGCCGTTGTTTTTTGCTCCCTGTTCCTAACCGTCTTTTTTATTCTTTAGCATTTCCTTTGCTCTTTCTGTCGCCCAAGTCTTTTGAGGCGGTTTTACGTGTTGGTTCTGATCTTTCTGGTTTCACCAAGGCTCATCATCTACTAAATTCCAATCCTCAATCTTTTCCTGTCCTTCCCCTTCTCTGATAAGAGTTGTTTGCAGTATTAGCCCTCTCCGCCGGAACAGCTATTTCCTCGCTGCTTCTCCGTGCACTTATCCCGAAATTGCGTGCTTCTTTTCTTGATCAGCCCAATTCCCGCAGTTCCCACCATGTCCCTACTCCGCGTGGTGGTGGCATCTCTTTTGTTTTAGTCAGTTCTGTTGCTTCACTTTTTGCGCTATTTAGTGGCCAATCCGACGTTGCCGCATTAGCCCCCTTGCTCTCCGTTTCGCTTGCTGTTGTTGGCTTGCTTGACGACCGTTATAACTTGCCAGCGTTTTGGCGCTTCTGCGTTCAGCTTTTGACTGCTTCTGCATTTCTTTATTTTAGCCCTCTTGTCCCATTCATTGCTTTCCCCGGAGTATTTAGCTCTTTATTTTTCTCTGTTGCCTTTGGCTTTCTTGTGATTGTCATAACAGCCGTAGTTAATTTTACCAACTTTATGGACGGACTCGATGGCCTGGTGGCTGGTTGCATGGCTCTGATCATTGCGGCAATGGCAATTGTTCTCGATGCGCCCTGGCCATTGTGGGCCTTGGTGGGTTCCTTGCTTGGCTTCCTGCCTTGGAACTGGAGCCCCGCCAAGGTGTTCATGGGCGACGCTGGTAGTACCTTTCTTGGTGCGGTGTTCGCTTGCCTAGTGCTTCAGGCCACCAGCTGGGCAGATGCGTTTGGCTGCCTTCTGGTAGCCACACCCCTCCTGGGAGATGCTTTTTTTTGTTTGCTCCGCCGTTTACTGGCTGGACATCGGGTTTTCCAGGCCCATCGTCTTCACCTTTTCCAGCGTCTGCACCAGGCCGGCTGGCCTCATTGCCGGGTCTCTCTTACTTATGTTGCGGCCACGGCATTGCTGGCTTTGGCCATGGTCACGGGAGGTTGGCCCTTGGTTTTTGTTTTTGCTGTAGTTGAGTTGTTGCTCGGAGTTTGGTTGGATCAAAAGTTCGCGGTGTCCTTCTCCGTGGCATCCAAGAGCTGATGCTTTATTCATTTTCTACCAATGCACTTTTAAATTTGCCGCCAGCCTTCAGGCGTCTTCTGCTTGTAGCTATAGATGCGATTTTTCTGCCCTTAGTGGTTTGGCTGAGCTTTTGGATGCGATTATCGCACCCATTTCATGGCAGCTTCGTCAACGCTGGTAGTTGGTTGTTGATTGCCATTCTCCTCGTTGGCCTACCTATCTATGCATTAACGGGGCAATACAAAGGTCTAACTCGTTACGTGGGGAGTTCCGCCTTTTACAAGCTAGCCGTTCGCAATGGCCTTGTGGTGCTGTTCCTGGTTGTTATCGGTGTGATTCTGCGGTTGCCGATGCCTCCCCGCAGCAGCTGGGTTCTTTTGTGGTTTTTGCTCACCGGATTCACGGGTGCGGTTCGCTTTGCTCTGCGGGATGTGTTGCTCAATCTTCGTTATACCCAGCACAAGCACCAGTTGCGTGTAGCCATCTACGGCGCCGGTGAAGCCGGTGCCCAGCTGGCAGCGTCTTTGCGTTTGGCGGGCAACCACAGGATTGTCACCTTCCTCGACGACAATCCGGCCTATTGGGGCCGATCCATTAACGGTGTTGCGATTAGGCCACCCCACGTCCTGATGGAAAAGGAGAGCTCCATTGATCAGGTTCTCCTGGCGATTCCTTCTCTTCCCCGCAGTGAACGTCGCCGCATCGTCGATAGTTTTCAGCGTCTTGGCATCACCATGTTGCAGGTGCCGTCGGTGGATGACCTCACCTCTGGTCGCGCTCGCATTGATGCCTTGAGGCCAATCTTGATTGAAGATTTGCTTGGACGTGATGAGGTGCCCGCCGATCTCCAGCTGCTTGGGCCAGGTATTCGTGGTGCGGTTGTCTGCGTCACTGGTGCTGGTGGTTCGATTGGTTCAGAGCTCTGCCGTCAGATCCTGGCGTTGTCGCCGGCGCTGTTGATCCTGCTGGAGCGGAGTGAACCTGCGCTCTATGCCATCGAGCAGGAGCTTCGTTCTCTGGTGCCTGATGGCGTGCGGCTTCAGTTAGTGCTGGGCAGTGCTACCGACCCGCAGTTGCTCCAGCACTTGTTCACCGATCAGTCAGTGCAGCTGGTGTTCCATGCGGCTGCTTACAAACACGTTCCCCTAGTGGAGGCCAATCCCTTGGCGGGCCTGGCCAACAACGTGCTCTCTACAGATCAGGTTTGCCGCGCCGCAGTTTCCAGCGGTGCCTGCCAGGTGGTGCTCATCTCTACCGATAAAGCCGTGCGTCCCACCAACGTGATGGGTGCGTCCAAGCGTCTCGCCGAATTGGTTGTGCAGGCCCACGCTGCCAGGTGCAGCAGCACCTGCTTTGCCATGGTGCGCTTTGGCAACGTGCTCGCTTCCTCAGGGTCTGTGGTCCCCCTATTCCGTCGCCAGATTGCGGCAGGCGGGCCGATCACCCTCACCCATCCAGAGATCATCCGCTATTTCATGACCATCTCTGAGGCGGCCTCGCTGGTGTTGCAGGCCTCCGTGCTGGCTCAAGGTGGTGATGTCTTCTTGCTGGATATGGGTGAACCAGTGCGGATCAAAGACTTGGCCGAGCAGATGGTGCGATTGAGTGGTTTATCCCTGCGCGATGCAGCCCATCCGGATGGAGATATTGAGATTGTTTGTACCGGTTTACGACCTGGCGAGAAGCTATATGAGGAGCTCTTAATCGATGCTCAATCCCAGCCCACATCCCATCCCCTGATTTACCGGGCAGAAGAGAGATCCTTGTCTCCAGAGGATCTCTGGCCACAATTGAGTGAATTGGAAACAGCGATTGCAGCCCAGGATGTTGATCTGGCCCTTGGGCTTTTGTCACGACTGGTGCCGGAGTGGCAACGGTGCGAGACCGGATGTCAGCTATGAGCCTCTGGTATTGGCTGAGCGCCGGATTGGTTAATGCTCTTGATGTCTTATCTCCTTAGCAAGATTCTTCCCTTGGCTCTGTTGCCCCTGGGATTCAGCCTGATCCTTCTAGCGGTGAGTTTGGTTTTCCGTTGGCGCTGGCCTGTGATTATCGCCGCCCTGCTGCTTTGGGTCTTTTCCCTCGGGTTAGTGAGTCAGAGCCTCTGGTGCTGGCTGGAAGCCCCCTGGCAGCGCCGCTCCGCCTTGGAGGCCCCCCAGGCCGATGCCATCGTTGTGCTCAGCGGCGGTCGCCATCCCGCCCCCGGCCCGGCTCGATTAAGCGAGTGGCACGATCCCGACCGCTTCATTGCTGGCCTTGAATTGTTTCGCGCTGGTAGGGCGCCGCGCTTGCTGTTCACTGGGGGGGTCAGCCCCTTTAGCCCTGGTCAGCCCCCCGAAGGACAGCACTATCGCCAGGAAGCTGCATTGCTCGGCGTGCCTGAAGCGGCTATGGCCAGTACTCCGCCGGTGCGCAACACAGCGGATGAGGCAGTAGCCATTCGCCGGCTGCTGCCTGTCCGTCAATCCCGGGTGTTGTTGGTGACCAGCGCCTTTCACATGCGTCGCTCCCAACGCCTGTTCGAACGCCAGGGGATGGAGGTGCTGCCGTTCCCGGTGGACTTCCAGGCCCGTGGCCGCTGGGCAGGTCCGCTCTGGCGTGATCCCACCCAGTGGTTGCCGAGCGCTACAGCCCTGTACAACAGCTCCCGCGCCTTGCGGGAACTTTTGGGGCGGTTGGTGTATCGGGCCTGGTGAGACCGAGCCTCAGAGCGCTGTGCTGTCGCGGTCGCCGGTGCGGATACGCACCACAGACTCCACCGGGCTGATGAAGATCTTGCCGTCACCGATCTCACCGGTGCGGGCGGCATCCGCGATCGACTTGACCACGTCTTCCACCCGGTCGTCTTCGACGACCACTTCGATCTTCAGTTTCTGCAGGAACTCCACGGTGAACTCTGAGCCGCGGTAGCGCTCCACCTGGCCCTTCTGGCGGCCGAAGCCCCGCACTTCGCTCACGGTCATGCCGATGATGCCGGCTTCCACCAACGCCACCTTCACGTCTTCCAGCTTGAAAGGACGAATGATCGCTTCGACCTTTTTCATGGGGGTAGTACAGATCTGCTTTCAAGGATGCCGCGCTCCCCAGAGCCGTGCGTGGCCGCTGTTACAGAACGCTGCCGAAGCTTGACTTCCTAAGGTCGCTGAACAGAACAGGCTTCAAGCGTCCTTTGACCCAGACCCCCCTCTACGGCGAGCGCGCCATCGCCGAAGCCGAGCTGATCTGCTTCGACAACCCCCGCCCCGGGCGCCCCTATGAGGTGTCGATCGAGCTGCCGGAATTCACCTGCAAGTGCCCCTTCTCGGGCTATCCCGACTTCGCGGTGCTGCGCCTGATTTACCAACCCGGGCCCCGGGTTGTGGAGCTGAAGGCGATCAAGCTGTATGTGAACAGCTTCCGCGACCAGTCGATCTCTCATGAGGAGGTCACCAACCGCATCCTCGACGATCTGGTGGCGGCCACCGATCCGGTTTGGATGCAGCTGGAAGCGGATTTCAATCCCCGCGGCAATGTCCACACGGTGGTGCGGGTCAGCCACGGCACTCGTCAGCCTTGCTGACGATTTGCTTTAGGCAAGGTCCAACCAACCGCGCAGGGCGAGATCGAGAGCACTGAGTCGGTCGGGCTCCAGAACGCCCACCAGCTCACCAATGCTTGTGGTGGGCACGCTGAACAGTTTGTCAGCCATCAGTTGGGACGCCTTCTTCAATCCGTTCCTCGCATTGGGTGTGACCGGGATACGCACCAACGGGGCATCCAGCAGGGTGCTGGTGAGGGGGCAGAGCGTGACGCTGGGATGTCCCTGCAGCCAACGGTTGGCTTGCACTACTACGGCGGGTCTTGGTTTGCCGGAATAAGCCCCTGTTGCGGCCACGGTCACGATCAGTCCACGCTGCAAAACCACGGCGCTCATGCTGTCCAGTCACTCCAGTCCGGCACTTGCTCGCTCCAATCCGTCTGATGGGCATGGTGGGCAATCAAGGTCGACTGCCGAAGTGCTTCATCGTTTTGGCCGAACCGTTGCACGTATTGAGCGATGGCTTCACGGACGCAGGCGCTGCGACTTTTCCCCATGCGTTCTGCCAATTGATCCAGTTGCTGTTCGAGTTCAGGCTCGACGCGAACACCAATGGCCATGGTTGAAAGTGTTCAACGATATGTTGAACAACCTAGCTCGCTCCTGTCGACTGGGGGCGGTTGTCGTCTTCAGTACCCACCACCCGCTCCAGCAGCTCTGGCAATTCAGTGGCGAAGGCCGCGAGGTTG
The DNA here is from genome assembly GCF_014279895.1 of Synechococcus sp. M16.1. NCBI lineage: Bacteria > Bacillati > Cyanobacteriota > Cyanophyceae > Synechococcales > Synechococcaceae > Synechococcus > Synechococcus sp. M16.1. The sequence continues at coordinate 1,681,126 of NZ_CP047954.1, read as the reverse complement.
CGGTTGCATAGCCCGCCCACGCTGAGTGTTCCGTCGGCAGCAATGGCCCACAGCTGGCGGGTGGCCACCAGGCTCAATCCACCGCCCACCAGCAGCACCGCGAAACCCAGATACACCAGCGGCACGCCGGGATCTCGTTTGAGCAACAGTCCGCTGGCCGGAAGCACCGCATTCACTCGCATCGGCAAGCCCTTCACCTCAGCGGCGGGACCGCCCGGCCGCAGCCGTGCCAGCTGCTGGCCGTCGGCATCGAACACCGTGGCGGGCCCCTGTTCGCTCTCCAGGCTCAGAAACACCGGTTCGGTTCCATCGGGGCGGGTGGGCAGTACCAGGCCCCAGATCTGATCCCCCAGCTCCGGGTAGGTCTGCAACGGCAATTCGAGAACGGGGCTGCGCCCGATCTGCAAACTGATCGTCGCCAGCGACCAATCCGCCTGATAAATCGTGATGCCCCGGTGCCGCAGCGGGTGATTGACGCTGATCTCGGCATCCAAGCGTTGGTTGGGTCCCTGCAGCTGCAGCGCCGAGCGGAACTGTTCCGTGCGGCCCGCCGGGTCCCGATCAATGGCGAAGCGGTCCAGGGTGATCGTCAGTTGGCTGGTGCCATCGCGATCCAGCAGGTCGAGGCTGCGGCCGGGGGCTAGGAATCGCTCCAGGCGGTTCCCCGCCAGGGCACCCCAGGCGGCACCCAGCATCAGCAGCACCAGCCCGGTGTGCACGAGTAGGGGGCCTACTCGGCCGATGGCGCCGCGTCGGGCCGCTAGCCGTTGATCTTTGCGTTGCACCTCCCATCCGCCGGCCCGCAGCACCGTCTCCAGCTGCGTCAGCCTCTGGCTGGGGTCAGCGCAGGGCTGGCATTCGGCGATGGCCAGTTTGCTCAGCTGGCGCGGGGTGCGGTAGTCGATCCAGCGCCGGGCCGCCACCAAGGCCGGCCACTGGCGCCGCCAGCTGCAGAGGATCAGGGCGAGCCCCAGCCAGGCCAGCAGGGCCAGGAACCAACCGCTGGAATACACGTGATCGAGCTGCAGCTGCAGCACCTGCTCGCCGTGGAGCAGCCCGAGCCAGGGGGTGTTGGCATAAGCATCGATGTAGCTGGCGGGGGGATCCCCCTGGGGGATGCCGGTGCCCACGGCACTGGCCAGGGAAATCAGCAGCAGCAGCACGATGGCCAGACGCAGATCACTGAGCCAGGCCGCTAGGCGTTTCAGCAGTGCCGTGCCGCTCTCTATCACCATCAGCTCCAGCGGGCCAGCAAGGTGAGCAGGCCGCTGGTGAGCAGCACAACGCCACTGGCTGGTGGCACCCAGCGGCTGATGCCCCGCAGGGCCAGCAGTTTGGGGATGGCTGCTGCAAAGGTGCCCGCCAGCAGCAGGGGCAGCACCTGGCCGATCCCGAAGCTGCTGAGCAGGGCCACCCCCGCGAGGGGACGCCCGCTCTGGGCGATCCAGCCCAGCAGCACCGCCAACACCGGGGTGGTGCAGGGGGAGGCCGCCAGCCCGAAGGCCAGCCCTGCCGCCACCGGCGCCAGTGGCGCTGGTACCTTCTGGCGCCACTGCTCCGGATCCGGACCACTGGGCAAGGGGATCCGCAGCACCCCCAGAAGGTTCAGCCCCATTGCAACCGTCAGAAGTGCCACCAACGTTGGGATCAGTGCCGGCACCTGGCCGTAAATCCGGCCCAGCAGCCCGCTGATGCTCCCCAGCATCACCAGGGCACCGACGATGCCGCCGCAGAAGGCCAGGCTGCGCTGCCAGGCCGGCTGGCCATCGTCAAAGCCCGCTAGGTAGGCCAGCGTCACCGGCAGCAACGACAGCGAACAGGGGCCGAGGCTGGTGAGGGCACCGCCGCCGAACACCAGCGCCAGGGTGAGCGGGCCAGGCTCTGCCAGGGCGCGCCGCAGCAGCTCTTCGCTGCTCTGGGCCAGATCGGAGAGCAGAAGCAGGTCCACAGGTGCCCTTGAGTGCCCAAAGCCTATCCAGGCAAGCCGTTGCAAAGGTCAGGCTCAATAGGCGGTGTAGCCCTTTTCTTCGATCAGGTGGGAGCCGGTGGCGGTGTTGATCTGCCGTTTCAGCTCAGCCCGCTGGTCATTGCAGCGGTACACCGAGCGGGCCAGCTCGATGAAGCGGGCGTCAAAGCAGCCGCTGGCTTCCTGTTCACGGATGGCGTCTTCGATCGTCCAGAGCCGCTGGTTGATCTCAGAGAGCGTGTCAACGAGCTCCGTTGGCAGCTCTACCCCACAGCCCGCCAAGACACTCTCCAGCAGCGCGAGTTCCTTTTGCACGTTGGCCAGGGCTTCACCGCTGAACCTGTTGGCCTTGATCTGCAGGATGGTGATCTTGTCGACCAACTCCCCAACTGAAACGGGAATTTGCACCTCCATCAGCCTTGGCGCACGGGGCGCGCTCGCCTGTTTGGTCGTCCCCCGATCAAGCCGGTGGATTCCAGTGAACAGCGGATCAGCAGACCCAGGATCACCAGGCTCGACATCAGCGAGTTGCCGCCGTAGCTGATCAAAGGCAGTGGCAGACCGGTGGTGGGCATCGCCCCAGAGGCCACTGCGATGTTCAGGATCGACTGGCCCACCAGGATCGTGGTGCAGCCGATGGCCACGAGCCGTGCCTGGTTGCTTCGGCAGCGCAGGGCCACCCGCAGCCCCACCCAGGCCACCAGCATCAGGAACAGCAGCAGCAGCACTGAACCCACGAATCCAAATTCCTCGGCGAACACCGCGTAGATGAAGTCAGTGCTCTGGATCGGCAGGTATTGGAGCTTCTGGGTGGAGAGGCCATAGCCCTGCCCCATCCAACCGCCCGATCCGATCGCCAGCAGGCTCTGCACCAGCTGATAGCCATCTCCCATCGGGTCGTTCCAGGGATCCAGAAACGACACCACCCGGATCCGCTGGTATTCATTGATCAGAATGCTTGCTGTGCCAAGCAGCGATCCCGCCAGGGCGGTGCCCAACAGGCTGCGCCAGCGCAGGCCGGCCCCTAGGGCCACCATCCAGAGGGTGAGTCCCATCAGGGCCGCTGTGGAGAGGTTGGGTTGCTTGAGGATCAGCAGCAGCAGCCCTCCGAAGCTCCCAAGCCAGAGGAGCTTCTGGTCGAGGCTCATACGGCTCCAGGGGGCGAACAGGTTGGCGGCCTGCAGCACCACGAAGGGTTTCACCAGCTCCGAGGGCTGCATCTGCAGCGGACCCAGCACCAGCCAGCGGCTGGCGCCGTTCACCGTGGTGCCCATCACAAGGGTGGCGGCGATCAGCAGGCAGCCCATCCACAACCCTGGGCCTGACCAGCGCAGCCATCGCCGCAGGTTGGTGGAGATTGTGATGCCCAGCAAACTCCAGCTGGCCAAGAGCCAGATCGCCTGCCGCTTCAGATAGAAACCGCCATCGCCCATTTCCCGCAGGGCCACCCACCAACTGGCGGACGCCAACACCACCAGCCCTGCCACACTCCAGAATCCCGCCAGCCCCATTAACAGGCGAGCTTCTGCTGGCCAGAGCTGCCACGGCAAGGGCAGCAGCCGCTGAATCAGAGCCAACGTCTGAGTTTCTTGCTTACCCCGTCGTCTCGAAGCTCTTTGTAGGGCTGTCGCCTGACCCAAACGTTTGCTCAACCAGAATCAATGCACCATTGAGCCGTGAAATGGTTGCCTTGCCAAGGCACTGATTGAAGAGAATTGTTGGCTGGGAGTCTTTGCAGGGCTTGATGAGCAGCTGTTTCGCTTATGCAACGTTCAACCGCTCTTGCTCAACTTCCCATTGCACGTGGGATCCCCAGGATTGCTGGCGCACCCAGCAGCGTCCGCCGCGGCAGTGAAGCACCTGGAAAGGCGGCAGGTCGCAGGGCTGGTTGTCGAGTCGCACAAAGCTGCCCGGCTGCAACAGCGGCACCACCTTGGCGGGTTGGGGGCGGTGGTTGGACACGTCCCTCGACGCGAATTAAGGAAATCCTCCAGGCAGAACACGTTCCAGCCGCTGGATCGCCGGTTTTCTTCGGGATCGGTCTGCTTTTATGTCGCAATGGCGTCCAAACAGCGTCTTGATCTGGAACTCCTGACCCGTGGATTGGTCAGTTCGCGCCAACAGGCGCAGCAGTTGATTCGTGCTGGGAAGGTGCGGGATGGCGCCGGCACCCTGTTGGACAAGCCCGGAACGGAGGTGACGCCGGAGCGAGAACTGCGGGTTGAGCAGCCCCCACGCTTTGTCTCCCGAGGTGGCGAAAAACTGTTGGCGGGCTTGAAGGCTTTCCCTGTGCCGGTGGAGGGGCGCGTCTGCCTGGACGGCGGCATCTCCACCGGAGGCTTCACCGATTGCCTGCTGCAGCACGGTGCGACCCGTGTTTATGGCGTTGATGTGGGTTATGGCCAAACGGCCTGGAGCCTGCGAACCGACGAACGGGTGGTGCTGCGGGAACGCACCAACCTGCGCCATCTGCAGCCCGACGATCTCTATGGGGCCGACGACCTCTGGCCCAGTCTGGCGGTTACCGATGTGTCATTCATTTCCCTGAGGTTGATTCTTCCGGCGTTGCGCCGGTTGTTGCGGGGTCCCGATACCGATGCGCTGGTGCTGGTGAAGCCGCAGTTTGAGGTGGGCAAGAGCCGCGTCGGCAAGGGCGGCGTGGTGCGTGACCCTGCGGCCCACCGGGATGCCATTGAATCCGTGATTGCAGCGGCAGCAGAAGCGGGGTGGCAGCCCCAGGGCTTGGTGGCTTCGCCGATCACCGGACCGGCCGGCAACCACGAGTATGTGCTTTGGTTGGGGGAGGGAGATGCCGCTGTTCTTCCGGATCTCGATGCTTTGGTGGCGCAGACCCTCCAGAGTTGATGGCCAATAAAAAAGCCCGGTATTGAACCGGGCTCGGAATTCGCTTTGGAGCGGAGTTCAGTTGCCGACGTTGACCTGCTGACCCCCGGTGCAGAGCTCCACCTTGATAATGCGGCCACCCTGCTTTTGGATGCGCTGCTGTTCAGCGAACCAGCTGTCGTAGGGCACCCACTTGGTGAAGAAGGTGTTCTGCAATTCGCGCTGCGTCCGAACTTTTTCAGGGCTGGGAATGCAGGCGGTGACTTTGAACAACCGCATGGGGCTCAGTTGCCGAGGCCGGAGCAGATGTAGTCGAAGTAGACACCCATTTCCTTGCCAGCATCAGGGCCCACCAGGCCTGCGGTCACTTCCTTCATGGCCTGGATGGCCTGAACTGTGGCGCCAATGGGCACACCCAGGGAGTTGTAGGTCTCCTTGAGGCCGTTCAGAACACGCTCGTCGAGGATCGAGGTGTCGCCAGCCAGCATGGCGTAGGTGGAATAACGCAGGTAGTAATCCAGGTCGCGGATGCAGGCTGCGTAGCGGCGGGTGGTGTACATGTTGCCGCCGGGACGGGTGATGTCCGAGTACAGCAGGGCCTTGGCGACGGCATCGCGGATGATGGCCGAAGCATTGGCACTGATGGTGGCGGCAGCGCGCACGCGCAGTTCACCACTGGCGAAATACGACTCGAGGCTGCTCATCGAAGCCGTGTCCAGGTAGAGGCCCTGGACGTCCGACTTGTTGATGACGTTGGTGATGGCGTCTTGCATGGATCCGTGAGGAGACGAGAGGGAAATTCAGCGAGCGGTTCAGGCGAGGGCGCCAACCACGTAATCGAAGTAGGTGCCGGCTTCCTCTGCGTCGGCTCCGGTGAGAAGGCCCATGGCGACGATCTTCATCTCGCGCACGGCTTCTGCCATGGCTTCCAGGGGAGTGCCCAAGGAGCGGTAGAGCTCTTTCGCGCCGATCACGCCGATCTCTTCGATCGGAGTGACGTCACCGGCGACGATGCCGTAGGTGACAAGACGGAGGTAGTAATCCATGTCACGCAGACATGTGGCGGTCATCTCTTCTCCGTAGGCGTTGCCGCCGGGGGAGATGACGTCGGGACGCTTCTGGAACAGCTGACCACCAGCCTGCTTGACGATGCGCTCGCGGCTCTCGCACAGGACCTGGGCCACGCGCAGACGGCGTTGACCGCCGGTGACGAAGGCTTTGATCTGGTCGAGTTCGCCAGGGCTGAGGTAGCGGGCTTCGGCGTCCGCGTTGATGATCGAGTTGGAGACGATGCTCATGCAGTTCTGCCTCGAAACAAGCGGCCGCCCGTAGGAGACCGGTATCCGGTGAATAAGGGGTGATCCCGAGGGATCGCGTCTCAGACTAAAGGCTGAGACAGGGGGTCGAAGCGTCGGGAGTGAGACTTGTTCACAACGGTCAACACTGATCGTTGTGGCCCCGCTCCGTTGGGATCGGCTGAGGCATTCTGCGCTGGCGACGGCCTGGGATTTTTGCCCGGGTAACAGTTCTTCACGGCATCGACCGTGGCTCGAAAGCCGTTGCCATGACTGCGCTTTGCGTCATGGTTCGAGAGGCTCCCAAGACGCAGAAAATGATCCCGATGAAGCGGCACTTCACCGGGATCCAATGAGAACAACCGCTGGCAATTGGGGCGGTTGTTTGTCAGGAAAATCGCCGTTTGGCTCAGATCGCGTCGCCCGTGGGGGGATTCAGGCCGGCATTGCCGCGGTAGAGCGAAGCCGTGCGCTGGATGGTGGCCTGGCTGACCCCTGAGGCTGTCGACATGCCGTCGATGCGGGGCACGGTTGTGCTGATCCGTTCCGCCAACAGTTCGGTGACAGCTGCACCCTGACCTGCTTGAGCGCGGGTGATCAAGAAGCGGCTGGTCTCTGCTGGGGTGGTGGCCCGTCCCAGCAGCGCCAGGCCTGCGGCGGATGCGGCCCGAAGCGGAGCCATGGAGGCGATGCGGTTCTGGAACGCTTCGCTCATGGCCACTTCAGCGATGAAATCAGGCAGGTCGATGTCCTGATTGCGCAGTCGGGACTCGGCGGAGACCAGGCGCTCGCTTTCCGTTGGGACACGGTTCAGCAGTTGCCGATACGTCGCATCGAGCACGGTGCGAAGTTCAGACTCGCTGCAGGGCTGTTTCAGCTCCAGCATGGCCGGGAGCCCTTCCCGCAGCTGGAATCCAGAGGCATCGGCGTTGGCCAGTGCCTGCCCCATGGTCGAGAGGGCCTGGGTCTTGCCGGTCGCCACGGAGCGGCTCTTGACCGTCCATGAGGGGCCATCAAGCTTGCTGGGCTCGGATCCGCTGGCCCGACGCATCGGGAAGCCGGTTTGCTTCGAGGCCAGGCTTTGCTGGCGGACCACCGACAGCCAACGGGAGTCGGCACCGCTGGCGCCACTGGTGGGCGTCCAGGTTCCTTGCGATGCCGACTTGGTGTCGACCAGGTTGCGGGGTGTGATCGTGCCACTGCTGCGGAAGCCTTCCGATGGCCGCGCTTCCGGGCGGCTGCTCTGGGTGAGATCGGCTACGGCGGCGAGATTGAGCGGGCGGGCCCAGCCGGGGGCACGACGGGCGTTCACATCGCCTGGGGTGATGAATCGCTCAAAGGGGACCGTGTCGGATCCGAATGCTTCGCTGTATTCACGGCTGTCTATCAGGGCGTCCACCACCCCGTAGAAGCCGTGGCGGGCAGCCGTGTCGAACAGGGCATCAATTTCCCAGCGGCCGAAGGTGGGACGTCCCAGCAGACGGCGGTGCATCACTTCGATCGCCTTCACGATGTAAAGGCCACTCCAGTAGCGGCGACGGAAGGCATCAGAGCGGGCGACCGCGCGCACGAAATCCTTCAGGGAGATGTCACCGTTCTCGAGCCGAGCTTCGGCTGAACCCATGCGTTCTCCCGCATAGCCACCGTTGCCCAGCACCTGCACATACACCGCTTTGATCACGGCTTGGGTGCTGGCTTCAGTGGTACGAACGCTGGGGTTTCCGCTGCGACGGGGATTGACGGTTCCCCCGGTTGCGATCTGCTGAAGCCGAACCACCCGTGGTCCCACCTTGCGAGGGCGGCTGCCGCGGAAGCTGGCGCTGTCCAGCTGTCCGGGGCTGTTGAGACCGTTGCTCACCAGCAGGCGGCGGCTGTCGTAGCCGTATGGTGCCGGCCGTGTGGCCACCGAAGCGGTTCCGCTGGGGAAGATGGCGCCGTACTGGTTGGCCACCGGATCATTGCCGCCGCCGTAGACGTGCTGATCGGCAAAGGGTTGGCGGTAGGAGGCGTAGAGGGTGACGTATTGCGGCGCGCCATCGAAGGGGGCGCTGAATTTGAACAGCTTGCGATTGGAGCCCCAACCGGCGCTCTCCTGAGCTTCAGTGCCGAGATCCCGCAGGTAGGGAACGGTTTCCTCACCAAAGGCCTGGGCGTATTCCGAGGAATTCACCAGCACATCCACCAGACCGTTCAGGCCCTGGTCGCTGAGGATCGCGAACGACTTGCGGAATTCCTCGAGGGAGCTGATGCCCCGGCCGAGGAAGTGGCGGTAAGCAAGTTCCACCACGCGGCTGTTGACGAAACCGTTGTGGAACTGCTGGCGATACTCCTTGCTGCGGCCGAGGGCGCGAACGAATTCACGCATTGAGATCTGTCCCTGGGCGACGGCACTGGCTTTGTCCGCACAGGGGGTCTGGGAGTAGCCCTTGGCGATGTCGCGCTCAAACACCTGGCGGTAGGCGGCGCGGATAATTTCAGCTTTCTCGGCTCCGGACAGACCGGGACGCATTTCAAACAGCTGGCGTCCCTCTGAGGCCAGGGCATAGATCGCCGGCAGCTGCAGGCCCTGCTGCACTGCACTCCCCTGGCGCTGCTTCGTGCTGGGGGTGGGGATGGCCAGCTCCTGCAACAGCACGTTGAAGCAGTCGATGGTCATCTGACGGGCTTCAGGACGATCCCGCAGCAGTTCCGCTGAAGCAGCCCGCATCTCCTGAAGAGCCACGTTGGTGGCCGCCAGAGAGCAGTTCTCCAGAAGGATGTCCCGCAGGCCGCGGGTGTTCACCGCAAGGATGCTGGGGTCACCTGCCACCAGGGCATAGCCCACATAGCGCAGGAACCAACCCATGTCGCGCACCGACTTGCGCATGAAGGCCGGGCCGTACTTGGCCACGCTGATGGCGTTGAAACCGGTGGGGAGCACAACCCGCACGTCGGCATCGCCACCAGCTCCTTCCAGCAGGCGGGTGAGGAAGTTGCCCCGCTTGGTGCTGTTGCTGTCGCCGGTGAAGGTGCGCACCGACTGTTCAAACGCGGCTTGGTCAGCAGCCAGGGGAGTTCCTTCCTTACCTGTTGAACGTGCGGTTTCGCCCGTTGTTAGAGGCGCTTCAAGGAAGGAGAGGGGCGTTCCTCCCACAAAAATTCTGTTGGCGGCGCGGGCCACGATGGCCTCGGCGTTGGCCGCAATGATCCGGGACGCTTCGATCCGGTCCTGACCGGTTCGGAAGAAGGTCACAAGACTGTCCAGTTCCCCGTTGTCAGGGAAACGGTCCTGCTGCTCTGCCTGACGGACGCTGGAGAGCGGCAGCGTGTCGAACAGTTGGGGAGACACGCGCGGGCTGCCGCTGCTGGCGGTCACTGTCATCGACGAAAGCAAGCCGGATCGCGCCACGTTACGGCTGCTGGGATGGCCCTCCGTGGCCCCATGAACAAATGTTTGCAGGCCTTGCGGTGCTGCAGGGGATCCACGGGTCTGACGTGAAAAGCTCGCAGGCGCGAAATCAGCGCTGCATGACCCACCCCAAGCCCAGTGATGCTGCGACTCCCGTGGTGAGTGCGTTTTATGACCGCTTCCCCTTCCCGGGGGATCCACTGCAGGACGGCCCCCCACCTGGATACAACTGGCGTTGGTGTCATCGCAGCGTTCTGGCCGCTGTGCACGGCTCGATCCCTGCAGGGATGGAGGCGCCGCGGATCCTCGATGCCGGTTGCGGAACCGGGGTGAGCACCGATTACCTCTGCCATCTCAATCCGGGTGCTGACGTGCTCGGGGTGGACATCAGTGATGGGGCTCTGGCGGTGGCGCGGGAAAGGTGCCAGCGCTCCGGGGCGCCTGAGCAAGTGACCTCCCTGCGTCAGGAGCGGCGCAGTCTTCTTGATCTGGCCGACGAAGGGGCCTTCGACTACATCAACTCGGTGGGGGTGTTGCATCACCTGGATCAGCCGGAAGCGGGGCTGCGCTCCCTGGCGGATCGCCTGGCTCCGTCGGGTCTGCTGCATCTCTTCCTTTATGCCGATGCCGGTCGCTGGGAGATCCACCGCACCCAGAAAGCGCTGAGTCTTCTGAATGCCGGCACAGGCTCGGAGGGCCTGCATCTGGGGCGGGAGCTGTTCGAGACCCTGCCTGAGGGCAACCGCCTTGCCCGTCATCACCGGGAACGCTGGGCCGTGGATTGCGCACCTGACGCAAATTTCGCGGACATGTACCTGCACCCGCAGGAAACCAGTTACAACCTCGAGCGTCTTTTCGCGTTCATCGAAACGGCGGGTCTGCATTTCGCCGGCTTCTCCAATCCGGAGGTTTGGGATCCATCCCGCCTTCTGCAGGGAGAACTGCTTGAGCGAGCCCAGGCCTTGCCACCGCGTCAGCAGTGGGAGCTTGTGGAGCAGCTGGATCCCGACATCAGCCACTTCGAGTTCTTTCTCTCTGCGGCACCAGTGGAGCGAGCTTGCTGGAGTGATGAGGCCCTGGGCCTCGCCAGGGGTTTGGTTCAGCCCTGCCTCTGGGGAGAACCCGATCCGATTCTTGGTCGCAACATGGAGCCCATTCAGCTCACGGATGCCGACCGCTCCCTGCTGCGGACTGTCGCTGAGCAGCCGCAACAGAGGCTGGGGGCCCTTGCGTCTCCCGATCAGATCCGCGATCTTGTGGATCGCCAGCTGCTGCTGTTGCAGGAATAACAGCAGCGAACGCGTGATAGATTCCGCGCGCCATTTCAGGCAGCGCTTGGAAGATTTTTACCGTCTTCAACGTCGCCTGCTGTTGGCCACCCTTCTGGTGTCACTCGTCACGGTTCCGATCGTGGCTCTCACCATGAATCTCTCGGTGGCCGGCAGTGTTCTAGTGGGCTCCTGCGCCGGACTTCTGTACGTGCGCTTGCTTGCTCGCAGTGTGGCCCGGCTCAGTGACCAGTCCCGTGGACTGGGGCGTTTTCAGCTCATCGTTCCAACCCTGCTTGTGGTTGGTTCGGCCAAGCTGCCTCAGCTCGATCTGCTGCCGGCCTTCCTGGGATTCCTTCTCTACAAGCCCGCCCTGATTCTTCAGCACGTCTTCGACGACCGCTGAGTCTGAGCACTTTTCTCTGCACCCATGGCTTTGTTGCCCTTACCACTCCCGTTCGCTGAACTGGAAGTGGGTCATCACCTGTACTGGCAGATCGGCGATCTGTATCTGCATGGTCAGGTGTTCCTGAGCTCCTGGATCCTGATCGGCATCCTCCTGGCTGTGGTGCTTGTCGGCACCCGCGGGATGAAGCGTGACCCGATCGGTCTGCAGAACCTGCTCGAATTCCTCTGGAATTTCATCCGCGATATCGCCCGCGACAACATCGGCGAGAAGTACTACCGCGACTGGCTGCCGTTCATCGGCACCCTGTTCTTGTTCATCTTCGTGAGCAACTGGGGCGGAGCCCTGATCCCCTGGAAGATCTTCGAACTCCCTGAGGGTGAGCTCGGCGCTCCCACCGCAGACATCAACACCACCGTGGCGATGGCTCTGCTGGTGTCACTGGCGTACTTCTATGCCGGCCTGAGCCGTAAAGGTCTGCGCTTCTTCGAGCTGTACGTGGAGCCGACCCCGATCATGCTCCCGTTCAAGATCATCGAGGAATTCACCAAGCCTCTCTCCCTCTCCTTCCGTCTGTTCGGAAACATCCTTGCCGACGAATTGGCTGTGGGCGTGCTGGTGTACCTGGTTCCGCTGATCGTGCCCCTGCCTGTGATGCTTCTGGGTCTGTTCACCAGTGCCATTCAGGCTCTGATCTTCGCGACCCTGGCGTCCTTCTACATCGGTGAAGGCCTCCACGAGGCCCACTAAAAACCGACCCCCTCTATCGCCTGAGAACGGCGATCTGCTAAACACATCCGCGCGCAGGTCCGGCATTGCACCCGGGCCCGTTCCTTCGGGAATGTCCCTGCGCGGGGGGAACCGATCCCCAAGTCCATTCCGTACAGCGCTCCCCAGCGCTTCCCCTTACACCACCCAACATGGATTCCATCACCTCCGCCGCTTCCGTTGTGGCTGCTGGCCTGGCAGTCGGCCTCGCCGCCATCGGCCCTGGTATCGGTCAGGGCACCGCGTCCGGCGGCGCTGTTGAGGGCATCGCCCGTCAGCCCGAAGCCGAAGGCAAGATCCGCGGCACCCTGCTGCTGTCCCTGGCATTCATGGAATCGCTGACCATCTACGGCCTGGTGGTGGCTCTGGTGCTTCTGTTCGCCAACCCCTTCGCCGGCTGATCAGTGCAGGGGGATCGCTGATCCCCCTCCTGAACTTCTTGTTTCGATTCCTTCCCAGCGCACCTTTCCATGACCTGGCTTCTGCTCGCTGAAGCAGGTGTTCCGGAGGGAGGTCTTTTTGACCTCGATGCCACCCTTCCGCTGATGGCGGTTCAGGTGGTTCTCCTCACCTTCCTGCTCAATGTCCTCTTCTTCCGTCCGGTCGGCAAGGTCGTGGAAGATCGTGAGGGCTACATCTCCACCAGTCGCGCTGATGCCAAGCAGAAGCTTGCTCAGGTTGAACGCCTGGAAGCTGATCTGGCTGAACAGCTGAAAGGTGCCCGCCAGGCCGCTCAGGCCGTGATCGTTGAGGCGGAACAAGAAGTTGATCGGCTTTACCGCGAAGCACTGGCTCAGGCGGAAGCTGAAGCCAACCGCACCAAAGAGGAAAGCCGTCGTGCCATCGAGGCCGAGCGTGAGTCCGCCCGAACCCAACTCAAGGGCCAGGTGGATCAGCTGAGCACCACGATCATCAACCGTTTGCTGGCCGCGTGATGACCCTCAATCTCAATCCGCTCGAAACCAATCTGGTCAACCTGGTCATTGTGATCAGTCTCCTGGTTTGGTTCCTGCGCGGTTTCCTGGGAGGAATCCTGGAACGCCGCCGCGCCGCCATCCTTCAGGAATTGCAGGACGCAGAGTCCCGCCTGAAGACCGCCACCGAAAACCTGAGCCAGGCTCAGGCCGAGTTGGCTGCTGCCCAGCAGAAAGCCGAGAAGATTCGTGCTGATGGTCAGGCCCGCGCCGCAGGCATTCGTGCCGAAGGCGAGAAGCGCACCGTCTCCGTGATGGCTGCGATCAAGGCCGGTGCTGATGCCGATGCCGAGGCCGATGCTGCTCGGATCAAGGACAGCCTCCGTCGTGAGGCTGCCCTGGCTGCAATCGACAAGGCCCTCGCCGAACTTCCGGCTCGTCTTGATGCCAGTGCTCAGGCCAAGTTGATTGATTCCACTATCAAAAATCTGGAGAACGCCTGATGCCTCTCCTCAACTCCCTGGCTACCCCCTACGCCGAAGCATTGCTTCAGGTCACTGAGGCGCGTGGCGAGTCTGAAACCGTTGCCGATCAATGCAAGCAACTGCTTGCGATCTGGAACGACTCCGAAGACTTCCGCGACGCCATGGTTTCCCCGGTGCTTGAGCCGGACGCCAAGAAGCAAGCTCTCAAGGCGCTTGTGGGTGAGGATGTCACTCCTTCAGTTTTCAATTTGCTGAAGGTGCTGGCTGACCGTCAACGCCTCATTGCTTTCGATGCGGTGATGCTTCGCTACCTCGAGCTTTATCGGGAACAGCAGGGCATCACGCTGGCCCAGGTCCGTTCTGCTCAAAGCCTCACTGAGGATCAACAGGCGGCACTGTCTAAAAAGGTGCAGGCCATGGCCGGCACCAAAAAGGTCGACATCGACCTCAGTGTGGATCCGTCCCTAATCGGCGGTTTCGTCGTGAGTCTCGGATCTCAGGTGATCGACGCCAGCCTGTCTGGCCAGGTTCGTCGCCTCGGTCTGGCACTCGCCAAGGCGAGCTGACCTAACTCTTTCCTCCACCGCTCCTTCCTCCCCAACTCCCAGCAGGGATCACACGCCATGGTTTCCATCCGTCCCGACGAGATCAGCGCCATCCTCAAGAAGCAGATTGAGGACTACGACAAGTCGGTTTCCGTCAGCAATGTCGGCACCGTTCTGACCGTGGGCGACGGCATCGCCCGCGTTTACGGCCTGCAGCAAGCCATGGCCGGCGAACTCATTGAATTTGAGGACGGCACTGAAGGCATCGCCCTGAACCTCGAAGACGACAACGTCGGCGCGGTGCTGATGGGTGAGGGCTACGGCATTCAGGAAGGCAGCACGGTGAAGGCCACCGGCAAGATCGCCGCTGTGCCCGTGGGTGAAGCCATGTTGGGCCGGGTAGTGAACTCCCTGGGCCGTGCCATCGACGGCAAGGGCGAAATCGCCACCAGCGAGACGCGCCTGATCGAATCCATGGCGCCCGGCATCATTCAGCGCAAGTCGGTGCATGAGCCGATGCAGACCGGCATCACCGCCATCGACGCGATGATTCCCGTCGGCCGTGGCCAGCGCGAGCTGATTATTGGTGACCGCCAGACCGGCAAGACCGCCATCGCGATCGACACGATCCTGAACCAGGCGGATCAGGACATGATCTGCGTCTACGTCGCCGTGGGTCAGAAGGCTGCTTCCGTGGCCAACGTCGTTGAAGTGCTGCGTGAGCGCGGCGCCCTCGACTACACCGTGATTGTGGCGGCCAACGCTTCCGAGCCCGCTGCGTTGCAGTACCTGGCCCCCTACACCGGTGCCACCATCGCCGAGTACTTCATGTACAAGGGCAAGGCCACCCTGGTGATCTACGACGATCTCTCCAAGCAGGCTGCTGCTTACCGCCAGATGTCGCTCCTGCTGCGTCGTCCGCCCGGTCGTGAGGCCTACCCCGGCGACGTCTTCTACTGCCACAGCCGTCTCCTCGAGCGTGCAGCCAAGTTGTCTGACGCCATGGGCAAGGGTTCCATGACTGCCCTTCCGATCATCGAGACCCAGGCCGGTGACGTTTCGGCTTATATCCCCACCAACGTGATTTCGATCACGGATGGTCAGATCTTCCTCAGCTCCGACCTGTTCAACTCCGGTCTGCGTCCTGCGATCAACGTGGGTATCTCCGTGAGCCGGGTGGGTGGTGCTGCCCAGACCAAGGCCATCAAGAAGATTGCCGGCACCCTCAAGCTGGAGCTGGCCCAGTTCGACGAACTGGCCGCCTTCTCCCAGTTCGCTTCTGACCTGGACGCCTCCACCCAACAGCAGCTGGAGCGTGGCAAGCGCCTGCGTGAGCTGCTTAAACAGCCTCAGTTCAGCCCCCTGATCCTGGCTGAGCAGGTTGCCATCGTTTACGCCGGTGTGAAGGGCCTGATCGACGACGTCCCTGTCGACAAGGTTGTTGATTTCTCCCGCGAACTGCGTGAGTACCTCAAGTCCAACAAGGCTGAGTTCATCACCGAAATCCAGGAAAAGAAAGTGATGAGCCCTGAGGCTGAGGCGATCCTCAAGGACGCCATCACCGAAGTCGTGTCCACCATGGTCGCCTCCGCGGCCTGAAGGAGCTGCCGACATGGCGAATCTCAAGGAAATCCGAGACCGAATTAAGTCGGTCAAAAACACGCGCAAGATCACCGAGGCCATGCGCCTGGTGGCTGCGGCCAAGGTGCGCCGCGCCCAGGAGCAAGTGCTCCGCAGCCGTCCCTTTGCGGATCGGCTGGCACGGATCCTGGAAAACCTCCAGTCCCGCATGGGTTTCGATGATGCGGCATCTCCCCTGATGCAGCAGCGCAATGTGGAGACCATCACCCTGGTGGCGGTCACCGGCGATCGCGGCCTGTGTGGTGGCTACAACGCCAACATCATCAAGCGCACGGAACAGCGTTTCGCTGAGCTGAAGGGCAAAGGCTTCGACGTGAAGCTGCTGCTGATCGGCACCAAAGCCATCGGCTACTTCACCCGTCGGGACTACCCGATCCAGGCCACCTTCTCCGGTCTGGAACAGGTGCCCACCGCTGATGAGGCCAACACGATCTCCACGGATCTGCTGGCTGAGTTCCTGGCCGAAAGCACCGACCGTGTCGAGTTGATCTTCACCAAGTTCATCAACCTGGTGAGCTGCAAGCCCGTGGTTCAGACCCTCCTCCCCTTGGATCCTCAGGACATCGCTGATCCTGAGGATGAGATCTTCCGTCTCACCACCAAGGACGGCCTTCTCACAGTGGAGCCTGGTGCAGGCCCTGCCAACACCGAGCCGAAGATCCCTTCGGACATCGTGTTTGAGCAGACTCCTGAGCAGCTGCTCAATGCGCTTCTCCCCCTGTATCTGCAGAACCAGTTGCTGCGTTCCCTGCAGGAATCGGCTGCCTCCGAGCTGGCCAGTCGGATGACGGCCATGAACAACGCCAGCGACAACGCCAAGGAGTTGGCCAAGACCCTCACCCTTGACTACAACAAGGCCCGTCAGGCTGCGATTACCCAGGAGATCCTGGAAGTTGCAGGTGGTGCTGCCGCTGTTGGCTAACCAAATCGGCTGATCTTTTCGGTCGATCGATTCATAGACAGCCGGTCCCTCGGGGCCGGTTTTTTTTGTGCCGTGTTAACGGTGAAGCGGAGCGCTTTGAGGGTGTGGGCGTGCTTCAGCTTCATCAGCTCTTCCCCACCGTGGTGGCAACGACGCAACTTCCTCTCGACCCTCTGCAGCAGGCGTCCTGCATGCAGGCTCTGCTTGAGCTTCGCGGCCAGGCCGAGGGCAACCCCAATGAAGGCTGCGCCTGGACGGGGGACCTGCATGGGGTGTGGCAGCTGCATCAACAGCAGCCCTTTCAGGCTTTGGCTCAGCTGGTGGTTGAGCAGGCCTGGAGTTATCTCGATTCGCTTGGGTTTGAGCGAAGTCAAGTGGCTCTGCACCTGCAGCGTTGCTGGCCGGTGATCAGTGATTGGGATCAAGCGGTTGGCCGCCACCATCACCCCAATGCCCATCTCAGTGCTGTTCTGTACCTCACGGGTAACGGCTCGGGAGAAGAAGGCGTGTTGCGGCTGCATGCGTCCCATCAACTCAATGAGTTGGTGGCGGGTTTGGCGGTGGGTTACGGCGGCCCGATTGCTGAAGGCCACCCGTTCAATCAGGCCCACTGGGATCTGGCCCCACGCCCCGGTTTGCTGGTGCTGTTTCCGTCGAGCCTGCACCACAGCGTTCTGCCCAACGACGCACCAGACGAGCTGCGCTGTTCCATCAGTTTTGATTTCGTGCTGACAGCACCCGTGCAGGGTGGTTCGCCGGAATATCTGGCGCCCCACCCCCGCCACTGGGACTCGCTGGACGAGCCCATTGCCTGAGAGAATGCGGCGTCTTCCTTGTTGAGCCCGGCATGTCCGACGTGGCCACCTACACCGTCCGCGCCGAGTTCGAAGGCGAAACCCACAGCTTTCCCTGCCGCGCTGACCAGACGGTGCTGAATGCTGCTGAGGCCGCTGGCATCACCCTCCCCAGCTCCTGCTGCTCCGGGGTATGCACCACTTGTGCTGCGGTGATCAGCGAGGGCAGTGTTGAGCAGCCCGATGCCATGGGCGTGAAGGGTGAGCTTCAGCAGCAGGGCTACAGCCTGCTCTGTGTTGCTTTCCCGCGGGCTGATCTCACCCTCAAGGCGGGGCAAGAGGATGCGCTCTATGAAGCCCAGTTCGGTCAATACCAGAAGTGAGGCTTATCAGCCTGCAACGGCAGTTTCCTTGGCCTGCTGATGTGCCATTGGTTGAGCTGCGCAGCTGGATCCGTCAGCAGTTGGCTCAGGAGGGTGATCTGCTGCGTTGGGCTCTTACCGCAGTGCACTCCAGTGCCGATGGTGCCCGAACCCTTCAAGTGGAGGCAGTGATCAGCGCGTGAGCTCGGCACCGCTGCCAACGCTGATGCTGGTGCCCACGGGCATCGGTTGCGACATCGGTGGCTTTGCCGGTGACGCCCTGCCGTCTGCACGCTTGCTTGCTGCAGCGAGCGGCTGCCTGATCACCCATCCCAATGTGATGAACGGGGCTTCGCTGTATTGGAGCGATTCCCGCGTGCTCTACGTAGAGGGCTATGGCCTCGATCGGTTTGCCGTGGGTGACTGGGCCCTGCGGCCGGTGCGAAGGCAACGGATCGGCTTGCTGCTGGATGCCGGCATCGAGCCAGAGCTGGCCCAGCGCCAGATTCAGGTGGCTGAGGGCTGCCGAGCCAGCCTGGGTTTGGAGATCGGCCCGGTGGTTTCAACGGATGCGCCGCTTGAGGTGACGCTTGAGTGTGGTGCCAGTGGCGCCAGCTGGGGGCGATTGGGGCGTCCTGATGCCTTGTTGCGGGCCGGTGAACGCTTGAAGCAGGCCGGGGCGACGGCGATTGCGGTGGTGGCCCGCTTCCCGGAGGATCCGGAGAGTGACGCGTTGGCGGCGTATCGCCAGGGCAGTGGCGTGGATGGTCTGGCCGGTGCTGAAGCAGTGATCAGCCACCTGCTGGTGCAGCACCTGCAGATTCCCTGTGCCCACGCTCCGGCCTTGGACCCCTTACCCCTGGATCCGCAACTGGATCCAAGGGCGGCAGGTGAGGAGCTCGGTTACACCTTCCTGGCCTGCGTGCTGGTGGGGCTGAGCCGGGCGCCGGATCTGGTGAGCGCCCCCCGGCAGCCTGGCGATCTTGATGCGGCGCAATTGGGGGCGGTTGTGGCGCCCGCAGGCGCACTGGGGGGTGAAGCGGTGCTGGCTTGTCTGGAACGGAATGTTCCGCTGATCACAGTGGAGAACTCCGCGGTGCTGTCGGTCACGGCCGATGCCCTTGGCTTGAGCCAGGGCGTTCTTCAGGCCAGCAGTTACAGCGAGGCAGCAGGGTTGGTGCTGGCGCTGCGGGAGGGATTGAGTCCGGCGTCCCTGGGCCGGCCACTACCAGCGCTGCAACGGTTGGATTGATGCCTGGCGGTTTTGGTGGAGCCTTCGATCAGAGCCCTTGCCCCTGTGGGGGTGCTGTTTATCGCAGCTGCTGCGGGCCCCTGCATCGCGGCGATCGGCGTGCCGAAACGGCTGAACAGCTGATGCGCTCAAGATATTCAGCTTTTGCGCGTGGCGAGATCGACTATCTGCTGGCCACCCATCCCGAGCCGAATGTTCCAGCACAGCAGCGGCGTCGATCCCTGGAGCGAAGTTGCCGGCAGACCCGTTGGCTCGGCTTGACGGTGCTGGCTGTTAGCGCCGGCGGCCCGCGGGACCTGGAGGGAACGGTGCAGTTTGAAGCCTGTTACCGCGGTGGGGTGCTGAAGGAAACCTCCCTGTTTCGCCGGCGCGATGGCGCGGAGGATGGTCCTTGGCTCTATGTGGGTGCACTCCACTTGGAGGGCTAACGCAGGCAGGCCATCGGATGCCGCGGCGGCACCCCAAGTGCTTTGGCCACGCCGGGGTGGCAGACCGATCCCTGCACAGTGTTCAGGCCGGAGATGAGTTCCGGTCGTTCCGTCACCGCTTCCTCCAGGCCCCGCCCGGCGATGCCCAGGATGTACGGGAGGGTCACGCTCACCAGGGCTTCGGTGGAGGTGAACGGCACCGCACCAGGCATGTTGCCCACGGCGTAGTGCTGCACGCCGTGGATCGCCACGGTGGGATCGCGGTGGGTCGTCTCCTGGCTGGTGGCGATGCAGCCGCCCTGGTCGATGGCCACATCCACGATCACCGAACCGGGCCGCATCTGCTTCACCATCTGCTCGTCCACCAGGGTGGGGGCGCGCCCGCCGGGGGTGAGCACGGCTCCGATCACCAGATCCGCCGTCGGCACCAACCGTTCCAGAAGTCCGCGGCTGCTCACCACACTCATCAAGCGACCGCGCCGGTCGGCCTCCAGGCTGCGCAACCGCTGGGGTGAGCGGTCGAGCAGCAACACCTCGGCATCCATGGCGGCGGCCGTTCGTGCGGCATTCCATCCCACGGTGCCGGCGCCAAGCACCACCACCCGGGCCGGTTGCACGCCGGTGCAGCCCCCCATCAGCACGCCGCGGCCGCCGTGGGGTTTCTCCAGCAGGTGGGCGCCCACCTGGGCCGCCAAGCGCCCCGCGATTTCGCTCATCGGTGCCAGCAACGGCAGGCTGCCGTTCTCCAGCTGCACGGTTTCGTAGGCGATGGCGGCGGTGCCTGCCTCCAGCAGGGCCTCGCCAACGCTGGGATAGGCGGCCAGGTGCAGGTAGGTGAACAGCACCATGTCCTTCCGCAGATAGACAAATTCCTCCGCCTGCGGTTCCTTCACCTTCACCACCAAATGGGCGCCCCAGGCCTCGTCGCGGCTCACCATTTGGGCACCGGCGGCGGCGAAGGCGTCGTCACCGATTCCCGCTCCAGCCCCGGCTCCGGTTTCAATGCGCACCTCCAAGCCTTGGCTCACCAGCTCCCGCACCGCATCGGGAGTCAGCGCCACGCGCTGCTCATCGAGCTTGATCTCCTTCGGCACACCGATGCTGGCCATCGGGGCCGAGAGAACGGAGGCTGCCATGGCGGCTTCAAGGGGATGCCTTCAATCTGGCTCCGCTGGGCGGAACCCGCCACATCTCAAGGGTGGGATGGCTTTAGGCCGCTGCAATGGGCAACCGCCAGCCGCTGCCGAAGGCCTGGGGACTCACCTTGAGCAACGGTGCCGCCTGGCGACGCTTGAACTCGGCCCGTTTCAGCAACCGTTCCACCCGTTGAACAAGGGCGGGATCATGGCCGGCCGCCACCAGGGTTGGTCCAGACTGGCGCTCCTGGATCAGGGCTTTGAGCAGGGAGTCCAGAGCGTCGTAGTCGGGCAGGGAGTCGCTGTCTTTCTGGTTGGGCCTGAGCTCGGCGCTGGGGGGTTTGCGTCGAATCGCCTCCCCCACCAGCTCCCCGTGGGTCGGGAGTCCCAGCGCCTGGCGGCAGCCCCGGGCTGCTTCGCTGTCGAGCCAGTCGCACAGGGCAAACACGCTGGTTTTGTAGAGATCGCCAATCACCGAAAGCCCGCCGTTCATGTCGCCGTAGAGGGTGCAGTACCCCACGGCCAGCTCGGATTTGTTGCCGGTGGTGAGCAGCAGTTGGCCCTGCTGGTTGGCCACGGCCATCAGCAGGGTGCCGCGAATGCGTGATTGCAGATTTTCCGCCGTCACGCCCTGGGGCGTTGCCCCCAGCGGTGCGGTGAGGGCCTGGTCGTAGCCCTCCATCAGGCCGGCGATCGGCACGGTGTTGGTCTGCAGTCCCAACCGGTCGGCCAAGGCCAAGGCGTCGTCGATGGATCCAGCCGAGCTCCAGGGGGAGGGCATCAACAGCGCTGAGACCGCCTCGTTCCCAAGGGCTGCGCTGGCGATCACGGCCACCAGCGCTGAGTCGATGCCGCCGCTCAACCCCAGCAATGCCTTGTTGAACCCGCATTTCCGGGCGTAGTCACGCACCCCAAGCACCAGGGCGCGGAACAGCCGCTCCAGGGGATCCATGGGTTGAATCTGGCCGCGGGACTGCACAGGGGTGGGATGGCCGCTGTCCCAGACCGCCAGGTGCTCCTCACAGACGGGGAGCTCCAGCTGCACGGCGCCATCGGCTCCCACCACAAAACTGGCCCCGTCGAACACCAGCTCGTCGTTGCCCCCCACTTGATTGAGGTAGATCAGGGGGCAATTGAGGCGTTGCGCCGCCGCCGCCGCCAGCTGTTGGCGCAAGGCTGGCTTGGAGGCATCGAAGGGGGAAGCCGCCAGATTGATCACCAGATCCGGCTGTTCGGGGATCAGTTGATCGATGGGATCCGGTCCGTCTAGGCGCTCGCGCTGCAGGCCGTCATCCACCCAGAGGTCTTCGCAGATGGTGAGGCCCAGTCGTTTCCCGTTGGGCAGGCTGAGCAGGCAGGGCCCATGGCCCGGGCGGAAGTAGCGCCGCTCATCGAAGACGTCGTAACTGGGCAGCAGTTGTTTCTGGGCAATCGGCCGCCAGCCCAGGCGATTCACCAGCACCACACCGTTGTGCAGCCGTGGACTGCGGGCATCTGATGCGGGCAGCGCAGCTCCCACCAACAGGTTGACGCTGCTGTTCAGTTGGTTCACCAGCCACTGCAGCACCGTGTCCTGCTGTTGGAGGCGGCTGGGCTCGAGCAACTGGTCCCGGGGGGGATACCCCCAGAGGGAGAGTTCAGGGGTGAGCACCAGCTCAATAGCCTGCTCTTCTGCCCTGCGCACGGCCTCCAGAATCCGCTTCGCGTTGCTCTCGAAGTCGCCGACCACGGGGTTGAGTTGGGCCAGGGCGATGCGCATCAGCAGAGGCTCCCCGAAAGGCCGTAAAGATTGTGCTGGAGCAACAGCGGCCACACCGCTTCAGGGATCTGCGCTTGATTCGGTTGCTGGCGCAGTTGCGAACTGGCGGTGGCGGGAACCTCCAGATCCAGCAGCTCCACCTGTCCGCCCAGATCGCGCAGGGCCTGCAGCGTCGCCTCCTCGAGGGGCCAACCCTTGCGGGGGGCGATGGCCAGGCGGCACTGCGGCAGCCAGCAATCGCTCTGTTTCCAGCGGGGAATCTGGCCAGCGAGATCGCTGCCCACCACAAACACCAGGTTGCGATCAGGCCAATGCTGGGCAGCCCGTTGCAAGGTGATCAAGGTGTATGGGCTGCTCAGATGCTGGGCCAGCTCGAGACGTTCATCCTGCAGTTGCTGCACCAGCTGGCCGAGCAGCATCGCTCGCAACTCCAGGGGGGCATCGTGCTCTTTCAGGGGATTGTCGCTGGCCCATGTCGCCACCTGGCCGTAGCGGTTCAACAGCCCCTCAAGCAGCACCTGATGGCCGCGGGTGGGTGGATCGGCGCTGGTGCCCAGCAAAGCGATGGCAGCAGCGGTCATCTCAGGGCAGCAGTGGTTGCAGATCTTGTTCCAGGGCTTTGGGCCAGCGCAACAGCCAGTGGTGCACCACGGGATCACGTTCGGCCAGGCGGCGTAACAGCGCACCGGGTTGTCCACCGCGCCGTCGCAGCAACTGCTGCGCCACCAGACGCCCCGTTCGGCGGCTGGCATGCACCGCCAGGGCGGCTTGGGCCAAGGCCACCGGGGCTGCAGGGGCCATGCTGGCGCCGCCGCTCACCGGCACCAGCAGCAGCAGGGCCTGCTTGAGGGCCGCCAGCCCCAGCTGCACCCCGCCCAACAAGGCGTTGTGGCTGGAGAGCCGGGTGAGCAGCAGCCGTGCCGCCGCTGGTGTCATCGGCAGGTTGTAGAGACGGCTGAGCTGCAGCACCAGGGCGGTGTCGCAGGCCATGCCTCCGGCCATATCCAATGCCACTACAGGGTTGACGGCCACGCCGGTGGCCTTGGCGGCTGCATAACGACCGATCAGGCTCTGGGCCGTGCGGCGGTGCTGTTGCAGCCGCAGTGCTTGGCAGGCCCTCTGGAAGCGGTCGGCCTGACGCAGCGACTGAATCGCCAACAGCAGGGTGCCTTCGTTCTCCAGCTGCCGGCAGAGCTGCTTCTGCAGATCCTGCACCTGCGGCGTCGTGATCGTGCTGCGCACCCGCCCATCGGCCTGGATCTGGGGGCTGCGGGGCGCTGCCGCTGCCGCGGTGATCGGCAGATCAACCGGCAGCCGGGCGCGGATGCTGCGCAGCAGTTCGGCACGTTCCTGCTCTGGCCAACGGTCGCTCCGGTTCAGCACCAGCTGCAGGGGCTTGCCGCTCTCCAGCAGCGTTCGTAAGGCCTCCAGGTCGGCTCGGGTCAGGTCGCTGTCCACCACCAGCAGCACCAGATCAGCCCCCATGGCCACGCGGGAGGCCAAGCGAGCCCGCCCGGCGGCATCGATTTCATCAATGCCGGGGGTGTCCACCAGTTCCACCCTGGTCAGCCCGGCAATCTCCACGGGCCAGTCCACCGCCTGCTGATGGCGGGTGCTGCCGTGGGCGACATCCGTTGCCAGCAGTGGCCGGCGGATCAAGGCATTGATCAGGCTGGATTTGCCGACCCCCACCCGACCAAACAGAGCAATGCGCAGGCGTCGTTGCTGCAGCCGTTGCAGCTGACGATCCAGCAGCCGCAATTCACCCCCCAGCAGTCCCTGGTCCCGTGGGCTCAGCTGAAGCTGACTGCGCCAGTGTTCCAGCAGCAGCTGGCAGCGCTCAACGGTATGGGGCGGGGTGGGTTGCATCCCGCTCATGCTGCCGGCTTGCGCCACCAGCCGGCCAGCACGGCCAGCACCGATTCGGCACCGATCACGCCGACAAAGCCACCGAATTCATCCACCACCACGCGCACACCACCGCTGTCGCGCCGGAAGCCCGTCAGCAGCCGATCAGCCCGGATCATCTCGGGCACGTATTCCACCGGTTCGCAGAGGTCAACGGGTGTGAGCAGGCCGCGGTTCTCCAACAGGGCGGTGAGCACCCGCTCGCGGCTGGCCACGCCAAGCACCTTGTCCACTTGATCGCCCAGCACCACCCACCAGGGGTCGTTGGTGCTCATCAGCTTGGCCCGCTGGGCTTCGATGCTGAGGCTGCCGTCCAGGGTGGGCGCCGCCACCCGCGGCGTCATCAGGTCGCGGGCGGTGAGGTCGTTGAGCTGAAACACCTTGCCGATCATCGCGGCTTCATCGGCTTCGATCTCTCCCTTCTGGGAGCCCAGGCGAGCCAGCAGACGGATCTCCTCTTCATTGGTGCTGAGTTCCGCTTCGGCGGTGATGGCCGGCAGCATCCGTTCCAGCAGCAGCACCAGCGGCCTGAGCACCAGGCCGAGCCAATGCAACAGGGGTGCGCTGGCCAGGGCCACCGGCAGGGCCAGACGGCTTCCGAGGGCTTTGGGCAGGATTTCACCTAGCAGGATCACCAGGACGGTGAGTCCCACCGAGAACACCGGCAGGGCAACACCGCTGATGTTGCGCTGCTCGAACACCCAGGCGGCATAACCGCCCAGCATCAGGCTGCCGAAAATATTGAAGCCGTTATTGGCGATCACCAGAGCCGACAGGGTGCGCCCCAGCCGTTGACGCAACTGCGCCAGCCGCCGGGCCCCGGCCACGGGACGTTCCCGGGCCGCCAGCTCGTGCACCCGGATCGGACTCACGGTCAACAGGGCGGCTTCCACTCCGGAACAGAGGGCCGAACCCAGCAGCACCACCAAAACCAGCAGCAACAGCACCAGGAGGTCCGAGTTGGGCGCCATCCAGAGGTGGTCTGTAGTCGAATTACTCTATCGACGCCTGTGGAACACACCAGACGTGAAAAAGGCGTTGATAACTGGGATCACGGGCCAGGACGGCAGCTATCTGACGGAGCTCCTGCTGGAGAAGGGTTACGAGGTGCACGGGATCAAGCGCCGCTCCAGCAGCTTCAACACCAGCCGGATTGATCACTTGTACCAGGATCCTCATGACCAGGATCCACGCCTGATCCTGCACTACGGCGACCTCACTGACAGCACCAATCTGATTCGCATCATCCAGCAGGTGCAGCCCGATGAGATCTACAACCTTGGCGCCCAGAGCCATGTGGCTGTGAGTTTTGAGGCACCGGAGTACACCGCCAACAGCGATGCCCTCGGAACTCTGCGCATTCTTGAGGCGGTGCGGATGCTGGGATTGACCGAAAAAACCCGCATCTATCAGGCCAGCACCAGTGAGCTCTACGGCCTGGTGCAGGAAATTCCGCAAAAGGAATCAACGCCTTTCTATCCCCGCAGTCCCTACGGCGTGGCCAAGTTGTACGCCTACTGGATCACGGTGAACTACCGCGAGTCTTATGGGATGTACGCCTGCAACGGCGTGCTGTTTAACCACGAGAGCCCCCGCCGCGGCGAAACCTTTGTCACCCGAAAGATCACCCGGGGCCTTTGCCGCATTGATGCGGGTCTTGAGGAGTGTCTTTACATGGGCAACCTTGATGCCAAGCGTGACTGGGGCCACGCCCGCGATTACGTCGAGATGCAGTGGCGGATGCTCCAGCAGGAGCATCCGGAGGATTTCGTCATCGCTACCGGGCGCCAGGAGAGTGTGCGCCGCTTCATTGAGCTTGCAGCGGAGAAGATCGGCTGGGGCGGCATCACCTGGGAAGGTGCTGCGCTGGAGGAGGTAGGCCGCCGTGTCGACAGCGGTGCCGTGGTGGTCCGGATTGACCCCCGCTATTTCCGCCCCGCTGAGGTGGAAACCCTGCTGGGCGATCCCACCAAGGCGCGCGACAAACTGGGTTGGACCCCCACCACCACTCTGGAGCAGCTGGTGGCGGAGATGGTGGAGACCGATCACGAGGAGGCGCGTAAGGAAGCGCTGCTGAAGCGGGAAGGTTTCAAGGTTGTCGGGGCGCACGAATGACCCTGATCTCTGGATCCGACAGGATCGCCATTTTTGGTGCTCGGGGGATGGCGGGCAGTGCCATCGCCCGGGCCTTGCAGCAGCGCGGTTATGGATCGCTGTTAACACCAGGCCGTAATGCCTTGGATTGTCTGGATCGCCCTGCAGTGGAGCAGTGGATGCAGCAGTCGCGGCCGGACGTGGTGGTTCTCGCCGCTGCCAGGGTGGGTGGCATTCAGGCCAACAACAGCTTTCCGGCTGATTTCCTGCTGGACAACCTCAAGATCCAAACCAATGTGATCGAGGCGGCATGGGCCAGTGGTGTCCGGCGGCTGCTGTTCCTTGGCAGCAGTTGCATCTACCCGAAGTTCGCAGACCAACCGATTCGCGAAGAGGCGCTGCTCACCGGGGCCCTAGAGCCCACCAATGAGTGGTACGCCATCGCCAAGATCAGCGGCATCAAGCTGTGTGAGGCCCTTCGCCGTCAGCACGCCTTTGATGCCATCAGCCTGATGCCAACGAACCTGTACGGGACGGGGGATAACTACCACCCCACCAACAGCCATGTGCTGCCTGCCCTGCTGCGCCGCTTCCATGAAGCCAAGACCCGTGGGGATGCGTCGGTCACCTGCTGGGGCAGTGGCACTCCGCTGCGGGAGTTTTTGCATGCTGATGACCTGGGTGCGGCTTGTGTATTCGCCTTGGAGCATTGGAGCGCAATGGCGGACGATGCCCCACTGAACGAGGCCGGCCAGCCCTTGGCCTTTTTGAATGTGGGCACCGGGGTTGATCTCACGATTCGCGCCTTGGCGGAGCAGATCGCTGCCGTGGTGGGCTTCAGCGGAGACCTGCTGTGGGAGACGAGCAAGCCAGATGGAACACCGAAAAAGCAGCTGGATGTCAGCCGTCTGCGGGCCATGGGCTGGTCGGCATCGATTTCCCTGGCCGATGGCCTGCAGCGTGCTTACGCGGATTTCCAGGCAGCTCTGGCGACGGAACAATTGAGGGGCTGAGCTGCCATCCTGTTCCCCTGAACGCTCTGCTGCTGTGAACGGTTTCGACTCCGGCATCCACTCGCGTCGTCGCGCTCTGTTCATGGAGCAACTCGGCGCTGCCGCCGCGGTGATTCCGGCCGCGGCATTGGCGACTCATCACGCCGACTGCGAATGGCCCTTCCGGCAGGACAGCGATTTCTTTTATCTCACCGGTTTTGATGAACCGGATGCGGTGGCTCTGCTGCTGCCGCATCGACCGGAAGGCGAGCGCTACGTGCTGTTCGTGCAGCCCAAGGACCCTGCTGCTGAGGTGTGGACCGGCTTCCGATGGGGCACCGAAGGCGCCGTGGAGCGCTATGGGGCGGACCTGGCTCATCCGCTGGATCAGCTGAGCGAAAAACTGCCCGAGTACCTCGCCGGTGCCGAAGCCATCGCCTTCCGGGTGGGCCGAAACACATCGGTGGAGTCGATGGTGCTTTCGGCCTGGGGGCGGCAACTGGACACCTATGCCCGCACGGGGACGGCGGCCCTGGGCCTGGTGGCACCAACGCCGATCCTGCATCGCCTGCGGCTGCGCAAGGAGCCCCATGAGTTGGAGCGTTTGCGGGAGGCCTGCCGCATCTCCTCAGAAGCCCACGAGCTGGCCCGATCGATCACCCGCCCGGGCATGAACGAAGCCGAGGTTCAGGCTGCGATGGAGGCCCATTTCCGCAGCAACGGGGCCCGTGGTCCGGCCTACGGATCCATCGTCGCCGGCGGTGATAACGCCTGCGTGCTGCACTACACCGCCAACACGGCCCCGCTGCAGGACGGTGACCTGCTGCTGATCGATGCCGGTTGTTCGCTGGAGGATTACTACAACGGCGACATCACCCGCACTTTCCCGGTGAATGGCCGCTTCACGGTGGAACAGCGGGAGCTCTACAGCCTGGTGCTGGAGGCTCAGGAAGCTGCGGTTGCCGTTGTGGCTCCCGGCGGCACGGCGGAGGCGGTGCACGACACCGCCCTGCGAATTCTGGTGGAGGGCTTGGTGGACCTGGGCCTGCTGATCGGGGATGTGGACGGCATCATCGAGCGAGGCGATTACCGCCACCTGTACATGCACCGCACCGGCCATTGGCTGGGTCTGGATGTGCATGACGTGGGGGCCTACCGGCTAGGTGAGCAACCTGCGCCGCTGGAGCCAGGCATGGTGCTCACCGTTGAGCCCGGTCTTTACGTCAGCGATCGCCTCAGCGTGCCGGAAGGACAGCCAGAGATTGACGATCGCTGGAAAGGCATCGGCATCCGCATCGAAGACGACGTTGCCGTCACCGAGACGGGCCATGAGGTGCTCACCGCCGGTGCCCTCAAGAGCGTTGCTGCGATGGAGCGCTGATCGCCTCGATCAGCGGGGAGTTTCGCGGACCGCAGTTGCCCTTATCCCGCAGCTCCTTCCCAGTGCAAGACCGCTTCAGTGGTCGTCAGCACGTGATCGGCGCCCGCTTCCCGCAGCCGTTGCTCATAGATGTCGCGCGCCGCAGCCTGCTCTGGGGTTTGTAGGTGAGGCGGTGCCACCGCCAGGCTCACGAATCGTTTTTCCGGCCAGCGTTCCCGGGCCTGGATCACGGTGTTCACATCGGCCACGGTGTCGCCGAGATAGGCCACCTGAACTCCCTCGGCACTGGCCCCCAGTGCTTTGGCCAGGCGGATCAAGCCTGTGGGGTCCGGTTTGTCGGGGGCATCCCCCATCGCGATCAGGGGCGGGTCCTGGAGCCCCAGGCGCTGTTGCAGCACGAAGCGGGCTGAGGGTGGTTCAGCTCCACTCACAAATCCCCAGCGCAACTTGCGCTTCGACAGTGTGGTGAAAAAGCTGGCGTCCACCAGAAGAGGCTCATCACCGATGAAGCCCGTCCATTGGCTGGGGTCTCCATCCGGATCTCCGCCGAAGTAGAAGCCGCTGAACACATCGATCAGCGCGGCGCGATCCGGCAGCTCAGCACCATGGCGCCGCATCAGTTCCAGGCTGGCGTCCCAGTCGTTGTTCCAGGCTCCCTCAGCCTTCAACGCATCGATGACATCAGCGCTGGGTTGCCAACCGCAGTAGTGCTGCACAGTGCATTGAAGGGCCCGTCGATAGCTGCCCGCGACATCGCGGATCACACCATCGATGTCGAACAGCAGGATGGTTGGGGATCCCAGAACGTCCAATGGGGAGCGGCTGTTAGGTTAGTTGTTTGTATTTCTGTCTTGAGCGCTGACACCATGACGGTCACCGAAGGCGCTGCCCCTACCGACCAGGAGGTCGCGACTCCGTCAGCCGACGCGGCTGAAGGCGCCACCCAGGCAGCTGAAACTACTGAAAAGCCTGCAGCCAGCGAAGCTGAAGGCCGTCCTGTGCTGAAGGGCGCCGCCGCGGCTCTGGCCACGGCCACCATCGATGCCGATGGTGTTCCTTCCGGTTACACCCCCAAGGCCGATGAGGGCCGCTTCCTGCTGAAGATCCTCTGGCTTCCCGACAACGTGGCCCTTGCGGTTGATCAGATCGTTGGCGGTGGCCCCAGCCCCCTCACCTCCTACTTCTTCTGGCCCCGTGAGGATGCCTGGGAAAGCCTGAAGACCGAACTGGAAGGCAAGAGCTGGATCACCGACAACGAGCGGGTTGAAGTGCTCAACCAGGCCACTGAGGTGATCAACTACTGGCAGGAAGAGGGCAAAGGCAAGAGCCTCGACGAGGCCAAGGCCAAGTTCCCCGAAGTCACCTTCTGCGGTACCGCCTGATTCCGCTTTTCAATTTGATGATGCAAACCTGCCTTCGGGCAGGTTTTTTTATGCCTTCCTGTGGCTTGGCTGGTGTTGGGAAAACGAACGGACAAACCACACCACAAAAAAGGCCAGGGGCGCTAACCCCTGGCCTTTTGCGACGTCATCCTTGAAACAGGGGGATGAATCAGTCGGAGGTTTTGCTGGCCTGAAGGCGAGCGCGGGCTTCATTCAGCTGTTGCTGCGCCTTGAGTTTTTCCGGCGAAGCAGGTTGGCCTTCCATGCCAGCCACCACGGTGGAGGCCTTCTGGAAAGCGGCTTCGGCGGCAGCGGCATCGATGGAGCTGCCCAGTTCGGCCTTGTTCACCAGAACGGTGACTTCATCAGCATCCACTTCGGCAAAACCACCCATCAGAGCGATGGAGTTCCAGGCACCGTTGGCACGCACCCGCAGCACACCGATGTCGATGGCGGTGAGCAGGGAGATGTGGCCGGGCAGGATGCCGAGTTGACCGGTAGTACTGGGCAGGATCACCTCGTCGGCGCTGCCATCAAAGACGTTCTGGTCTGTTGCCAGCACGCGGAGGGTGAGGGACATGAACCTTGGTTCGAAAAGAGAACGGACTGTCGAGAAACACGTGATCGGGGGTGTGAATCACACCCCCGCAGGGATCACTTGGTTTCGGCGGCGATCTTCTCGGCCTTGGCTTTCACTTCCTCGATGTTGCCCACCAGGTAGAAGGCGGCTTCGGGGAGGCTGTCCAGCTCACCGGAAAGGATCTGGTTGAAACCAGCGATGGTCTCCTCCAGCTTCACGTACTTGCCGGGCATGCCGGTGAAGATTTCAGCCACGAAGAAAGGCTGGGAGAGGAACTTCTCCACCTTGCGGGCACGGTCCACGGTGCGACGGTCGTCTTCCGACAGTTCGTCGAGACCAAGAATCGCGATGATGTCCTGCAGTTCCTTGTAGCGCTGCAGGGTGGACTGCACGGCGCGGGCGGTGCGGTAGTGCTCGTCACCCACCACAGCTGGCTGGAGCATGGTGCTGGTGGAATCCAGAGGATCCACAGCGGGGTAGATGCCCTTGGAAGCCAGGGCACGGTTCAGCACCGTGGTGGCGTCGAGGTGGGCAAAGGTGGTGGCCGGTGCGGGGTCGGTCAGGTCGTCAGCAGGCACGTAAACGGCCTGGATCGAGGTGATCGAACCTTCAACGGTGGATGCAACACGCTCCTGCAGGGCACCCACGTCGGTGCCCAGGGTGGGCTGGTAGCCCACAGCGGAAGGCATGCGACCCAGCAGTGCGGACACCTCGGAGCCGGCCTGCACGAAGCGGAAGATGTTGTCCACGAACAGCAGCACGTCCTGCTTGTTCACGTCGCGGAAGTGCTCAGCCATGGTCAGAGCGGAGAGGCCCACGCGCATCCGGGCGCCGGGGGGCTCGTTCATCTGGCCATAGCAGAGGGCCACCTTCGACTTGGACAGGTCGTCGGCGTTGATCACGCCGGATTCCTTGAATTCCTCGTAGAGGTCGTTGCCCTCACGGGTGCGCTCACCCACACCACCGAACACAGACACACCGCCATGCTCCTTGGCGATGTTGTTGATCAGCTCCTGAATCAGCACGGTCTTGCCCACGCCGGCGCCGCCGAACAGGCCGACCTTGCCGCCCTGGCGATAGGGAGCAAGGAGATCGATCACCTTGATGCCGGTCTCGAACACCTTGGGCTTGGTCTCAAGCTCAGTGATGTTGGGGGCATCCCGGTGGATGGGAGCGGTGGCCGTGGTGTTGACGGGGCCCTGCTCGTCTACGGGCTCGCCCAGCACGTTGAAGATGCGGCCGAGGGTGCCTTCACCCACGGGCACGGAGATCGGTGCACCGGTGTCAACGGCTTCCATACCGCGCACCAGACCGTCGGTGCCACTCATGGCAACGGCACGAACCCGGTGATCACCCAGAAGCTGTTGAACCTCAGCGGTCAGAGCGACGTCGTCACCTGCGGGGTTTTTCCCCTCGATGCGCAGGGCGTTATAGATCTTGGGCAGTTTCCCGGCGGGAAATTCCACGTCCAGAACCGGGCCGATCACCTGACGGATCACACCCTTGGTGCCAGCAGATGCAGGAGCAGAAGCGACCATAGGAAGGAGAGTTGCGGGAACAGGCGCTGCGCGCTCGGACCCATTCAGAGCGGCGCAACCATACCACCGCTGTGGTTGCACCCCCCCCGGTTCGGTCACCCGCACAGCTTGGGGTATGGCCCAGGGGGTGGTCGCTTGCATACGTTGGCACTCATCGGCATCGAGTGCCAACTCGCGTCGATGCTTGGCGCATTGCGCCCTGTCCCTGCTCCTGCAAGTACCCATGGCTGCTGTTTCTCTCAGCGTCTCGACCGTTAAACCCCTCGGCGACCGCGTGTTCGTCAAGGTCTCTGAATCCGAAGAGAAGACTGCCGGCGGCATCCTTCTGCCTGACACCGCCAAAGAAAAGCCCCAGGTGGGTGAAGTGGTTCAGGTGGGCCCCGGCAAGCGCAACGACGACGGCAGCCGTCAGGCTCCCGAAGTTGGTGTGGGCGACAAGGTCCTCTACAGCAAGTACGCCGGCACCGACATCAAGCTCGGCAGCGATGAATACGTGCTGCTGTCCGAGAAGGACATCCTGGCTGTCGTCAACTGAGATCAGCCCTGCTGCATTGCGGCTTGAGCCTCAACTCAGCCTCCTTTAACCATCCTCTTCATTAGGAACCGCCTTCCATGGCAAAGCGCATCATCTACAACGAGAACGCCCGTCGCGCTCTCGAAAAAGGCATCGACATCCTCTGCGAAGCTGTTGCCGTGACCCTTGGTCCCAAGGGCCGCAACGTGGTGCTCGAGAAGAAGTTCGGTGCACCCCAGATCATCAATGACGGCGTCACCATCGCCAAGGAGATTGAGCTCGAAGACCACATCGAGAACACCGGTGTTGCTCTGATCCGTCAGGCCGCCTCCAAAACCAATGACGCCGCAGGTGACGGCACCACCACCGCCACCGTTCTGGCTCACGCCATGGTCAAGGCGGGTCTGCGCAACGTGGCTGCCGGTGCCAACGCCATCACCCTGAAGAAGGGCATCGACAAGGCTTCCGATTTCCTGGTCAGCAAGATCAAGGAAATGGCCAAGCCCATCGCTGACAGCAATGCCATCGCTCAGGTCGGCACCATCTCCGCTGGCAACGATGAAGAAGTCGGCAAGATGATTGCCGATGCCATGGACAAGGTTGGCAAGGAAGGTGTGATTTCCCTCGAAGAGGGCAAGTCCATGGAGACCGAACTCGAGGTCACCGAGGGCATGCGCTTCGATAAGGGCTACATCTCCCCTTATTTCGCCACCGACACCGAGCGGATGGAAGCCGTCCTCGACGAGCCCTACATCCTTCTCACCGACAAGAAGATCGGTCTGGTGCAGGATCTGGTGCCCGTGCTGGAGCAAATCGCCCGCACCGGCAAGCCTCTGCTGATCATTGCTGAGGACATCGAGAAGGAAGCCCTGGCCACTCTGGTGGTGAACCGTCTGCGCGGTGTGCTGAACGTGGCCGCTGTGAAGGCTCCTGGTTTTGGTGATCGCCGCAAGGCCATGTTGGAAGACATGGCTGTGCTGACCAACGGTCAGCTGATCACCGAAGATGCCGGTCTCAAGCTGGAGAACGCCAAGCTCGAGATGCTGGGCACCGCCCGTCGCATCACCATCAACAAGGACACCACCACCATCGTTGCCGAGGGCAACGAGGCGGCTGTCGGCGCCCGCTGCGAACAGATCAAGAAGCAGATGGACGAGACCGACTCCACCTATGACAAGGAGAAGCTGCAGGAACGCCTGGCCAAGCTGGCCGGTGGCGTGGCTGTGGTGAAGGTGGGTGCAGCCACCGAAACCGAGATGAAGGACAAGAAACTCCGTCTCGAGGACGCCATCAACGCCACCAAGGCGGCTGTTGAGGAAGGCATCGTTCCTGGCGGTGGCACCACCCTGGCTCACCTGGCTCCGGCCCTGGAGCAGTGGGCAGCCTCCAGCCTGTCCGGTGAGGAACTGATCGGCGCCAACATCGTGGCTGCTGCTCTTACCGCTCCGCTGATGCGCATCGCTGAAAACGCAGGTGCCAACGGCGCTGTTGTGGCTGAGAACGTCAAGGCTCGCGCTGGTGCCGAAGGCTTCAACGCTGCCTCCGGCGAGTACGTCGACATGCTGGCTGCCGGCATCGTAGATCCCGCCAAGGTGACCCGCTCCGGTCTGCAAAATGCCGCATCCATTGCTGGCATGGTGCTCACCACCGAGTGCATCGTGGCTGATCTGCCTGAGAAGAAGGAAGCAGCTCCTGCCGGCGGCGGCATGGGCGGCGGCGACTTCGACTACTGATCGACCTTCGGGTGGTCGGGAGACCACCCGATCACCCCAACTCAAGTCATGCCAAGAGGTCCTGCGGGGCCTCTTTTTTATGTTCGGATGCTGTCTTGTAAGAACTAGTTTTTACAAGATATGTGGCGCCTGGGGGCCGGCGTTGGTTGCCGGTCATGAAGGATTCGGGGTGCGGAGAGGTACCGGCTAACGTCTTGCTGTGTATCGATGTGTCGGGACAAATGCCCCAGCGCCCCGGAGCTTTCGCCGCCCAGTTCGCTCCAGAGACGCTGCAGCGTTTCAAAGCCCTTTGCCGACAACAAGACAAGGCCTACTCCAAGGTGTTGGAGCGTCTTGCCTTGTTGTACGTCGAAACGGATGGAGGCATTCTTTCCCCGGCCAGCACGGCTTCTGCTCCCTCAAAAGGCGTGCAAAAAAGGCAAGTTCAGGTTGAATCTTTGCAAAACAAGTTGTTGGAGGATCTGTTGAAGCGGGTTGAAATCCTTGAAAAGAAGGAAACAAAAACGTTGTACGAGCTTGATCGGGTCTACAAGGAAATTGCTTTTCTGAAATCAGGGTTGCAAAGCCCTGAGTAATGTTTCTGGAATCTGAAGTCTCACGGCTTAAGTTCAAGGCCGCTAGGGCTCTCATCCATTCAGGCTGCTTGAAGAATTCTTGGTTTGTTGATCTTGTAATACCGCCTCAGTCGTGGCTCAGTTTTCTTGATTAGTGCTTTCTTGTGTGGCTTCTGGTCGCAAAATTGATCGGAACAGAGCGGCAAGTTGATGAACAGCATTACGACCATCAGCTTGAAGCTGTCTTCAAAATATGTGTGCTGGAAATTGAGTTTGTGAGCGGGTTGGTTTAGTTCAACCAGCCAGCACTCAGGATCACAGCCAAGGACAAAAACAACGCCAGGCATGTCCATGTCAGACGGTTCAACGTTGCTTCGGCGCTGCTGGCGCTGCTGAACATGGAGCTGCCGCTTGCCGCCAAGCCACCCATGCCATCACCTTTGGGGCTATGCAGCAGCACCAAGACGATCAACAGAAGGCCGGTGCCGATCCAGCTCCAGGACAAAATTGAGGTGAGCATCAAACGGAAAGAGGAAGGCGAGCGGTCTTGGGGGTGGGGTCCATGTTGGACATGGGGGCAATCAGGCTTTGGCCAGTCATGGCAGCCGGTTGCGGAAGGTCAAGAATTTGCAGCAACGTCGGAGCGATATCGGCCAGCCCCCCGTTATCGCGCAGTGTGATGGCGTTGCCATGGCCAGGCAGTTTGCGCCGTTCTCCTTCGATCAGGATCGCAGGCACAGGATTGGTGGTGTGAGCTGTCCAGGCTTGGCCATCCGGACCCTTCATCAATTCGGCATTGCCGTGATCAGCCGTGATCAGCATGGTTCCGCCTTGGCGTCCCACCGCATCCAACAACCGGCCAATGCAGGCATCCACGGTTTGGATGGCTTCCTTGGCGGCCTCCATCACACCGGTGTGCCCCACCATGTCGGGGTTGGCGTAGTTGATCACAATCAACGAATAGTCCGCCTTCTCAATGGCTGAAATACAGCTGTCGGTGAGTTGCTCCGCCGACATCGCCGGTGAGAGGTCGTAGGTGGCGACCCTCGGCGAGGGCACCAAGTGACGGTCTTCTCCCGCCAGTGGCTGTTCGATGCCACCGTTCATGAAGTACGTGACGTGCGGGTACTTTTCTGTTTCTGCAGTGCGGTACTGCTTCAGCCCAGCGTCTGCCACCACCTGCCCCAACAGTTGGTCGAGCGGCTCGGGGGGGAAGACCACTTGAACGGGAAGGTCTTGTTCCACCTGGGTGAAGGTGACCACATCCACTTCCGGCGTGTGGCTGCGCTCAAAGCCCTTGAAATCGGGGAGGCAGAGCGCTTGCACGATCTGGCGGGCGCGATCGGGTCGGAAGTTGAACACCAGAACGCTGTCACAGTCTTTGATGAGGCTGTTCTGAAGCCGCACCGGTTCGAGGAATTCATCGGTGATGTCTCCGGCATAACTCTCCGCCAGCACCTGGTCTGCCGTTCGGCTGTCGACGGCGATGTTGGGATCGGTGTAGAGGTTGTAAGCCTTTTCGATCCGCTCCCAGCGCTGGTCCCGGTCCATGGCCCAGTACCGGCCACAGAGGCTGGCGAGCTGGCCAACGCCGCTTCGGCTCAGGGCCGCTTCCACCTGGCTGATGTATCCCGGTGCGCTCTGGGTCGGTGTGTCGCGACCATCGGTGATGGCATGCACGGCGACATCAGAGATGCCGCTGTCCGCTGCCCACTGGATCAGTCCACAGAGATGGTCCACGTGGCTGTGGACGCCCCCATCGGAGCAGAGGCCGAGCAGGTGCAAGGTGCCGCCTCGACCTTGGGTGCGCTCTGCCAATTCCTTGAGTGCCTGCGTGTCGCCCAGTTGGTTGCTGCGCACCGTGTCGCTGATTCGCACCAACTCTTGGCGAATGATGCGGCCGGCTCCGATGGTGAGGTGGCCCACCTCAGAGTTACCCATCTGTTGATCGGGGAGGCCCACATGGGAGCCACTGGCCTCAATCAAGGTGTGTGGATAGGCATGCCACAGGGCATCCATCACAGGAGTGCCGCCTTGCTGAATCGCGTTGTGCTCGCTTGCGTTCCTGTAACCCCAGCCATCAAGAATGGCGAGAACGACCGGTGCCACTGTCCCGGAGCGTCCTGAACCGTTGGTAGTGCTTTTCCCCACGTTCACCCGCGACCGACGGTTCTTAAGGACTCTTGCAGAATCAACTTAACGCCACGCCAGCCCTCAAGCTGCAGTTTCAGCCAATTCCCACACCCCGCAGCGCTCAATCCTCCATGGCCGACCCTGAACGGATCGAAATTCTCTCGGAGCGTGAGCTTGGTCTAACGCTGTCGCGTTTGGCGTCGCAGGTGTTGGAGAGCGCCGAAGACAGCCGTCGGTTGATGCTGTTGGGGATCCCCACCCGCGGCGTTCAGTTGTCCAGGGTTTTGGCGCGGGAATTGGAGCGGTTGACAGGTCATGCCATCTCCCAGGGGGCCATTGATCCCACGTTCCATCGCGATGATCTGGAGCGCATCGGCACCCGTCTGCCCCAGCTCACGACTCTCCCCACCAGCATTGAGGACCGCCAGGTGATTCTGGTGGACGATGTGATCTTCACGGGGCGGACTGTGCGTGCCGCCCTGGAGGCCATGCAGAGCTGGGGGCGGCCGCAGCGGGTGATGTTGCTGGCCATGGTGGATCGAGGCCATCGGGAGCTTCCGATTCAGCCTGATTTCTGTGGTCGCGTTGTGCCGACCCGACGCAGCGAAACCATCGAGCTCCGCCTCAGGGATGTTGATGGTGAGGAGGGGGTGTTCCTCAGCCGATTCAGCCGGCAGGCTTGAGTTCGTCGGCGCGGAAATGGGCCTTGTAGCGGCCGAAGGCAACGATCACAGGAAGCGTTGGGCTGATCACCCGACCCCTCCAATCATTGAGAACGTTCGCCACCTCTCCGGTCTGCCCTTTCATGTCAAAGGCTTTGCCCCGGTGTTCGGGATGGTTGAACACAACGACGGATGCCTCCACCGTCACCCTGTCGCCCGCCTGCATTGCACCTGAGTCATCCACGGACTCATCTTGTCACGGGCTTGGGGACGAGCGTCGACAGAAACTTTCCGGTCCGTCCTCTTCGACGCGACCGCCAAGGTCGCTGCAGCCCATCGAAAAGGCCGTCCAGGGGTCCAGACCTTGGAGCAACTGATCCTCGACAGCGGCATCCAGCCGATCACCGCTGATGACGTCGGCACGCACCGCTAGGTGCTGTTGGTGTTGCTGAGCCTCATCGAGGGCCTGAATGGCACTCTCCACCTCTTGACGGGTGGCACTTGTCCGCTGCTGCCACCAGGGATGGTCGAGTTTGTTGAGGCTGTCCAAGGCCTCCCACCAGCGTTCTTGCTCCACCAGTTGAACCAGCCGACGCTGTTCCAATTGGTTGCGGTTCCAGATCTCCATCAGCGTTGCACTGAGTTGGCTGATGGAGCTGCGCGCGCTGCCTTTAAGGGGATCCAGCAACGCGAGTGCCTGCTGCAGGTCTCCCTCACGAAACAGAGCAATCGCCTGATCCATCAGAGCCTGGCGCCAGCGTTCGAGGGTTTTGCGATGGAGGGCAAGGTCGCCATGGCCCGATGCGACCAATTGTTTCTGCAGCGTGAGGGCAGCGATCGAATCGCCTTGGTCCCAGAGATGTTCGGCGTGCTTCTGGCGGCAGAGGGCCTGCTCCTCCGGTGCGCCCTCCCCCAACCAGCGCAGGGAGGCGAGTTGCTCACTGGTGCGGATGCAGGCCTCGTAGTCGTTGGCAGCGAGGGCGCTCTGCAGCCGCCTCGGCAGTTGTTGTTCCCACCAATAGGCACCTGTCGCAATCGCCAGCACCAATCCCAGGGTTCCAACACCCCAGAGCCGAAGCAGCAGTTGACGCGGTGCCGCCACGAAGGGTGGAGCTGAACGTTGGTTCTGTTTTATGGAGTGACGGCTCCCGTTCCAAGGGCCTGTGGACGGACGTCTTATCGGACGGTCTTTATGGGTCGGTCTTATCGGACAGCCCCCAGCGTTGACTGGGACCACGTCCGACCTGAACGCAGATCGTTGATCTCCAGCTGAAGCTGCGCATCTTGATCAATGCTCCAGCGCAGCCGCAGGCAGTCTTCGCCCTGCTCTCCGGCGGGTTCCAGAGGCAGCACCAGCTCGATGCCAGGCCAAGGCTGATGGGAGACCTCCCCGGCGGTCTGCTCCTGCAGGGTCGGCAAACCATTGATGAAGACCACGCTGTGGCTCCCCTGGGGGATGGGCTCTCCCAGCACCAGCTCCAAGCTGCGTTGGCCGGTGCGGCTGGCGGCCAGCACCAGCTCCAGGGGGGCGGGGCTCGGCCAGGGTTGACCGGCCACGAAGAGGGGATGCCAGCGGTGGCTGTTGCTGCGCTGATCCCAGAAACGCAGGGAAACGCCGTGTTGCAGCACATCCCGAATGGCGACCCCTGGCGTGAGTTGAAGTGCACCCAGGGCCACGGCCTCCACCGGTGGCGGGGTGAGCAAGGGCGCTGGCGCCGTGTGCTCGGAGAGCCACTGGCGCAGGAGGGGCAGCTGGGCACCGCCTCCGACGGCCACCACGCCCTCCAGATCTTCAAGGCTGCAGTTGTTGCGGCGACCGCCGGCGAGACAGCTCTCCAGCAGTTGTTCGAGGGCGTCTCCGAAGCCGCGCTCCAGCAGAAGCGCGTTGAGTTCGCTGCGCGACAGGCGGAGCACATGCTCCCGCTCATCCACCGCCAACTCCATCAGGGGCTCGCGTTCGGCCAAGGCGGTGTCGCTCAGCCGGCATTTGAGCCGTTCGGCAGCATTGAGCAGGGGGGTGCTGGCGGGTTGACCCGGGCAACAGCGGTCCACAATCCAGCGATCGATGTCACGGCCCCCGAGGCGCAGCCCCGCTTTGCCCAGAACCTTTGCTGTGCGCAGCATCTGGCG
Organism: Synechococcus sp. M16.1; assembly: GCF_014279895.1. Taxonomy (NCBI): domain Bacteria; kingdom Bacillati; phylum Cyanobacteriota; class Cyanophyceae; order Synechococcales; family Synechococcaceae; genus Synechococcus; species Synechococcus sp. M16.1. The sequence continues at coordinate 1,641,352 of NZ_CP047954.1, read as the reverse complement.
GCTGTTGTCCCCGAGGCTGCGCCCCCCCAGCCGCAGCAGTTGGGCGATCGGTGCAGCACGACCTTCCCCTCCTTCCAGAGCCACCAGGGCCAAATCCAGGGTGCTTCCGCCCAGGTCCACCACCAGCAGAGTGGAACCAGCGGGAAGCCCTGCACCCATGGCGGCTGCTGTGGGTTCATCCACCAGGGCGATCTCGGCCACCGGCAGCGTGGTGCAGGCCTGCAGCAACCAGCTGCGATACGCCCGATAGCACTCCACCGGGGCGGTCAGCACCAGCCGCTCCACCGGGAGATCGCTGGGGAGCCGGCTCCAGATCTGTTGAAGCAGCTGTTCTCCAGCCCAGCGGGCTACGTCCTGCTCTGGTGCATCCGCTTGACCGATGCGGCCCTTAAAGTCGCGATGCAGACGTCTGTCCACGGAGTCATTGAGGCCTGACTCGAGCACCTGCCGGCCAATCAGGGGGCGTTGGGATGCCTCCCACACCAGGCTGGGAATTTCACCGGCCCGGCTGCAGATGGCGGGCAGGTTCAGCAGATCGGCTGTTGTGGATGTCGCTCCCTGATAGGCCACCACCGTGGTGGTGCTGCCCAAATCGATGGCGAGTGTTCCGCCCCGTTGGTCTGAATGCTGAAGCTTTTCTTCGCCCACGCGATCTCTGACCGTGCTCAGGGCACGGTGAAGTCAGGATGAGACTAGGGGGACTGGCGGCGATGGATCGATTGCAACAGCTGATCTTCTCCTTTTACCGGGAAGATCCTGAACTGCAGGAGAGGCTGGAGCCGCTGCGGAGCTGTCGCATGCGTCGCAGCTGGGGCAGCATCCGCATCGAGTGCATCGACGATGCACATCTCGAGGAATTGAGTGGTTTGGTCGGTGATCTGCGCTTGCCCCTGGCGGCCTTGGGAATGGGGCGCCAGATCGTGTTGCGGGTTCCAGGCTCCCGTCAGCGGGCTTACCCCATGCACGTGCCCTTTCACACCGACCAGCTGGCCTGAGACGGCCACCGCTTAGTCTCAAGTTGTTTGATCTAGAAGCCTGTGCTTTCGGCCGGAGTCGATTCCAAGGATCTCGCCAAACGTGGCGAAAGCTTGATTCGTCAATCAAGCAACCGTTATCTGACGACGGTGCGTATTGCCTTCCGGGCCAAGCAGCGCCGCTTCGACGACTTTGACGGTCTGCTGGAGGAGTCCAGCGTCAAGCCGGTGCAGCGGGCCATCGTGGAATTGAGCGACGAGCAAGACCAGCCCGATTTGCTGCCTGGTTGATCCATCGGTTGTGATCCAGCAGGAGGGGGACGGTTGGCGGGTGTCGCACGACCCCTCCCGCGGCGAGTATTGCGTTCTTATCGGAGGAGAACGCTGGGCGTTTGAGTTGACCGAGCCGGAGTGGCGGGATCTGGTGGATCTCGTGGCAACCCTGGAGCAGCAGCACAGGGGTCTGGTTGACCAACTGATGCCCGAGGAATCGATCGAGCTGGAGCTGGATCGAGGCGTGTGGTGGGGATGCTTGAGCGGTGATCGCAGCCAATGGGAGCTGCGCATCCTGCTCACCCCGCTGCAGGGACGTGCGGCGGAGGGGGAGTGGCCGGCCCAAGCGGCGGCGGCGGCCGTTGCGGCCTTGAGAACGTTGTGGGACTCGCAGCATTGATTAATCCAGCTAATCGTTTTTGAGTCATTGATTTCCCCCGTCCTTTCCCTGGTGCTCTGCACAGTTTTTCCACAGGTCGCGGGGCGTTAACGCCGCCCTGGCGGGTTTCTGTGGAAATCTCCCGTTTGTCGTTGTTTTTGCTTGACGATGGCGGCGGGCTGCTCAGTTCCGTCTAAGCCGGTGCTTCGACCAGTGCAGGAGCGGCTTTCTGGCAGGGATCTCGCTTGGAGATTCGTGAGAATGGCCCCGTGTTGGGGGTTCTTGACGGCGGCGCCGTGGTGTGGAGAACTAGTGTTCGTTTCGAAGAGAAAAGATGCCGGAAGGCCTTGAGCAAGCCGCGGCTGAGATCAGTGTTGTGAGTTTCCAATCGGAAGTGCCACAGCCCCTCCAGCAGGCCATGAACCAGTTCATCGAAGGACATCCGAACTGGGATCAATACCGTTTGATTCAGGCGGCGCTTGCCGGCTTCTTGGTGCAGAACGGCCAGGCATCGCGGGAGATCACCCGGGTTTACGTCGGAAATATGTTCCGCCGGGAATCGCTGATCAATGGGGTCTGAGGCCGGCAGCAGGCCATCAGCACCAGCGCGCTGAAGGGGAGGCTGAGCAGCAGCCCCAGGGTTGCCCCGATCAGCCCCAGAAGATTGAGGCCGAGCAGCATCCCCAGCAGCGCCAGCACCTTGAGCCCATTGCGGTGCACCAGCTGTCGGCTGTGGTCCATCGCCTGAAGCGCTCGGCAGCGCTCGTGCACGAGCAGGGGCAGGGCCAGGGTTTGGCTGAACAGCCAGCTCAGCAGCACCACTCCCCCCAGCAGCACGCTCAGGCCTGCCAAGGCCGTGCTCCAGCGTCCGAGCGCCCAGCTCAACGACTGAATCAATCCGACGCCCCCCAGCACCAGCACCAGCTCAAGCAGCACCAGGGTGAAGGCCTGGCGCAGCAGCTGTCTCCAGCTCTGTTGGGGGCGGTCGTCGCGTCGGTCGGGGAGCAGGCCATCCGTCAGTTGGAGCAGGCCCAGGAGAGGCAGCAGCGGAAGCACCAGGCTGATCAACACTGAGAGGTCCCCCAGCCGATTGAGCCATGGGGATCCCGCCAGGCGCAGGTCGTGGCCGATCACCGCAGGGCCGCTGGCACTGATCAACACCAGCGCCGCCAAGCCAACACAGCGCCAGGGCCCCCGGCTGAAGCCGATCCAGGCCCGTGGCAGCAGCGTGACCAGTGGGATTTCAGTGGAGCTGGCCAAGCCGTGAAAGGAGGTCGTTGGCGGTATCGGTGGGGACCGGAAGGATCGAGAGCCTGTTGCCGCGTTTGATCACGGGCAGCTGCTCTTCGCTGTAGAGCTCCCGCAGCTGGTCGAGGCTGAGCAGATCGTCGAATTCGCCGAGGAATCGCAGGCGTGCGCAGTCCCAGCGTGGTTTCTCGGGGCTTGATTTGGGGTCGTAGTACTTGGCCGTGGGATCAAATTGCGTGGGGTCCACCAGGCCGGTCTCCATCACTTCCATCAGCCCGATGATCCCGGGGGGCTTGCAATTGGAGTGATAAAAAAATGCTTGGTCTCCCACCTCCATGCTGCGCATGAAATTGCGGGCCTGGTAGTTGCGAATGCCGTCCCACAGCGTGGTGCCCTCGCGCCGCAGATCATCGATCCCGTAGGCGTCGGGTTCGCTTTTCATCAACCAGAAGGCCACGTCGCAAGGCTTGTTTCACACCATCATCGGACCGTTAGGCCCAGATGCATCCCATTGCGTTCGTTTGGTCTCAGGCGACGTCCAGCAGGGGGGTGATCAGGGTGCGGAAGTGGTCTCCTCTGGCCTCGAAATCCCGGTATTGATCAAAGCTGGCGCAGGCCGGTGACAGCAGCAGCGATGAGGCTTGATGCCGCTGTACGGCCGTTTCAGCCAGGTTCACAGCGCTCTCGAGCTCCAGGCACTGCAGCAGTTCGCCGGGGTATCCAGCCGTTTTGGCCAGGCTGGCCAGCTCCTCGGCCCCCGCACCGAACAGGATCAGGCTGCAGGCCTTGGTGTGCAGCTGCTCGAGCCAGCCACTGGCGTCGCCCTGTTTGGTCTGCCCCCCGGCCAGCACCACGACGGGCCCCTGCACGGCCCGCAAGCCAACCTCGGCTGCGTCGTAATTGGTGGCTTTGCTGTCGTTGAACACGCTGGCTCCTGCTAACGTGCCCAGTTGCTCAAGCCGGTGCGGTACGCCCGGAAATGTGCGCAAGGCGTCGGCGATTTGCTGGGGGGAGAGGCCGACCTCGAGGGCGGCAGCGGTCACCAGCAAAAGGTTTTGGCGGTTGTGGCAGCCCGGCATCGCCAGGGCATCAGCCGCAAACAAGCGGGTGGTGGTGTTGCGCACCATGCCCTCGTCATCAATCCAGAGGTCGGCGGGCTGGTTGTCCGGACGCGCGCCCTCACTGCTCACCCAGGTGCCGCGGTTCCAGCTGCTGCGCTGCTGGCGCAGGTCTGGATCATCGGCATTGAAGAGGGCGCACGCCGAGCGTTCAAGCAGCCCGCGTTTGATGGCCCGGTAGGCCTCCAGGCTGCCGTGGCGTTCGAGATGGTCTGGGGTCAGCGTGGTCCAGATGCCGATCTTGGGGGCCACGGCGGGCGCCGCCTCAATCTGGTAGCTGCTCAGTTCCATCACGAGCCAATCCGGCCGCGGTGTGGCCCCTGAGCTGATCTGGCAGGCCAGTTCAGCGGCGGAGAGGCCCATGTTTCCCCCCATCGGTGCCGTAAGGCCTGAGGCTTCCAGCACGTGGTTGAGCAGATGGGTGACCGTGGTTTTGCCGTTGGTTCCTGTGATGCCGATCCAGGGGATCTGTTGAAGGGCATCCCAGGCCAGATCCATCTCGCCGCGCACCTGGATGCCCTCGGATCGCAGCTCAACCAGGGTTGGATGATCCCAGGGGATGCCGGGGCCGATCACCACTGCGTCCAGGTTGTCGCGCCAGGCGTGAAAGCTCTCCAGGGTCAGGGGCTGCCCCAGCACCACCTGAATGCCCTCTTTGGCGAGGGTTTTCGAGGTGTGTTGGAGGGCTTCGTTATCGCCCCGTTCGAACACAACAACGTCGCGATTCTGCTGCTTGAGCAGACGCGCAGCTCCCAAACCTGAGTGACCCAAGCCAACGACAATCGTGCGTGTCATCGCGAGGTCTGAAGTTCGAAAACGCAGTCCCGACAGGGAAAGTGGGCGATACTGGATTTGAACCAGTGACTCCTACAATGTCAATGTAGTGCTCTACCCCTGAGCTAATCGCCCGACATCGATCATTTGAAATCTCGTGATTTCGTCGACCGAGGCTGAACAGTAGCAGTTGGTGGGCAGCTCAACTCAACTGCGGCGCAGTTCAACGCGCCAGCGCTCCCGTTTGGTGCGCGTGAGCGAGAGCACCTCCACCGAGCCGCGATCCTGCAGCTGCAGCCGGTCGCCTACCACCAGTTCACGGCTCGCTTGACGCACGTTGCCCCAGTTGAGCCGTAGGCGCCCAGCTTTGACGTGGGTCACGATCTTGGCTCGGGACAGCCCGAATCCAGCCGATGCAATCGCATCCAGGCGACAGGAGGCTTCCACCGTCTGCAGGGTGCGGACGCTGCGTTGCACAGGCTGCTGCAACTGCTCCACGGGACGAGATTCGCAGCGAATCTCCACCTCGCGCACGGCACCCAGGCGGCCATGCAGTGTTTCGGCAGCACTGGGGGTGCAGATCCCTTGCCCGCCGCGATCGCCGCGCACCCAGAGATCGCCGATGTGGTCTGCGTCGACGCCCATGGCCTTCAACGCTTCGCGCAGGTCCTCGGGGGAAAGGGGGTCGAAGAGGAAATTGCCTTCAATCAGCAGGCCTTGAACCGGGGCTGCTGGATCAGGGCTGTCGTCGCGACGGTGGCAGAGCAGCCGTTGGCGTTCGGCGCCTGGATAGCCGCCATCACTGATCCAGGTCAATTCACTGAGGCTGCCCAGGCGTGCCAAGGCTTCCTCCCGCAGCGGTGCGCTGAGAAAGGGACTCCAGGCCGGTTGCCAGGTGCGCAACACCTGCTCCGCGAGATCGACCAGCACCGTCAGCTCTTCCGGGTTCTGGGCCCCCGCCAGCAGCTCCTCCCGGGGCAGCATCACAGGTCGTCGAGGCGAACCACCTGCTGCGGCCGCGACTTTTGAATCACCTGCCAGGGGGCTTCGATGCCATTAGGTGTTTCCAGCAGCACCAGCCAGCGTCCTTCGTCGCGGCGGTTGCGCAGGATCCGCACGCCTGCATCGTTGTCTGAATCCACGCTGGCAGCTGCGGCGTAGCTCCCCATCAGACCGGAGCCCATGCCCAGCAGGCCGCCGATCAGGGTTTCGCCCCAGGGGCCAAAGCTGGCGAAGGTGGTGAGGGTGGTGATCTTGGTGAAGGTGACCCCTGCCAGGAAACCGAAGGGCATCAGCCAGCGGGCCATGCCTCGCTGCCGCTGTTGGCGCGTGAGGTTGGGGTTCAGCAGGGCAACCTTGTCGATGGCATCCCCATCAGGGGGGATGGTCAGACACTTCAGCAGCGGCAGATCGGTGTCCCGGAGCCGCTGGGTCAGGCCTTCTGCCGCAGGGGCATCGGCCATCACCATCACACAGACGGGCATGGGGCATTCAGATCCAATGCGCTGAATTCTGAACCCTGTGCTTAGAAGTGGAGGGGTTGGTGGATGTCGATCTCTACAGTTCACCGCGGCAGTTCTGCGCCTTTCGATGACGAAAGTTCTTGTCTCCGATCCGATCGACCAGGCCGGGATCGACATCCTTGGCCAAGTGGCGCAGGTGGATCAGCGCACCGGCCTCTCGGAGGAGGAGCTGATCGGGATCATCGGTGAGTACGACGGGTTGATGATCCGTTCCGGCACCCAGGTGACCGCAGCGGTGATCGCGGCGGCGGGCCGGCTCAAGATCATTGGCCGCGCCGGCGTCGGCGTCGACAACGTTGATGTGCCTGCCGCCACCCAGCGGGGTGTGCTGGTGGTGAACTCGCCGGAGGGCAACACCATCGCTGCAGCGGAGCACGCTCTGGCGATGATGCTGACCCTCTCGCGGCACATCCCTCAGGCCCATGGCGGCATGCGGGCCGGCAAGTGGGACCGCAAGAAATACGTCGGCAACGAGCTCTACAAGAAGACCCTGGGGGTGGTCGGTCTCGGCAAGATCGGATCCCACGTCTCCCGGGTTGCCCAGGCCATGGGCATGGAGGTGATCGCCTACGACCCCTTCATTGCCGCTGACCGGGCTCAACGGATGCAGGTGAAGCTGCTGGAGCTGGATGAGCTGTTCCGCACCGCCGACTACGTCACCCTGCACATCCCGCGCACCAAGGACACCGAGAACCTGGTGAATGCGGAGCTGCTGCGCACGATGAAGCCCACGGCGCGGATCGTGAACTGTGCCCGCGGCGGCGTGGTGGATGAGGCGGCGATCGCTGAAGCCATCAACAACGGTGTGATCGCCGGTGCGGGCTTGGATGTGTACGCCAGTGAGCCCCTGGCGGAAGACTCCCCCCTGCGGGCGGTGGAGCGTGGTCTGGTGCTGACGCCCCACCTCGGTGCATCGACGGAAGAGGCCCAGGAGAATGTGGCGATCGATGTGGCGGAGCAGATCCGTGATGTGCTGCTGGGTCTGCCGGCCCGCAGTGCGGTCAACATTCCCGGCCTCAGCGCCGAGATCATGGAGCGGCTCAAGCCCCATCTCCAGCTCGCCGAGACGGTTGGTCTGCTCGTCAGTCAGCTGGCTGGCGGTCATGTGAAGGAGATGGAACTGCGCCTGCAAGGTGAATTCGCCAGCCATCCCTCCCAGCCTCTGGTGATTGCTGCCCTGAAGGGTCTGCTCAGCGCTGGTCTGGGTGACAGCATCAACTTCGTGAATGCCTCGCTCGAGGCCAAGGCCCGCGGCATTCAGGTGCTGGAGGTGAAAGATGAGAGCAGCCGCGACTTCGCCGGAGGCTCATTGCAAATCACCACCCGTGGTGATCAGGGCAGCCGCAGCGTCACCGGTGCCGTTTTTGCCGATGGCGATCTGCGCATCACCAGCATCGATGCCTTCCCGGTGAATGTGACCCCCAGCAGCCACATGCTGTTCACCCGGCACCGGGACATGCCCGGAATCATTGGTCACCTGGGCTCTCTGCTGGGCGAACACAACGTCAACATCGCCTCCATGCAGGTGGGCCGCAAAATCGTTCGCGGCGATGCTGTGATGGTGCTCAGCATCGATGATCCGATCCCAGCAGATCTGCTGCAGACGATCACGGCCATCGATGGCATCCAGGAAGCACACCCGGTCACGCTCTGATGTGGTGGCGTCTCACACTCCCGTGTCCTCCGGAGCTGGAGGAGTCGCTGGTGTGGAAACTGACGGATCTTGGGCTGCATCGCCATGCGGTGCAGCATGCTCCGGAAACGCCTGATCGCAAGACGCTGTTGGTCTGGCTCCCGAAGCCGGAGTGGCCGGAGCTTCAGCGGCGTGAGCTGGTCGCCAGCCTGCAGCCGCTGGCGGAGCCCTTTGGACTCAGCCTGCCCAATGGGCACTGGGACGATGTGGCCGACGAGGATTGGAGCCTCAGCTGGAAACAGCATTGGCAGGCCGATCCTGTCGGTACGGGGCTGTTGATCCTGCCGGCTTGGCTGGAGGTTCCTCCGGAGCATGCCGCTCGGCTGGTGATCAAGATGGACCCCGGCAGTGCCTTCGGCACCGGAAGTCACCCCACCACCCGGCTCTGCCTGGAGGCGTTGGAACAGTCGCCTCCGCTTGGGGCGCTTGTGGCCGATCTGGGCTGCGGCAGCGGGGTGCTGGGCCTCGCTGCGCTGGGTCTGGGCGCGGAGTCGGTGGTGGCCGCTGATACCGATTCCCTGGCGGTGCGTGCCACAACGGACAACCGCGGCCTCAACGACCGATCGGAGGCTGAGCTTCAGGTGGCTCTCGGTTCTGTGGAGACCCTGAGCGATCTGCTCGCGCCCCGCCGCGCTGATCTGCTGCTCTGCAACATCCTGGCCCCGGTGATTGAAGCCCTCTCCCCGGGTTTCGAGGGGCTGCTTCAGCCCGATGGGCGCGCTCTGCTCAGTGGGCTCCTGGTGGATCAGGCACCACGCCTGAAGGAGGTGCTGGGGGGCTTGGGCTGGTTGGTCACCGCCGAGGCGGCACAGGGCCGCTGGGGGCTGCTGGAGATCCGCCGCCGCTAGGCCTGGCCCTATAAGCCAGGCTTATCAGAGTGGGGTCTCCGATTGGTCCTCCTCCCCAGTTGCCCCGGAATCGTCAGGTTGAGCACCTATTTGAAGTAAAAATGTGGCGTTCTGCAGGACCGGGTTTTCCGGAACCCTGTACGCATTCATCAATCATGGCTTCTTACAAGGTCACCCTGGTCTCCGAGAGCGAAGGTCTGAACAAGACCATCGAAGTGCCCGACGACCAGTACATCCTCGACGCTGCTGAAGAGCAGGGCATCGACCTCCCCTACTCCTGCCGCGCTGGCGCTTGCTCCACCTGCGCCGGCAAGATCACCGCTGGCACCGTCGACCAGTCCGACCAGAGCTTCCTGGACGACGACCAGATCGAAGCTGGTTTCGTGCTGACCTGCGTCGCCTACCCCACCAGCGACTGCACCATCAAGACCCACGCCGAAGAAGAGCTCTATTGAGCCTCTGTCCTTCAACTGGACGTGTCTTCAACCACCCCTTCGGGGGTGGTTTTTTTTGGTCTGGTCGTCTTCCATGCGTGTCCCTTGTCTTCTCCTGCCGTGAGCCGCCCCGAAGTCGACGATCTTCTGGAGCCCGGCAGCGTTCACACCAGCCCCGGCGGTCAGTACAGCTTCCGCGTCATCGGGCCCTGTTGCCGGTTGTTTGATCGCGAAGAACTGCCCTGGCCCTGCTGTCGTCTGGCCTGGCGCAGCAAGGAGCCGAGCTGGCGACGGATCGGACGGCGGTTTGTGCCCGACCTGGCGGCCCGGCGTTGCCCCTCCTACGCCGTGGAACTGCTGCAGCCGGGAGGACGACCCACACCCACAGTGCTGACCCTGTTCTCCGTTCGTTTCAGCCGGGATCTGCAGGAGTGGTGGTACAGCCGCCATCCCAGCTCCATGGCCCCTGAGCAGGTGAGTCCCCAACAAAAAGCCCCGACGACCTGAGGCCGCCGGGGACGAACGATTTTGATTGGAGTTGATCGGCAGAAGCTGATCAGAAGTAGATCTTTCCACCACCCCAGGCGCTGCCCTGGACTTTGGGCGACACCAGGATGTAGCCAGCCATCAGGCGCAGGTCCTCATCATCGAGATCGCGCATGGCGGGGTAGAGCTCAGCGTCGCGCATGCTCGGGTGCAGGTCGGCAATGCTGTACTCACCGTCGTAGGAGGTGGGGTCCTTCATGTAGTCGACCAGGGCCTCAACGTTGTCGCGGGCCGGGGTGGCCAGGGCCAGGGTCTCAGGATCCAAGCCCACGTTGTGGTTGGTCTTGGTGATGCCGCCGGCGTGGCAGGTGCCGCAGCTGGTGTTGAACACCTTGCGGCCAGCATCGATTTCACGATCGCTGAAGGTCACCTCTGTGCCGGAGGGATCTGCCGGAACCGTCAGGGTCTCAGCGTCCCACTGGGCCGCCTGAGCCGGAGAGATAACGGCCAAACCGATCAGCACCGGGATGAGGACCAGAAGGCCCTTCAGGGACCGTCGCAAGGAAGAGAACACAGAGGCCATGAAGGTAAGGGGGTGTGACGCATTCACCGCACCAAGCTCTTGTATCACGGGGAAGTGACCCTCTGTGGCCGGATCACGAACTGTTGCAGCGTGGTTTGACGTCAATGCTGAGGAAGTCCTTGGCCAGCAGCGTGTTCGGGAAGATCGCCTTGGCCTCGTCCAACAGGTCTTGGGGCGTGACCGGGTTGCCCGGCACGTAGCGCGGGCTGAGGTGGGTGAGCACCAGCTGCCCCACACCCGCTTCGGCGGCCGTCTGGGCAGCCATGGTGCTGGTGGAGTGCTGTTTCTGGAACGCCATCTCTGCCTCGCCATGGGCAAAGGTGGATTCATGGATCAGCAGATCCGCGCCGCGCGCAAGCTCCACGGCCGCTTCGCAGAACACCGTGTCGGTGCAATAGACGACGCTCACACCGGGCCGTTCCTCACCGCAGAGGCTGGTGCCGTCGATCCTGCGACCGTCCTCCAGGGTCACCGTTTCACCCCGCTTCAACCGGGCGTATACGGGGCCGGGGGGGATGTTCAGTTCCCGTGCTTTCTCAATGTCGAAGCGACCGGCCAGGGGCTTCTGTTCGATGCGATAGGCGTAGGCCGGCACGCGGTGGGTGAGCGGGGTGCAGCGCACCGTGAAGTCGTCGTCCTCGAACAGCAGCGTGCCCTGCTCGGCTGCATCCCGGACCCTGTGGACAGCGAGGGGATAGCCGATCCGGGTGGAGCTGGTGCGCAACACACCATTCAGGTAACTCTCCAGCGGGTCCGGCCCGTAGAGATCCACCCCTGCGGCGCTGCTGCCGGCGAGCCCGAGGCTGGCCAGCAGACCAGGCAGGCCGAACACGTGGTCGCCATGCATGTGGGTGATGAACACCCTGCGCAGCTGCGAGAGCCGCAGATCACTGCGTAAAAACTGATGTTGGGTTCCCTCGCCGCAGTCGAACAGCCACATCTCCGAGCGCTGCGGCAAGCGCAGAGCCACGGCTGAAACGTTGCGGGCCCGGGTGGGTACCCCAGAACTCGTACCGAGAAATGTGACCTGCAAGGCCGGTGCTCCTCAGGACTCATGCTGCCATCTGGCTGAACCCAGGAACAGGCGGCACACTGGGGCGCCTATTGATCTCCAGCGTGCGCCGCGCCTCCGTTGCCGTCGGTCTGGTGCTCGTCGCTGTGATCGCTCCATCACCGGTGGCGCTGGCCCGCGGCCGCGAGCCGCAGATGCGCGTGCTGTTGCAGGAGAGCAACCGGGTCAGCCTGCGCTCCGATGGTGCACTGCCGCTGCGGGTGCAGGGACTCCCCGGCGGCGAGCGACGGCCACAGCGGCTGCAGCTCAGCCTTCAAGGGGCCCGCCTGCGCGCCACCGTGGATGGCCGATCGATGCGGCTGGCCCCCAGCACCCTGGTGACGGTGCAGAACGACGATCCACGGGGCATCTGGGTGGGAGGGCGTCGCTACCGGGGTGTGCTGCGCGTCAGCGGCCGCGGCGGCACCTTGCGGGTGGTCAACAGCCTGGGCGTTGAGACCTATCTCGCCAGTGTTGTCGGCAGCGAAATGCCCCACCGCTGGCCCCTGGCTGCCCTGCAGGCCCAGGCCGTGGCCGCGCGCACCTATGCGTTGAAACAGCGCAGCCGCGGTGGTGCCTGGGATGTGAAGGCCACGGTGGCGAGTCAGGTGTACCGCGGCGTGGAGTCGGAAACGCCGAGCACACGCAAGGCGGTGGCGAGCACCCGTTCGCTGGTGCTCGTGCACGGCGGTCGCCTGATCGATGCCGTCTTCCACAGCAGTTCTGGCGGGGTGACCGAGGCGAGTGGGATGGTCTGGCGCCGCCAGCATCCCTATCTGGTCAGCGTCCCCGATCACGATCAGCACAGCCCGGTGCACCGCTGGGAACAATGGTTTGATTCGGCCGGGCTGCGTCAGCGGCTGCCCGAAACCGGTGGGCTCCAGGACGTTGAGGTGCTGAGTCGTTCCGCCAGCGGACGGGTGCGTGAGGCCCGCTTGCGCGGGCCCCGCGGATCGCTGGTGCTCAGCGGCGGCGAGCTGCGCAAGCGGTTGGGCCTCAAAAGCACGCTGGTGAACTTTGAGATGGTGACGGGGGGGCAGCGTTCTCCCGTGGAGCTTCCGGTGCGGCGGGTGACTGCAACCTCCCGCCCGGGCTCCCGCATTGAGCGGATCACCGCATCGGTGGCCCGCCAGCGGGGAGCACGGCTGCCCCTGTTGGTGGCCCCTCCGCCGGTGCTGGTCAGCAAGACGTCGGTGCGTCGTTGGTCCGCTGGCGGACTCCAGCTGCTGGTGAAGGGCCAGGGCTATGGCCACGGCGTTGGCATGAGTCAGTGGGGAGCCCATGGTCTGGCGGAGCAGGGGGCTCACTTCCGCTCGATTCTTCGGCACTACTACCGCGGGGCTGAGGTTGTTCCCTACCAGCCGCACCACGACCCATCGCTGGCGCTGAAGCCCCCAACGAAGCCACTCTGGAGAGACATGCCGGTTTCGCCCTTTGGCACGGTTTCCCTGTCGTCTGCAACGCCATTCCAGTGACACGGATCTCTGCGCTGTGCTGGCGGCCCATCTGGAGCGTCATCTGCTCAGTTGGCAGGGGCCTGATCCCCTGAAGCCCTTGGGCCTCGCCACGGGACGCACGATGGAGCCGCTCTATCGCACCCTGGTGGAACGGCTGCTGTCGTGGTCTGCCGATGAGCTGGAGGCCCTGCGGGCCCGATGGTGCAGCTTCAATCTGGACGAATACCTCGGACTTTCGGCGGACGATCCCCGGGGCTACAGGGCCTACATGACCCACCACCTCGCTGCACCCCTGGGCTTGCCCGCCTCTGCGGTGCATCTGCCCGACAGCACTGCCGCTGACGGAGCGGTTGCTGCGCGGCGCTACGGCGAGCAGCTCAGCGGCTGCGGGGGCATCGGCCTGCAGCTTCTGGGGCTCGGCAGCAATGGTCATGTGGGTTTCAATGAGCCGCCTTGTCCCCCTGATCAGCACTGCCATGAGGTGGAGCTGACCCCTGCAACCCGGCAGCAGAACGCGGTGCTCTTCGATGGTTGCGTTGAGGCTGTGCCGCAGCGGGCCATCACCCTGGGCCTGTGGGAGATCCTCGAGGCTGCTGAGATTCATCTGGTGGTGACCGGCGCCGCCAAGGCCGGCATCCTCAAGCGGTTGTTGGACTTAAGGGAGCCGGATCCTGCGCTGCCCGCCAGCTGGCTGCTGACCCATCCCAATGTCTGGCTCTGGTGCGATGCAGCGGCTTTAGTTTGAACAGCCGAGAGCAGCGGCGATGAGCATCGACCCCGTGGAACGGCGCCTTGAGCAGAGCTTTGAGGCGGAACGCTGGACGCGCTTCATTCAGGACTGTCAGGACCTTGAGCAGTTGCGCGAGACGGCCCTGGCGTTGGTGCAGCAGCTGGCCCAGCAGAAGGCGGCCAGTGCCTGGATGGCCACCCGGGCCTCGGAATCGGAAAGCGCCAAGTTGGAGATGCTGGCGCGGATGATCCGTCAGCAACCCGATGGCGAGGAGGAGAAGGCGGCTGAGTCCCCCTGAGGGGGCCCCAGCCGCCGGCTTGGTCGGGTGTCAGTGTTCCTTTTGCCAGCGGCTCAGGTGTGCTGGCGAGAACTTGTGGCCGTGTTTGGCCCCGACCTTGACCACGCAGGAGTTGTCCTTGCCGCAGCGCTGCACCTCATCGCGGATCGAGTCGTTGCTCTGCACCCGCGACATGAACGTCTCCAGCTGTTTCATGGACATGGCGATCCTCCAGAAGGGATGTCTTCGGCCTAGCGCTGGGGTCGATCGGGGCTCAGGGCCTCAAGCTTTGGTGCGGATTTGCTGACGACAAACTTCAAGGAGGCGTCAGTCGAGCTCCAGTCCGTCGGCGAGATCGAGGTTGGCGCTGACGCTGCGCACATCGTCGAGCCCGTCGAGGGCATCCAGCAGCTTGAGGCAGCTGCGGGCGGTGTCGGGATCTTTCACAGAGACGCTGGTCTGGGCGGACCAGTGATGGCCCCATTCCCGCACATTCCAGTCAGCCCGTCGCAAGCCGTCCTGAAGGCTCTCCAAGGCCTCAAAGGGGCCGTGCACCATCAATGATTCGTCCAACAGCTCATAGCCATCGGCCTCCAGCTCCAGGAGGCTTTCCAGTAAACGTTCCTCGTCGTCGGGGCCGGCGTTGAGGATCACTTCGCTGCGGTGTTCAAACAGGTAGGCCACGCAGCCGTTTTCCCCCAGATTTCCGCCGTTCTTGCTGAAGGCCAGCCGCAGATCCGCCGCGGTGCGGTTGCGGTTGTCCGTGAGCGCTTCCACCAGCACCGCCATGCCGCCGGGGCCGTAGCCCTCGTAGCGCACCTCCTCGAGTTGGGCTCCATCACCGGCCTGACCTGACCCCTTGGCGATGGCCCGCTCGATGTTGGAGGCGGGCACCCCAGCGGCCCGGGCTTTGCTGATGGCCGTCCGCAACTGAAAATTCCCGGCGGGATCGGCCCCGGCACGGGCCGCCACCATGATTTCTCGCCCCAGCCGGGTGAACACCGCACCACGTTTGGCGTCGACGACGGCCTTGGTGCGTTTGATCTGGGACCATTTGCTGTGGCCAGCCATCGCGTCAGGGCAGGGCAGGATGCGCTCGGAGAGTACTGAGCGACCGGTTGGTTTCAGCCTGCTGCATCGAAGACCACCTTGGGTCGCAGCAGACCTTCGCCCTCGCGGTGGCCGATGCCGGCCATGCTTCCATCCGCATTGCACACCACCACCGCCTCTCCAGGCCCTGGATCCATCGCGATGCGTCGGCCGCAGCGCCAGTCGATCTGCTCGGCTTCGCTGAGATCACGCCGGGGCAGGGCCCCCAGGGCCAGCAGCGGCGAGAGGGGATCGGGCGGCACAGCGTCTCGCTCCGGCAGGGGATGGGCCTGATGCGCATGGAACCCCAGGGCTTGCGTGCGGCGCAGGGAGGCCAGACAACCTCCGCAGCCAATGCGGTCCCCCAGATCCCTGGCGATCGAGCGGATGTAGGTGCCGGCGGAACAGTGCACCTCGATGCTCAGCTGCCCCAGGGCCGCATCCCAATCCAACAGCTCCAGCCGGTGCACGGTGACGGCCCGTGGCGGCAGATCCATCGCTTCACCGCGCCGTGCCCTGGCGTGGGCCCGTTCGCCATCCACATGCACGGCGGAGACCTGCGGAGGACGCTGTTCAATCGCGCCCCGGAACGCCTCCAAGCTGCTGTTGAGCTCGGCTTCACGAAGGGATGGCCAGGCCTGCTGCTCCAGCAGCTCTCCTTCCAGATCGTCGCTGCTGGTGCGCCGGCCCAGTTGAATCATCCCGGTATAGGTCTTCTCCCCGGGGAGGTAGGGCAGCAATCGGGTCGCGGGCCCTAGGGCAATGGGGAGAACCCCGGTGACGGCAGGATCAAGGGTGCCGCCATGGCCCACGCGCTTGAGGCCATAGCTGCGGCGCAGTCGGCTGACGCAGGCGTGGGAGGTGAGGCCTGCGGGCTTGTCGATCACTACGAAGCCGAAGGGGCCGTTCACCGGGGCTCGAGCGGGGTGCCCTGACTGTTGCATTCCGCCGGCTGCGTAGGTTGGCCGCTCCCTGATGCCCATCCATGCCCCAGCTCCGCAGCAGCACGGACGTGGACGTCTCCGCTTTCCTGGCGGACGGTTTGGGCATCAAGCAACACCTCAGTCGCTACCTCGACCTGACGCTGGATCAGCTTGAGCAGCGTCTGCCCAGCAGCACCGACGACCTGGCGGATCTGCATCCCGGTGCGTTCCGGCCGGAGGACGCCACCGCCTTCTATGAGGACACGGTGGGCACGGGACACCTGCTGGAGCTGGCGGCCTGGCACCTCTCCAGTGCGGACTACATCGCCGACACGCTGCGGCTGCAGGGCATGGCGGTGCAGGGCCAGGTGCTGGATTTCGGCGGTGGCATCGGCACCCACGCCCTATCAGCGGCGGCGCTGCCGGAGGTCGATCACGTCTGGTTTGTCGACCTCAATCCCCACAACCAGGCTTTTGTTCAGCAACGGGCGCAAAGCCTGGGGCTGGCGGACAAGCTCTCGGTGCATCGCGACCTCAGCAGCACGGGCGATGTTCGTTTCGATGCGGTGGTCTGCCTCGATGTGCTGGAACACCTGCCGGATCCCTCGGCGCAGTTGCTGGAGTTTCACCAGCGGATGGCCCCCGGGGCCATCGCGCTTCTGAACTGGTACTTCTTCAAAGGCCATCAGGGCGAGTACCCCTTCCATTTCGATGATCCGGCCCTGGTGGATGGGTTTTTCCGCACCCTGCAGGCTCAGTTCCTGGAGGTGTTTCACCCCCTGTTGATCACGGCTCGGCTCTACCGGCGTTCCTGAGGCTGCTGCAACACAAGTTGCCAACAAAAAAGCCCCGGTGCCAGCTGGCATCGGGGCTTTGGATTGACGTTGGCCTTGAAACTCAGACCGCTGCAGTGATGTTGATGCGCTTGCGGTTGCGCAGGCCGCGGCGGATCGATTCGAACTTCACGATGCCGTCGGTGAGGGCAAACAGGGTGTCGTCCTTGCCTTTGCCGACATTGACGCCGGGCAGAACGGAGGTGCCGCGCTGGCGGATCAGGATGGAACCGGCGGTAACGGTTTCGCCGCCGTAGGCCTTCACACCAAGGCGTTTGGCGTTTGAGTCGCGGCCGTTACGGGTTGAGCCTGTGCCTTTTTTATGTGCCATGAGAAGAGATGCTGGTGGGGCGGTTGATGGAGCGAGGGGGAGAGGTCAGCTGATGGCCTTGCCGCCCACGGAGATGGACTCAACCATCACCCGGGTGAGTTCCTGCCGGTGACCATTCTTGCGGCGGGTCTTCTTTTTGGGGCGCATCTTGTAAACGATCACCTTGGGTCCACGGCGATGGGCCATCACCTTCAGGGACACGGTGGCGTCCTTGACGTAGGGCTGGCCGAGGGTGGTGCCCTTGCCGTCCTTCACCAAGAGAACGTTCTCAAGCTTGATGGTGTCATCCACCTCAGCTTGAAGCCGATCGATGTCGTAGTAGCGGTTGGGCTGCAGCCAGATCTGGGTGCCCGACGCCTCAACGATGGCGTAGGTCCCGCTCTGTTCCGCGGCTGGTTTGGTGTCGGCCATAAGGTGAAAAGACGCGTTCAGGCTCGGCGAACCGATTCAGGCCTGAGCCGCAATCGAAAGACAAACCAAGATCTTCGTCTCTGACGCGCCCCATCGTCAAGATTCAGATACCTCGACGCTGCGGATGCCCGGATGGCCAGGCCGGCCCTCACTGTTGCTCTCGTGCTGGCCAGCCCAGCCCTGGTGGAAGCCTGCCGCCCCTGGCTGCCGGCCAACCGTTATGAGTCTGTTGTTCTGACGGTTGATCCTGGGGAGACCCTGGCGGCTGTTCTCGGACCCCGGCAGGACGACTTCGACGCTGTGGTGCTCGAGCAGAGCCTGCTCGATGCTTCAGCCAAGGAGCAACTGCTGGCGGCGGGTCTGCTCTTCCCTGCCGTGATCGTTGGGGAGGTGAAGGGGCAGGTGGATTACCACCCCGAGGAGTTGCATCTGCCCGACGACCAGCTGGCCCAGCTGGGATACAACGTGGATGCGGCCATTTCGCGTTTTCTGCGCCAGGGTCGTGCCGACGGACGCACGGACGACAGCAGCTCCTCCTCCCGCGCCGTCAGCAACCTCTCCGATCGCCTGCAGGAGCGACTCGGCTACCTAGGGGTCTTCTACAAGCGGGACCCATCCCGCTTCCTGGGCAGCCTGCCGCCTGAAGAACGCCGGGATCTGCTGCTGTCTCTCCAACGCACCTACCGGGATCTGCTGGCGAGCTACTTCAGTGATCCGGCCACGGCGAATCAGGCCCTGGAAAGCTTCGTCAACACCGCTTTTTTCAGTGATCTACCGATCACCCGCACCGTTGAGATCCACGTGGATTTGATCGACGAATTCTGGAAACAACTGAGTTTGGAGGGCCACAAACATGACTTTCTTCAGGATTACCGCCTTGCGCTTCTCGACGTGATGGCGCATCTGTGTGAGATGTACCGGCGCTCCATTCCGCCGGATCTTCCTCTGTCGGGCACGGCCTCCAGCCGTGTACGTCGCCCGATGGATCAGCTCGATGCCTCGGAGGAGTCGTCATGAGTCCCCGCAAGACCTACATCCTCAAGCTCTACGTTGCGGGCAACACGCCCAATTCGATGCGGGCGCTGAAAACGCTGCGCAACATCCTCGAGACCGAATTCCGGGGGGTGTATGCCCTCAAGGTGATTGACGTGCTCAAAAATCCGCAACTGGCGGAGGAAGACAAGATCCTGGCAACGCCAACGTTGTCCAAGATTCTTCCCCCGCCGGTGCGGCGCATCATCGGTGACCTCTCCGATCGGGAGCGCGTGCTGATCGGCCTGGATCTGCTCTACGACGAGTTGTCCGATACGTCGCTCAATTCGAGCTTGATCGACGCGGTCGATGAGGAGACCGACACGACGATTTCTTCAGATCCTTAAGCGACATGGTGCGCTCCAGCACGGTTCATCTCGCGCTCACTACGGTCAAGTCATAGGTCTTTTCTATGCAGTTCCCTCCGACCAGCGGTCAGCCTCAGATGCAGGTGCAAAAGCTCCCGACGGGGATCGAGGGCTTTGATGATGTGTGCCAGGGCGGCCTACCGATCGGCCGCAGCACACTGATCAGCGGCACGTCCGGCACCGGCAAGACGGTGTTCTCGCTGCACTTCCTCCACAACGGCATCAAGGATTTCGACGAACCTGGCATCTTCGTCACCTTCGAGGAATCGCCCCTCGACATCCTGCGCAACTCCGCCAGTTTCGGCTGGAACCTGCAGGAGATGGTCGAGCAGGACAAACTCTTCATTCTTGATGCCTCGCCAGATCCCGACGGCCAGGACGTGGCTGGCAGCTTTGATCTCTCGGGTCTGATCGAGCGGATCAACTACGCCATCCGCAAGTACAAGGCCAAGCGCGTCGCCATCGACTCGATCACGGCGGTGTTCCAGCAGTACGACGCTGTGTTCGTGGTGCGCCGTGAGATCTTTCGGCTGATTGCAAGGCTCAAGGAAATCGGCGTCACCACGGTGATGACCACCGAACGAATTGACGAGTACGGCCCGATTGCCCGCTACGGCGTTGAGGAATTCGTCTCCGACAACGTGGTGATTCTGCGCAACGTGCTCGAGGGAGAGCGGCGTCGGCGCACCCTGGAGATTCTCAAGCTGCGGGGCACCACCCACATGAAGGGCGAGTTCCCCTTCACCATGGGAACCCACGGCATCAGCATCTTCCCGCTCGGGGCCATGCGCCTCACCCAGCGGTCATCCAACGTCCGGGTCAGTTCCGGCGTGCCGCGCCTGGACGACATGTGCGGCGGAGGTTTCTTCAAGGACTCGATCATCCTCGCCACCGGTGCCACCGGAACGGGCAAGACGATGCTCGTCTCCAAATTCATCGAAGACGCCTGCCGCAACAAGGAACGCGCGATCCTGTTTGCCTATGAGGAATCGCGGGCTCAGCTGCTGCGCAACGGCACCAGCTGGGGCATCGACTTCGAGCAGATGGAGCAGGACGGGCTGCTCAAGATCATTTGCGCCTATCCCGAATCAACGGGCCTTGAGGATCACCTGCAGATCATCAAGACGGAGATCAGCCAGTTCAAACCGTCGCGGATGGCGATCGATTCCCTCTCCGCCCTCGCCCGCGGTGTGAGCCATAACGCCTTCCGTCAGTTCGTGATCGGCGTGACCGGTTACGCCAAGCAGGAAGAGATCGCCGGCTTCTTCACGAACACCTCCGAGGAGTTCATGGGCAGCCATTCGATCACCGACTCCCACATCTCCACGATCACCGACACGATCCTGTTGCTGCAGTACGTGGAGATCCGCGGGGAGATGGCCCGCGCCCTGAACGTGTTCAAGATGCGCGGTTCATGGCACGACAAGGGCATCCGCGAATTTGTGATCACGGGCAATGGCCCTCAGATCAAGGATTCCTTCTCCAACTTCGAGCGGATCATTTCCGGTGTGCCCCATCGGGTCACCACCGATGAGCGCAGCGAGTTGTCGCGCATCGCCCGCGGCGTCTCCACCGAGGACTGATCTACAGCTCGACGGCTTCAGCGATGGCGGTGCGGCTGCGCCGTTCCGCCTGCAGTTGCAGCTCATCCTTGTCGGCCTCCGCCAGGGGCAGGTCGAACCAGAAGGTGGTGCCCACCTCGGGCTCACTCGCCATCTGAACCTGGGCGCCGTGTTTCTCGAGAATCCCGCGCACGATCGAAAGACCCAGTCCGGTGCCCACTTCCGTGTGAACGGCGTTCTCGACCCGGAAGAAGCGATCGAAGATGCGCTCCTGATCAGCGCTGCTGATGCCGCAGCCCGTGTCGGCAATCTCCACCCTCAGCTTGGGCAGCGGTGAGGTGAGGGCGCAGGTGGGTCCATCACTGTTGGTGATCGCCGTTCCCTCCACTGAACAGGCGTCGGGCCAGGGATAGGCCCGCAGCGCCAGGGGGCCGCCTGGCCGGCTGAACTTCAGAGCATTGCCCACCAGGTTGTCGAGCACCTGGAGCAGCAGGTCCCAGTTGCCCAGCACCTCGGGCAGTTCTTCGGGAACATCCAGCACCAGTTCCACCTGGCGATCTTCGGCATTCAGCCGGTAGGTGCGCAGGGTCTGCTCCATGGCCGGGCGCATGCTGATCGGTTCGAACTGCAGCGTCCGGCCCGACTCCAGCCGGGAGAGGTCCAGCACATCGTTCACCAGCCGGGTGAGTCGATCGGTTTCGTCGTTGGCGACCCCGAGAAACTCCTTCTGTTCATCGGGGCTGAGCTGATCGCCGAGGTCGTGCAGGGTTTCGACGTAGCTCTTGATGTTGAACAGCGGCGTGCGCAGTTCATGGGAGACGTTGCTGATGAAGCGGCTCTGGGCCGCATTCAGCTCCACCTCGCGGGTGAGGTCTTGGATGGTGACGGCGATGCCCTTGAGGGTTTCACCGCTGGCATCACGCACCGCTTGCAAAACGATGCGCAGGGTGCGGGCCGGTTCCCCCACGCTGCAGCGCAGGTCTTCACTGTCTGCCGCGCCACCGAGCAGGGAATCAAGGGGACTGTGTAGCTCGATGGCCAGCAGTTCCGGCAGTTCCCCCACCAGCTCCTGGCCTTCCAGGCTGCGCCCTTCCCAGCGGAACAGACGCCGCGCCGTGGGATTGGCCAGCACGATGCGGCCATCGGCATCCAGCAGCATGGCGCCGTCGGCCATGGTGGCGATCAATGACTGCTGCTTCACCTGGGCGGCGGTGAGCTCCTCGATGTTGGCCTCGTCGTAGGCCTCGAGCTGGGAGGCCATGGCGTTGAAGCCGGTGAGCAGTTCCCCCAATTCCCCCCCAACTGGCAGGTCAACCCGGGCACCGAAATTGCCGGAGGCGACGGATCGCACCCCCCGTAGCAGTTCCTTCACTGGTCGGGTGATGGTGAGGGCGTTGAACACCGCGCCCAGGATCACCAGCACCCAGATCGAGATGAACACGGCCACGGTCACCTCCCGGGTGAGGGCTGCGCTGGCCAGGGCGGTCTCATTCGGGTTCACCCCGAGGCCAAGAACGCCGTAGTACTGACCCCCCCGGATCAGGGGGACGAACACATCGGTGACGGCACCCTGGGGCGTGAGGTGTTGCCGCACCAGGGGGTTCTGGGGGCGTCGACGCAGCTCATCGGGCAGCTCCAGTCGTCGGTTGAGACGAAGCTCCCCATCGCCACTGCTGGGGGTGGCGCTGATCGGGATCCCCAGATAGACGACGCCCTCAGGATCGGCGAAGAAGATGTAGCGGACGCTGCGGCTGGAACGCCAGAACTTCTCGGCGACGTTGGCCAGCTCACGGTCCTGGCCCTGCGCCACTAGCTCAGTGACATTGCCGGCTAGCAGCAAGCCCAGATCCCTGGCGTAGCGCGTGTCGTTCATCACGGCATCGCGCTGAATTCCGTTCAGCGCGAAGAAGGTGATGCCCGTCATCATCAGGCTCACCACCAGGGTGGCAATCGCCAGCAGCTTGGTCTGGAGGGTGAATTCCGCCCACCAGGCGGTGATGCGGTCCCAGAGGTTCTGGTCGTCCCCCGGCGGCTTGCCACTGGGGGGAAGCGCCCAATCAGCGATTGCTGCTCCGCTGCCGCTGCTCATCCGCCCGAGCGCACCTGATGGCCGATGTCCCGACGGTAGGTGATTCCGGCGTAATCCAGCTGATTGAGGCCGTTGTAGGCCCCGGCAAAGGCGGCATCGAAGTCATCGCCCTGGGCGACGACGGCCAGCACCCGGCCGCCTGCGGTGAGCAGTTCGCCGGAGCTGTCGCGGCGGGTGCCGGCATGAAACAGCTGATGGTTGGGGCTGGGGGCGAGGTCGATGCGAATCGCATCGCCTTTGCGGGGAGCCTCCGGGTAGCCCTCGGCGGCCGCCACAACGCAGGCACTGCAGCGTTCGGCGATGCTCAGCTGCGGGGCCAGGTCCAGGCGTCCCAAGGCACAGGCCTGCAGCACGGCGCCGAGCTCAGGGCCGAGCAGGGGCATCAAGGTCTGGCATTCGGGATCGCCGAAGCGACAGTTGAACTCGATCACCTGGGGGCCATCGGCCGTGATCATCAGGCCGGCGTAGATCACACCGCGGTAATCGATGCCCCGTTGGCGCAGGGCCTTCAAGGTGGGCTCGAGCACGATGCGGCGCACCTCCTCGAGGCCCTCGGCATTCAGAAGCGGGGCGGGGGCATAGGCGCCCATGCCGCCGGTGTTGGGTCCGCGATCACCGTCCTTGAGCCGTTTGTGGTCCTGCGCCGGGGGCAACAGCACCATCCGCTCCCCATCGCAGAGGGCGAACACCGACACTTCAGGGCCCTCCATCCGCTCCTCCAGCACCAGCTGGGAGCCGGCGGCACCGAAACGCCCTTCAAACGCTTCGCGGATGGCGGTTTCCGATTCATCCACGCTGTCCGCCACCGTGACGCCCTTGCCGGCGGCCAAGCCATCGGCTTTGACCACCAGAGGCCGTTGCACCTCCTGCAACACCGCCAGGGCCTCGGCTTCACTGCTCACCGCCCAGTAGCCAGCGGTGGGGACCCCCGCCTCCTGCATCAGCTGCTTCGCCCAAGCTTTGCTCGCCTCCAGTTGGGCCCCCTCCGCTCCCGGGCCGAACACGGCAAAGCCCGCATCGCGCAGCGCATCGGCAACACCAGCGGCCAGCGGCGCTTCCGGACCCACCACCACCAGGTCGACACTGTTCTGCTGGCACAGCGCGATCAACCCAGCGCTATCGGTTTCGCCCACCGCCATGGCGCTGCCTTCCGTGCCGCCGTTGCCAGGGGTGATCCAGACCGTGTCCAGGCCCGGACAACGGCCCAGGGCCCAGGCCAGGGCCTGTTCCCTGCCTCCGCCACCGACGACGAGGGCACGTTGGAGGGCGGGCAGCGTGGTGGGACGGGTGGACGACATGGCCATGGTTGCGGGAGGAACGGTTAGGGCCTCTTAGGTTTTCCTTTGTAGACCGCAGCCCGCCATGGGGACGTCCCTTTTCCCCTTCGCCCTCACCCTTCTGGCTGCTGTCACGGCAGCCCCGGATCTGCAGGTGATGCGCGAGGAACGTTTTCAGAGCGTTCTTGCTGAGATGGATCTGGCCGCGGCGGAGCAGGCCTGTCTCAACCCCCGCATCGCCAACTCCGATGGCCGTCGCCAGGCTTTGCGCGATCGGCTTTTGGAGCTGCATCCGGTGATCGATTCGTTGGAACTGGTGCTGGCGAACGCCGAAGCCCTGATGAGCTGTGGTGCCCCCGAAGCTGCGGCCGTGGTGCTCAGCCGCTACATCCCCCGCGTTGGCGATGAACGGCGTCAGTGGTTGCTGCTGCGCTGGCGTGCAGCAGCAGCGGCCCTGGATCACCACCAGGCGGCTTTGGCGCTGCGCCGTTTGGTGGATGGCAACCTGAAAGCCCTGGATGCGCCTCTGTTCCCTGAGCAGCCGTTGCCGGATCAGGGCAATGGGCTTGATCAGTTGGCTTTGCATGAAGCAGCCCTGGGCCGTAACGCTGTGGCTGTGGAGCTGCAGCTGCTGGGCGACCTAACGGGCGTGCGGGGGGCGAAACGACTGGCGCGGGCGGTGCAATGGCTCGATGTCGAACAATTCGAGCAGGCCGATCAGCTGCTTGAAACCGCCTTGGACCAAGCGGCAGCAGCGGAGGCCTGGGGACTGGCCATGGACCTGCTGCATCAACAACTGCAACTGCAGCTGGCGGCTGGGGGCGATGGCGCACGGCCGCGGCAGCGGATCCAACGGTTGGCCACTGTTCTCAACGATCGTTATTCGCTCCAGCAACTGCAGCCGGAGGCCGAACCCGATCCCCTGCTGCGTTCACCTCGGGATCCCGGAGGCCATGCTGATGTAAGACCAACTGCCGTTGCACCGTCGCCATGACGCCCGATCACGGAGAGCTGCTTTACGAAGGCAAGGCCAAGCGGGTGTTCGCCAGCACGGATCCTGAGCGGGTGCTGGTGGAGTTCAAGAACGACGCCACCGCTTTCAATGCCCAGAAGAAAGCCCAGCTGGACGACAAAGGTCGGCTGAACTGCCAGATCTCAGCACGGTTGTTCGAGCTGCTGGAGCGTGAGGGGGTGCCGACCCATTACTGCGGTCTGGCCGGGGAGGCCTGGATGCTGGTGCGTCGGGTGGAGATCATTCCCCTCGAGGTGGTGCTGCGCAACACCGCCACCGGATCGCTGTGCCGTCAAACGCCGATCGCGGAGGGTACCGCCATCGAACCCGCCCTGCTGGATCTCTATTACAAGGATGATTCCCTGGGCGATCCCTTGCTTACGGAGGCGCGTGTGCAGCTGCTTGGTGTGGCAGACCCAGCACGACTGTCAGCGATTGAACAACTGGCCCGCCGGGTGAATGCCGTGCTCCTGCCGTTCTTTGAAGGGCTTGATCTGCAATTGGTGGATTTCAAGCTGGAGTTGGGGCTGGCTGCGGACGGAACACTCCTGCTCGCCGATGAGATCAGCCCTGACACCTGCAGGCTCTGGGATCGCCGCAACAGCAATGCCGAAGACCGGATTTTGGACAAGGACCGCTTTCGCAAGGATCTCGGTGGGGTGATGGAGGCCTACGGGGAGGTCCTTAAACGGGTCCAAAGCAGCTGCCCCAACCCCCGCAACTGCCTGTAAGGTCAGCGCAACTTTTGTGGCTCTGGCCCAGCCTGCGTCTAGATGACCCGCCGTTCGACCCGCCGCTCTTCGGTTGCCTTTCGTGGCACGGTTCTGGGTCTGATGCTGGGGATCCCCCTGGTCGCTCCACCGGTGATGGCTCAGGAGGCCACGCCTGGGAACCCAGCTGCTGAGGCTGAAGAGGTTGTTGCTGAAAACACCCTGGTGGAACAGCCCCGGGTGCTGATCTCCGAGGTGCTGATTGAGGGCATCGAGGGCCACCCGGAAGAGGAACGTCTTCAGATCTCCACCTACGACGCCATGCAGGTGCGTCCGGGGATGCGTGTGACACGCGAGGAGCTGCAGAACGATCTGAATGGCATTCAGGCCACAGGTTGGTTCTCGGATGTGCGGATCGTTCCTCAGAACGGACCGCTCGGGGTTCAAGTGGTTGTTCAGGTGCAGCCCTTCCCTCCGCTGAGTGCCGTAGAGATCAACGGTGACGAGGAGAATCTCCTCTCGGATGAGCTGATTGAGGAGGCGTTTGCCTCCGATTACGGCCGCACGCTGAACCTCAACGATCTGCAGCAGCGGATGAAGGCCCTGCAGACCTCCGTGGCCGGTCAGGGATATTCCCTGGCGCGGGTGTCCGGTCCGGAACGGGTCAGTCCTGAGGGTGTGGTCACGCTGAAACTTCTGCAGGGCAATGTGTCTGGCGTTGAGGTGAAATTCCTCACCCAAGATGGTGATGACACCGATGAGAACGGCAACTCCATCCGCGGCAAGACCAGGGAGTGGGTGATCACCCGAGAGGTTTCGATTCAGCCTGGTGATCCGTTCAACCGCAACCAGCTCGAGAGGGACATCAAACGCCTGTACGGCACCCAGCTGTTCAGTGATGTGAAGGTCACCCTGCGGCCTGTGCCCGAAGAGCCCGGCGACGTGGTGATCGTGCTGGGCATCGTTGAACAGTCCACCGGCCAGCTTTCCGGAGGCCTTGGCTACAGCCAAAGTCAGGGTGTGTTCGGTCAGGTGCAATTACAGGAGACCAACCTCCTCGGAAGAGCTTGGAATCTGTCTACGAACATCACCTACGGCCAGTACGGCGGTCTCGCCAACCTCAGCTTCAGGGATCCCTGGATCTATGGCGACAAGCACCGCACCAGCTTCCGCACGTCGGTGTTCCTGAGCCAGCAGGTGCCACAGGTGTTCCAGAGCGATGACAACGGTTACATCCGCACAGCGAAGGACTACGTCGACAACGGCTCCAACAAGGCTTATGAGACAGGCCGCAGTTATGGATTCACCGATGGAAACAAGGCTCCGGACGACGTCAACAAAGCTGATAGCGAGTACCCCAACCGCAGTTGGTATGACTACGAGGGCGACACGGTGGTGCTGCGCAGGACCGGTGGCAGCTTCTCTTTCTCCCGCCCTTTAAACGGAGGCAATCCCTACAAGGACAGCAAGTGGAATGTGCTGGCCGGCATGTCCTTTGCTGAGGTGCGTCCAGTCAATTTCGCAGGAAGTACTCGGCCATACGGCGTCTCCACCAACAACCGTAAGAATGGAGTGGTCGACGGCGATGACGTGATTTGCGTGGCGTACAACTGCGCCGACAGCAACACCCTTGTGGGAGTACGTGTCGCCACCACTTACAACAACTTCAACAACCCTCGGAACCCCACCAGCGGCAACTTCTTTACGGCTGGTACCGAGCAGTTCTTCGGCATCAACAACGATTCACCCACCTTCAACCGGCTGAGGGCGAGTTACACCCAGTTCTTCCCCGTGAACTGGCTGAAAATCCACAAGGGTTGCCGGCCCAAGGCCGGTGAACAGGCCGATTGCCCGCAGGCCATCGGTGTGCAGATCAAGGGTGGTCTCTTGATGGGTGAAGCGCCCCCGTACGAGGCGTTCTGCATGGGCGGATCCAACTCGATTCGCGGTTGGTACGACTGTGATCTTGCGGTTTCGAAGGCTTTCAGTGAACTCACGCTCGAGTACCGCTTCCCGCTGATCAGCATCTTTTCCGGTGAAGTGTTCATGGACGCCGGTACTGATATCGGCACCCAGAAAGATGTGCCCGGCAAGCCCGGTTTGCTCTTGGACAAGAGCGGCTCCGGTGTTTCCGTGGGTACCGGCGTGATCGTCACCACCCCAGTGGGTCCGCTGCGTGTGGAAGTGGCCAGTAAGGACTTCAGCTCCGATTGGCGGTTCAATCTGGGCGTGGGCTGGAAGTTCTAGTGACCAGCTGGCCTCACGACTACTCCGCTGGTTGGACACTGGCGGAGCAAACATCACGCTCGGGCGTTGGTCTCCACACTGGAGCTGAGGCCACGGTGGAGCTTCGGCCGACGGATCAGCCGGGGTTCCACATGCGTTTGCCGGGCATGGAGCAGCCCATCCAGCTGCGGCCGGATCAGGTGCGCGACAGCCCGTTGTGCACCACCTTGGATCTGGGTTCCAGCAAGGTGGCCACCGTCGAACATCTGCTTGCGGCTCTTGCAGGTTGTGGGCTCAGCCATGTGGAGATTGGCCTTAACGGCCATGAAGTTCCGCTGCTGGATGGCTCAGCCCTGGGTTGGGTGGAGGCGATCGCCAGTGTTGGGTTGGTGCCGGCGGCCACCCCGCGGCCGGCTCCACCGAAGTTGGAGCAACCCCTGCTGCGCACCCGGGGCAACAGTGTGATCACCGCCACTCCGGCCGATTGCTTTGGCGTTGTAGGGATAATTGACTTCCCGCAGGCGGCCATTGGGCGACAGCAATTCGCCCTAGAGCTCACGCCCCAACGCTTCGTCGATGAGATCGCTCCAGCACGCACCTTTGGCTTCCGGGAGCAGGTGGAGCAGCTGCGCGCTGCGGGATTGATCCAGGGCGGAGCTCTGGACAATGCCCTGGTCTGTGACGGTGATCAGTGGATGAATCCACCGCTGCGGTTCGAGGATGAACCTGTGCGCCATAAGCTCTTGGACCTAATCGGCGACCTGGCCCTCGTCGGTTTTCCCCAGGCACAGGTTCTTGTGTACAAGGGATCCCATGGTCTTCACACCGATCTCGCAGCCGCTTTGTGACTGAATCCACCACCCCAAACGTCGTGCTCACCAGCGAGCAGATCGCCGGTTTGCTCCCGCACCGTTACCCCTTCGCGCTGGTGGATCGGGTCATCGCCCATGAGCCCGGGGTTTCGGCCACGGCGATCAAGAACGTGACCATGAACGAGCCCCAGTTCCAGGGGCATTTCCCCGAGCGTCCCCTGATGCCAGGGGTGCTGATTGTGGAGGCGATGGCGCAGGTGGGTGGTCTGATCGTGACCCAGATGCCCGATCTGCCGAAGGGACTGTTCGTTTTCGCCGGGATTGACGGGGTACGCTTCCGGCGCCCTGTGGTTCCTGGAGATCAGCTGGTGATCCGCTGTGAACTGCTCAGCCTCAAGCGCAAACGTTTCGGCAAGGTGAAGGCGGAGGCCACAGTGGACGGCGATCTGGCCTGCTCCGGGGAATTGATGTTCTCCCTGGTGGGCTGAGCGGGATGTCGCAGCAAACGGCGTCACAGCAAATCCACCCCACGGCGGTGGTCGACCCGAAGGCTGAGCTGGCCTCCGGCGTGGTCATCGGCCCGGGTGCGGTGGTCGGCCCTGAGGTGGTGATCGGAGAGAACACCTGGATCGGTCCCCATGCCGTGTTGGATGGTCGGCTGACCCTGGGCCGTGACAACAAGGTGTACCCGGGCGCCTGCCTCGGGCTTCCGCCGCAGGATCTCAAGTACCGCGGTGCCAACACCGAGGTGTTGATTGGTGATGGGAACACGCTGCGGGAATGCGTGACGATCAACCGCGCCACCGAAGAGGGCGAGGTGACCCGCATCGGCAACGGCAACCTGCTGATGGCCTACTGCCATCTGGGCCACAACTGCGATCTCGGCAACAACATCGTGATGTCCAATGCCATTCAGGTGGCGGGCCACGTGGTGATCGAAGACCGTGCGGTGATCGGTGGCTGTCTGGGCATTCACCAGTTCGTTCACATCGGTGGGATGGCGATGGTCGGTGGGATGACCCGCGTCGACCGGGATGTTCCCCCCTATTGCCTGGTGGAAGGCCATCCGGGCCGCGTGCGTGGGCTGAACCGCGTGGGCCTGCGGCGCCGTGGCCTGGCTGCCAACCATGACGGCGCTGAACTCAAGCAGCTTCAGGAGATCTGGACCCTGATGTATCGCTCCGACCTGGTGATTGCCGATGCGCTTCAGCAGGCCCGAAGGCAGCCCTTGCTGCCGGCGGCTGAGCATTTCTGCCGGTTCCTTGAAGCCTCCACGGGGCAGGGGCGCCGGGGGCCGATGCCGGTGCAGGGCCGCTGATGGTTCGGCTGCTGATCAGCACCGGGGAGGTCTCCGGTGATCTGCAGGGCAGCCTGTTGATTCGCGCCTTGCGGTTGGAGGCGGAACGGCGGGGGCTTGAGCTGGAGGTGCTGGCCCTGGGTGGCCCGCGCATGGAGGCGGAGGGTGCGTTGTTGATCGCCGACACCGCGCCGATGGGAGCCATTGGCCTGTGGGAGGCCGTTCCGTTGATTCTTCCCACGCTGCGGCTGCAGGCCCGGGTAGATGCGCTGTTGGAGGAACAGGCCCTTGATGGGGTGGTGCTGATCGACTACGTCGGGGCCAACGTGCGTTTGGGCACACGGCTGCGGCGCCAGCAGCCTGAGCTGCCGATCACGTATTACATCGCTCCCCAGGAGTGGGCTTGGCGCTTTGGCGATGGCAGCACCACCCGTCTGCTGGACTTCACCGACAGGATCCTCGCGATCTTTCCGGCAGAGGCCGAGTTCTATGCCGCCCGCGGTGCGGATGTGAGCTGGGTGGGCCATCCCCTGCTTGACAGCTTCCAGAACCTGCCCGATCGCGCCAGTGCCCGCCGCCAACTGGGTTTGGATCCTGAAGCGCCGGTGTTGCTGCTGCTGCCGGCCTCGCGCCTCCAGGAGTTGCGTTATCTGATGCCACCGCTGGCCCAGGCGGCAGCCCAGTTGCAGCAACGCCACCCTGATCTTCAGGTGCTGTTGCCCGCTGGGCTTGCGCAGTTCGAAGCCCCCCTGGCGGCAGCGCTGCACGAAGCCGGTGTGCGCCACGCCCGGGTGATTCCCGCTGCTGAAGCGGATGGGTTGAAAACTACCTTCTGTGCGGCGGCGGATCTTGCCCTGGGCAAATCCGGCACGGTGAATGTGGAGCTGGCCCTGCAGGGGGTTCCCCAGGTGGTGGGGTACCGCGTGAGCCGACTGACGGCCTGGCTTGCCCGCCATGTGCTGCGCTTCCAGGTGGATCACATCTCGCCGGTGAATCTGTTGCTCAAGCAGCGGTTGGTGCCGGAGCTGCTCCAGGACGAACTCACGGCTGAAGCTTTGGTGGAGAGGGCGCTTCCTCTGCTGACTGACACCCCAGAGCGCCAGGCCATGCTGGAGGGGTACGCACGGCTGCGGACCACCCTGGGTGCTCCTGGGGTCACCGAGCGGGCGGCCAAGGCCATCTTGGATCAGGTGATCGGATGAAACGAACCCTGCTGCTGCTGTTCACCTGCCTGATGCTGCTCAGCTGGCCCCAGCTCGCCATGGCTGAGCTACAGACGGCGGTCTTTGCCGGTGGCTGTTTCTGGTGCATGGAGCACGACCTGGAGCATCTGCCCGGGGTGCGTGATGCCGTGAGCGGCTACAGCGGCGGGCAGCTGGAGCGCCCCACCTACCGGCAGGTGAGCAGTGAGACGACGGGGCATCAGGAAGCGGTGCAGGTGCGCTTTGATCCGGATCAGATCAGCTACGCGGAGCTGTTGCGCAGCTACTGGCGCAATGTGGACCCCCTCGATGGCGGCGGCCAGTTTTGCGACCGCGGTGATTCCTACCGGCCGGTGATCTTCACGGCTGATGACGGCCAGGCTCAGGAGGCTGAAGCCAGTGCGGCGGAGGCGGCCCGTGAGCTCGGACAACCCCGGTCTGCTTTGAAGGTGGAGCTCCGGCAGGCGACTCGCTTCTGGCCCGCCGAGGGGTACCACCAGAACTATGCGGAGAACAACGCCGTCAAATACAACTTCTATCGGTTCAGCTGCGGTCGTGACCGCAGGCTCGACAGCGTCTGGGGCGACAACGCTCGCACCGGTAACGCCTGGGGGAAGTAGGGCTGCCGCAGCCTCATTCCTCGGCAGAGTGCCCCCGGATGCGCGCACGGTCGCTCAGCCAGATGATCACCCGTGTGATCACCCACGCGAGGGCGACACCCAGCAGGATCGAGAGCAGCGACTCCACAGCACAGCACTTGATGACACCGGCAATTGCCGGATGCTCCTCAATATGCCGATCTGATCAAGGAATGCGTGGGGACTGTTGCGATCAGTCGCTTGCTTTGGCGTCCTTGTCCTTCTCTTTTGCTGGCTGTGTCGTGGCCTGAGGCTTGGATGCCGCCTTGCAGGCCAGGGAGGCTTCCAGGCGCTGCAGCTGCGCTTCGCGCAGGGCATCGGAAATGCTGAGAGTGCGGTCAGTCATCGATTGGCGTTCTCGACGGCGGCAGGCGCAGGGCCTTGTGCGATCGAAAGGGGGCCTACGGGTCTGAAGACTGTCGAAACCTAGACGCCCACGGGTCAACGTCCAGGGAGCAAAAGTGCTTACGTCAGTGTCTGGCAACACGCCTGCGCTTCAACGCCAGCGCGATTGACGGCTTGCCAAACCCATATCGCCATGGCTATGAGTACAGGCGTACTGATTCCTGGGTGGCTCATGTCGGTTGATCACGGTGATCTCGCGGTGAAGGCGGAGGCTCCCTTTCTCCACGTCCGCCCAGGGCACTTTGTGATCGTCGCTGGAGACCAGCTCGATCAAGGGGATTGGTGGATGGGGCAGGTGCTCTTCTGCGAGGGAAGTGCTCGCCACCCCAGGCTTCCGTCGCTGTTTCAGGTGGCTGACGTGGATACGGGCGTCATCAAATGGATTAATGCCGATGCGGTCTCTGATGTGATCTGGTCGATGGATGGATGGCCCACCAGTGCGCCTGTCTCTTCCGGCTGTTGATCGAGCAGGGCTGTTGATCGAGTAGGGGCCTTGATCAAGGGGCGGTGTGTATTCGCGCGAACGGCACGGGCTTGACGGCTGTCTTATAAGTGGTTTGTAGCGGTTGCTACAAAACGTTCACCCCTTCTTGAGGGGCGCAGATGCTCCAAGCCATGGAACGGGGACTTGGATTTCTTCGAGGAACATCCAATGACTGCACTTCTCTATCGAGGCCACACCTACGCAGCAGCTCCAGCTACTCCCAAGGCCTGCGTTGAATTGACCTACCGCCGCGAGCACTACAACACCTGCCGCCAGGAACTGATTGGCGAAAGCCGCCGCACCCTCACCTACCGGGGCGTCACCTACACCAAGTAGCCCGAAGCGCCCGTTGGTTCCTGCCCCTGCCCCCTCTTAAGGGCAGGGGGTTTTGTTGGGCAGTCGGATGGGGGCAAGCCACGGTCCAAGGGAGATCCCGACATCCTGTGGGCGAACCAGTCAGCATTCGCCGATGGGATCGGATCTCACCGCCATCGTGATCTCCTCGGTGTTTCTTGGGGTGGGTTTTGTGATTGCCAAGTTCTTCCCCGAAGCCGCGTTGCTGGCGGCGGTGTTCCTGGTGGGGTTGGCGATTCTCAACGTCGCCCTTGTTCTTGTGGCCTGATGCCCAAAAAAAGAGGGGGTGTTCCCTAAGTGCCCCCACTCGACGCATTGCCCCTTCACCGAAAGAAGCCCTCGCAGGATGGCCTGGGCTCCCGTGGCTGGTCGTCGCCATTACGACAAAAAGGCCGGGCTCTGCGGGCGCCCTCGCTGCGTTGACAGGGGCCGCACTATGAAGATGTTCACTATGAACTTTTTTCCATGGCAAACGTTCGCGAGATGGTCAACACCCATCTGCCCGTCGCGCTCAAGCTGATCAACAGCGCCGCCCTGGTTGCGATCGCGCTTTCAACCCTCTGTGCTGCTGGCTCTTTGCGTGAGATGTCTGGCAGGTCTGCTGCGCCAGCGGCTGTCACTGAAGCCAACTGAGCCCGATGAAATGGAGTGATACCCCGTATCGCTCCAGGGGATTTCGCCGGCCGTTACTTGATCAAATCTGGTCGAATTCCTTAAGAAACCAACATCCAACCTGTTGAAAAGATTAAGCGCGGCAACTTGATTGATTCAGCAAGTTCTCAGTGAACAGACGGGTTTCCGGCCATCGACGATGCTTGAGCCAATGCTTACGATCAGGCGGTGAGAGGAGGGTTGTATGTATCTGCTGACCATTAAGGATGGTCTTGGCACCCGTCATATCGGTCCCTACGCGTCGCCGAAGCACGCATCGGATGATCTTGATCGGGTGTTGGAAACCTGCTCCGAGCGAGCACGGTGGCAGATTCATGCATTGGAAACCCCAGACCGCACACTCGAATTGCAGGCTGTTGCTTCCTGAGGATTTTTCGTCCGGAACCTGGGCACCCTGATCAGTTCTGACGTCGTCCTGGAAAGCCTCGGGTCAGTCCGCTGTCGATCATCAGGCCGATGCCGGCGTTGATGCAGATCAGGCTGAGGGTTCCGTACCAGAACCAGGGGCCTGCGTCCTTGCCCAGCATCTGAACCACCTTGCGGCTCACCGCCTCGCCGAACAGGCAGAGGCCCACCGGGAGCAGCAGCACCCCCAGCTGGGCCTTGATGTACCAGCGCACCGGGGAGCGGCTCATGACTGGGCCAGCACCCAGTTCACCAGGGTGCGTACGCCGTAGCCTGTGGCACCAGCGGGATTGACCCCTTTGCCCTTGTCACTCCAGACCGGGCCGGCGATGTCGATGTGGGCCCAGGCGGTGTCTTTGGCTACGAACTCCTTGAGGAACAGCGCTGCTGTGATCGAACCACCGGGCCGCGGGCCGGTGTTCTTCATGTCGGCTAGCAACGACTTCAATCCATCCCTGTAGGACTGCCGCAGTGGCATGCGCCAGAGCCCTTCACCGCCCGTCTGAGCAGCGGCATCGAGGGCCTCCGCCAGATCGTCATTGTTGGACCACAGCCCGGCCATCTCATCCCCCAGAGCAATCACGCAGGCTCCGGTGAGGGTGGCCAGATCCACCACGGCATCGGGCTTCTGCTCACAGGCGTAGAGCAGGGCATCGGCCAGGGTGAGGCGGCCTTCGGCGTCGGTGTTGTTGATCTCAATCGTCATGCCGTTGGCGGCCGTGACGATGTCGCCGGGGTGGACGGCGGAGCCATTCACCATGTTTTCGCAGGAGGCCACCACCATGTGCACCTCAATGCCGGCCGGCTTGAGTTCGGCGATGCTGCGCATGGCACCGATCACAGCGGCACTGCCGCCCATGTCGAACTTCATCATGTCGATCTGGGCCGCCCCAACCTTGAGGTTGTAACCGCCGGAATCGAAGGTGAGGCCTTTGCCCACCAGGGCAACGCGGCGTTTCACCTCGCCCTCGGGGCGATAGATCAGGTGGATGAACTTGGGGGGTAGATCGGAGCCCTGGCTCACCGCCAGGAAGGCCCCCATGCCCTTGGCTTCGCAGTCGCTGCGCTCGAGCACCTTGAGCTCAAGGCCATGGTCCTTGGCGATGCCAGCGGCCGTGTCGGCGAGGGCCGCTGGGGTGACCACGTTCGGAGGGGCCGCCACCAGCTCCCGGGCCAGTTCCACACCGGCGCAGGTGGCATTCACTGCTGCAAAGCCGCTTTCGGCGGCGGGGTCGAGGTCGATCAGCTCCAGGCCCTCGGGGATCCGGCGCGGGTCCGGCTCCTTGCGGAAGCGTTGGTCTTTGTAGAGGCAGAGCCGCACCGCTTCAGCACAGATGCGGGCGGCTTCTGTGGCCTCAGTTCCCGCCCAGGGCAGGTGCAGGCCGAGGCTGCCCTCACAACCGATGGCGGCCTTGGCGGCTCGGGCGGCGGCGCCGCGCAGGCGCTCGGCGTCGATCCCATCGCTCTCGCCCAGGCCCAGCACCACCAGGCGCTGCGGGCCCCCGCCCAGGGGCGTGATCACCAGTTGATCACCGGGCTTGCCTTTGAACTCCTGCTGCTTGAGGGCCTCGGTGATGCCGGCAAAGCGTTGTTCCAGGGCCGTTGCCGTGGCATCGACATCGCCCTGGGGCAGCCCCACCGCCAGCACATCGCCGTTCCAATCCTGCAAACCGGCGGAGGACAGGGAGAAGCGCATGGGTGGACGCATCAACAAAGGATGAGCGTAGCGATCCTGTGCGACGCCCTCGGCCCCTAAAGCTCTGCGGTGAAGGGGGTGGCCCAGCGCTGGCGGGTTTCTTTGTTAAACGGCGGCCACCAGCGTTGGATCAGCTGTTGTTCCAGGGCCCGCCGGGCGCGGGTGGCCTTGGGCACATCACAACTGAAGCGGATGCTCAGCTGAGCGCTCAGCTCACAGCGCTGCAGGGCTTCGCCGTAGGCCGCGAGGTAGGCCTTGCAGTCGTGATCACCTTTCCAGCGGCGCTCGGCCGCCAGGGTTTCGCCCACATACAGCAGAAGCGGCTGCTCCAGCTGGACTGGCCTGTCCATCACCAGATAAATCGCTGCTCCGCGGTGAGAGGGTTCCGGCCAGCGCCAGAAACTCATCGCCAGGGGGGTTAGGGCCAGTGGATCGATGGCCGCCGCAGCGTCATCGGGGCTGGCACCGAACAGATCCCCCTGGGCCGTGCTGGCGCTTTCGCCGCGGAACAGCGGCGCCTGATGGGCATGCAGCCGCGCTTGCCAGGCGAGCAGCTGTTCCCGTTGCAGGGGCAGGTCAGGCCCGTTGTTGAAGGCCAGCGCACCGGTGGAGAACAGATCCCCCTGCATCAGGGCAGCGGCAGGCTGGGCCCGGCGCGGCGGCTGCCGAAACTCACCCGGCCGATCAGGGCTTCCACGCTGCTGGCGGGAAGGCAGAGCCGCTCCTGCAGATCGGCCAGATCCTTGAAACCGGCGCGGCGGCGTTCGCGCATCAGGTTGGCCAGCCGTTGTTCGGGCCAGCCCAGCAGCGCCAGCTGATCGGCGCTGGCGTTGTTGAGGTCGAGGGGAGCGGCCTGCGGCTGCGGTGGGGCATCGCCGTGCCACTGGAAGAGCAGATGGGGGGTCCAGAGCCTGGCCAGATCGCTCGGCAGCTCCAGCAGCCGGAACAGATCATCGGCACTGGCGAATTGCACCCCACCCCGCTGCAGCCGCACCAGCAGATCGGCTGTGTCCTGGCTGCAGCCGGGCAGTTGCAGCCACTGATCGCGGCTGGCCCGGTTCACATCCATCACCCAAGCCGGCGGCTCGGGCAGTGTTGGTAAAGGTTGCGCGGCGGCCTGCCGGGGTGATGCTGGCAGCTGTCCGGTGGCCTGCAGCACCCGCCTGGCCAGGGGATCCAACCAGTGGCTGCGGGGCATGCTGCTCAGCAGAGTTGGGCTGACCTTAACGAGTGTGCAGGGACTGCGTCAGCGCAACTGGCGCATCTGGTTGTTCTGGCACCGAACGGGTTCCTTCAGGTCGAGGGGGTCCAGCGGGGAATCGGCAGCGGTGGATCCACCAGGTTGCGCTGAAAGGCGATCAGCACCGCCTGGGTGCGGCTTTTGGCATCGAGTTTGCGCAGCAGTCCGGTGACGCAGTGCTTGGTGGTTTCAATCGAGAGGTGCAGCTGATCGGCAATCTCCTGATTGCTGAGGCCCTTGCAGAGCCCGCGCAGCACGTCCTCTTCCCGCAGGCTCAGCACGTCGCTGAGGGGATGGGCGGCGCCTTTGGGGCCACGGTCGTGGTTGGCCACGCCGGCAATCACCGGATCCATGTGGCTGCCATCGCTCTCCATGGCGCGCAGCACGCTGAGCAGGCCGCCGTTGCCGATGCGCTCATGGCTGCAGAGCCCTTCGCATTGCGCCTTGGCCGCGGCGTGAATCGTGCTGAGCAACGGGCGCTGAATCAACATCAGGCAGCGCAGGGAGGGCTGCTGGGCCTTGGCGGCTGCCACCAGGGAGGGGCCGGTACCGCGCTCGAGCTGGTCGCTGCAGATCAGCAGATCAGCGGCTGTGTTGCGAAGGCAGGCGAGGGCTTCTGTTTCGGTGCTGGCGGCCCCCGCCAGGGAGCCGATGCCGTTGAGGCTGTGTACCAGGCCGCTGATCAAGACGCGATCGGCGGAGGCCACCACAATGCGGCGGCCCTCCAACAGATGCCGATGGCGCTGGGGAAGCTCACGCATCGCGCCGAGCTGAGCAGTGAAGTCCACGTCCTGGAGGCGGCCCGAAACTCACCATGAATTTGGATGCTCTCGAAGGGTGGTGCGGGTCAGCAAGACCGTACAAAACCTTTGCGTGAACGGCCATCAAAGGTGCGGCGATCACCCCCGTTGCCCCTGGCGAATCCTTGGCAGACTTTGCCGAAGCAGTGAGCAACGCCGACGATGGCCTTCTTCGATTCCGACATCGTTCAGGACGAAGCCAAGCGCCTGTTCAGCGATTACCAGCAGCTGATGCAGCTGGGCAGTGAGTACGGCAAGTTCGACCGGGAGGGCAAGAAGAAGTTCATCGAGACGATGGAAGAGCTGATGGGCCGCTACCGGGTGTTCATGAAGCGCTTTGAACTCTCGGAGGATTTCCAGGCCAAGCTCACGGTGGAGCAGCTGCGCACCCAGCTCAGCCAGTTCGGCATCACCCCCGAGCAGATGTTCGATCAGATGAACTCCACCCTCGAGCGGATGAAGGCGCAGATCGAGCAGCCGCCTTCCAGTTGAAACAGCCTTAGCTGAACCAGCACTCGTACGATCGCCAGCGCTCGCTCGTTGCGCCTCCCCATGCCGGACTCCATCCCGTCGTTGCCGGATTGGCTGTCGCGGGGCATGGCCGACCTCTTCCCCGCCGGGGATCCCAGTGATGCGGATCAGGCCCTGGCGGCCCGGTTGGCCCAGGCCGAAAAAGAAGGCAGGCCGCTGCGAGTGAAGCTGGGCATTGACCCCACCGGCAGCAACATCCATCTGGGCCACAGCATCCTGTTCCGCAAATTGCGGGCCTTCCAGGATGCGGGCCACACGGCTGTGCTGATCATCGGCGATTTCACGGCGCGGATCGGCGACCCCACCGGCAAGAGCGCCACGCGCGTGCAGCTCACCAAGGAGCAGGTGGCCGCCAACGCCTCCACTTATTTGCGCCAGTTGGGGCAAGACCAGCCGAAGGAGACGGCGCTGCTCGATTTCGAAACCCCGGGCCGCCTGGAGGTGCGCTACAACTCCGAGTGGCTGGAGGCCATGGACCTGCCGGCGGTGATCGGTCTGCTCGGCACCGGCACCGTGGGCCAGATGCTGGCCAAGGACGACTTCTCCAAGCGCTACGGCAGCGGAACCCCGATCGCCCTGCATGAATTCCTTTACCCGTTGCTGCAGGGCTACGACTCGGTGGCGGTGAATGCGGATGTGGAGCTGGGCGGCACCGACCAGAAGTTCAACGTGGTCATGGGCCGCGACCTTCAGCGCCACTTCAACAAGGGCACCCAGTTCGGCCTGCTGCTGCCGATTCTGGTGGGTCTGGACGGGGTGCAGAAGATGAGCAAGAGCCTCGGCAACGTGGTGGGGCTTGAGGAGGATCCGCTCTCGATGTACTCCAAGCTGGAGAAGGTCGGCGATGCGGCGATCGACGACTACGTCACGTTGCTGACCGACCTGGATCTGGCGTCGTTGCCGGAGAACCCCCGCGAGAAGCAGAAGGCGATGGCCCTGGCGGTGACCGCCAGCCGCCACGGCATCGAAGCCGCCCAGAAGGCCCAGAGCGATTCCGCCACGCTGGTGGGAGGCAGCGGTGATGCCGGCGCCGATGTTCCCGAGGCGTCTCTGGCGGAGGTGAATTTCCCGGCCAAGGCCTTTTATCTGTTCAGTGCCGTGGGGATCTGCGCCAGCAGCAGTGAGGCCCGCCGCCAGATCAAGGGTGGTGCGGCGCGGCTGGAGGGGGAGAAGATCACCGACCCCAACCAGGAGTTCGCCTCAGCGGCGGAGCTTGAGGGCAAGGTGCTGCAATTGGGCAAGAAGACCTTCCGTCGTTTGGTGGGCTGATGACCTTGCATCCCGCTGACCCCTCCGATCGGATCATCGTTGCCCTCGATGGCATGGCGCCCGAGCAGGCGCTGGCCTTTGCCGGCCAGGTGGACGGGCTGCGCTGGGTGAAGGTGGGCCTGGAGCTGTTTGT
Organism: Synechococcus sp. M16.1; assembly: GCF_014279895.1. Lineage (NCBI taxonomy): Bacteria > Bacillati > Cyanobacteriota > Cyanophyceae > Synechococcales > Synechococcaceae > Synechococcus > Synechococcus sp. M16.1. The sequence continues at coordinate 1,601,703 of NZ_CP047954.1, read as the reverse complement.
GCAGGCGGGCCCGGAGGTGGTGGCCCAGCTGCGCGAGCAGGGGCTGCGGGTGTTCCTCGATCTCAAATTTCACGACATCCCGGCCACGATGGCGGGTGCTTGCCGGCGGGCGGCGGCGCTGGGGGCCGAGCTGATCACGGTGCATGCCTGCGCCGGCAGCGAAGCACTCAAGGCAGCCCAGGCCGGGGCAGAGGAAGGAGCTCAAGGTGCTGGTCAACCCGCCCCCACGCTGTTAGCGGTGACGGTTCTTACCAGCTGGGAGGAGCAACGGCTGCAACGGGAACTCTCCATTGCCCAGGGCATCGCCGAACGGGTGCCGGCGTTGGCGCAGCTGTCGGCGACTGCTGGCATCGGTGGGTGTGTGTGTTCACCACTGGAGGCCGCGGCATTGCGGGCGCAGCACCCCGAAACATTTGCCTTGGTCACCCCAGGCATTCGCCCCAAAGGTGCTGCCGTGGGTGATCAGGCCCGGGTGATGGGGCCTGCGGAGGCGATTGCAGCAGGAGCCAGTCAGCTGGTGATCGGCCGGCCGATCACCAAGGCTGAAGATCCCAGTGCGGCATTTGCCGCCTGTTGTGCAGAGCTCATTGGCTGATCGCTGCCGGCGGCAATGCTCAAGACTTCTGCCCGATCTTGGGTTCGGTGCCCACCAGCAGCCGCTCGATGTTGCTGCGATGCCGCCAGAGCACCATCAGGCTGGCCACCAACGACACCACCACGTAGGCGCTGCTGCCGCCGGAGAGCAGCATCAACAGCGGTAATCCGATGGCGGCCACCACGCTGGAGAGCGACACGATCCGGAAGATCGAGATCACGGCCATGAACAGGCCAAAGCAGGCCAGCCCTACCGGCCAGGCCAATCCCAAAAACATGCCCAGGCCGGTGGCCACCGCCTTGCCGCCCTTCCAGCCCAGCCACACCGGCCAGATGTGACCCGCCAACGCCGCCAGGCCCGCCAGCACCTGCAGCCAGTTGCTGAGGCCAACGCTCTTCGCCAGCAGCACCGCCACGGCGCCTTTGCCCACATCGATCAGGAACACCACCAGGGCTGGGCCCTTGCCCACGTTGCGCAGCACGTTGGTGGCTCCGGTGCTGCCGGAGCCGCAGTCGCGCAGGTCGATGCCCTTGAGCCAGCGGCCGGCGAGGTAACCGCTGGGGATGGCTCCCAGCAGGTAGCCGATGGCCAGGAGCAGCAGGGCAGTGAGGGCTGTTTGAGTCACAGCAGATCGTTGTCGTCGAGGCGTTCACCTGGTCCGGCCGCGAAGGCCAGCCAGAGGGGGAACTGAAGCACAGGGATGTCGACGCTGCGCTCGGCGGCATCGATCAGGATCAAGGGCACTTCCCCACGCTCCTCTAGCCGGTCGGCCCGCTCCACCAGGGCTTCCGGGCGTTCGAACAGCACGATGCCGCTGCTGGGGCCGAAGTCTTCCCGGCCCAGGCCGAGGGCATCCTGCAGGCCGCGCCGCCATTCGCCGAGCCGTTCGGGGCCGCCGGCCAGTACCAGGCACTGGAACTGATCGCCGTACAGCTCGCCGATCACCGCGATCAGGGCCGCGCTCACCAGGATGTTGCGCGGCCGGGTGCCGCGGCTGGGCTGGGCGCCCCGTCCGCCTTGATTGAAGAACCAGTCCTCCAGTAGAGCCGTGTCACGGGCATCGATGCTGCGCCGCAGGTTCCAGGGGTCGGCGTAGACGTCGGGTTGTTTGAGGAAGCGCTCCAGGGTCTGGCGGATCAGCTCTTCGTCCGGGCGGAAGGTGTCGGCCACCGCGGGAGGCGGTGCGCTCTCTCCGGGCTTGTCCGGCACCGCTGCGTTGTCTTCCGCCTGATCGAGGGGGGAGGGCTGCACCACCATCGGCTGCACCACCAGCTCCAGGTTTTCCACGCTCTGCACCAGGTCCTGCAGGGCGCCGCCCAGGTACTCCTGGAAGCCCTTCACGCGGCGGGCGATGGCGTCGGACTGGCCCGCGAAGTTGGCCTTCAGTTCGGTCTCGAGTTGCTGCTTGCGGGAGCTGAGGGCGGTGATCTCCGCTTCCAGTGCATCGCGGCGTTCCTGCAGATCTTTCAGTGCCAGCTCCATCACGGGATTGGCTTCTGCGGCGGCGGGCTCGGTGCTGGTGGTGTTGGCGGGTTCTGCGCTGGTGTCGCCGCTGGTTTCCGCCGAGGGCTGCTCCGGTTCAGGCGCCTTGGGGGTCAGGTCGTTGTCGTCGGGCATTGCGTCAGCTGCCGTGCTCTCCATCCCTCCATTCCAGCCGACCAGACCGCAGAAAAACAGGTGGCATCACAACTGCGACAAGGGCGCACAAGATTGCATGGATGTCTACGCGAAATCGTGTCGAAATCGTGCTATTCCTCGCTTTTGCTCGTGCTGTCTTCCGGGTCGCCGTTCGGCACTTCCAGTGCTCCCACCCGCAGTTCCAGCTGTTCCCGCAGCTCCTTGGGGCTGAACAGGATCGGCAGGAAGTGAATGCTCTGGGTTTCGCGGAAATAAAACAGGCCCGGCAGCCAGGGGGCGAACAGTCGCCAGCTCAGCCATTGGTCGTAGGAGAAACGCCGCAGTTCGCGGCTGTTTTGCCACACGATCAGAGCGTCTTCCTTGAATTCCAAGCGAAGGCTGGCGCTCTGGATCAGCAGAAACAGGCCGAACAGCACCACCACCAAGGTGGGCCAGGGCGAAAGCGGCAGGGGCAGCAGTGCCAGGCCAAGGGCCACCACCAGCAAAGGCAGCCGCACGTCCGGCTTGAGGGTTACGGGGGTGGGGGTTGAACTCATGCTCCGAACAGCACCTGGGTGAGAACGACATCCATCAGTGCCACCAGGATCAGGATCATCACCACCGCGCCGGTGGTGCTGGTGCCCACTTCCTTGGGGCCGCCGCGGGTGGTCAGGCCCCAACCGCAGGCCACCGTGGCGATGATCAGCCCGAACACCAGGGCTTTCACCAGCATGAACGGCAGGTCCAGCGGGTTCATCCAGGTCTGCACCGAGGTCCAGAACACCGCCGGCGGGATGTTGTAGAAGGCCGTGCTGGTGAGTTGGCCCGACCACACCGCCACGAAGAGGAAGAAGAAGCACTGCACCGGTGCCATCACCACCATCGCGATCATCCTGGGCACCACCAGGTACTCCACCGGGTCGGTGCGCAGCATGGTGATCGCATCGATCTGTTCGGTCACCTTCATCGTCCCCAGCTGGGCGGCGTAGGCGGTGGCCACCTTGCCGGCCAGCAGGCAGGAGGTGAGCAGGGGCGCGATCTCCCGTGCCAGGCCGATCGCCAGGATGCCGCCCACCGTTGATCCCGCCCCCTGGCGGGTGAGTTCGGCGGCCACCTGAATGTTGAACACCGAGCCGGCGGCCACCGAGATGATCAGCACGATCAGCAGGCTGCCGGGGCCGGCCTCCAGCATTTGCTCAAACAGCTCACCCCGATTGATGCGACCGCGCAGGGTGGCGGCCACGGCCTGGCCTCCGATCAGCAGGCTGGTGCCCAGGCGTTTGATGGGACGGGGCGTGTTCATCCGGCGGCCTTGTGCAGGTGGGCTCCACGGTCAGGCCAGCCTCGCATCACCACAAGGCCAAGCAGCACAAGGATGGCGGGAATCAAACCCATGCAGAGGCGGATCGCCAGCAGGGCTGAATCCGGTTGTGCGATGAAACTCAGTGCCCCGCTGCAGTTGCCCCCCTTGGCGGAGATGTAGCCGGTGAGCGAGAGCAGGCTGCCAAACACCGACATGGTGAGGCCGATGATCAGCTTCTGGCCGAACACCATCCAGGCGGTGTAAAGCCCGGCGGGTTTGCTCGGATCAGCGTCGATCGCATCGGGCAGCAGCGACCAGGGGATCAGATAGGCCGTCGCCGCTCCCACTCCCACCAGGGCGATCAGCCCCACCAGCGGCAGCAGTTGCAGCGGGCCGGGATCCGCCGCCAGGGGCGGGAACAGCATTGAAAGCAAGCAGGCGCTGATCCACAGCCCCGCGCCCCAGCGCAGGGTGGCGACGCGGCCGATGCGGTTGCTGAGGTTGCTCCAGAGCTGAAGCCCCAGCAGGGCGGCGATCTGGAAGGGCAGCAGGATCCAGGTGGAGAGGTTGGCGGGCACATGCACCACCTGCACCAGCCAGATCAGGGCCACCACCTGCATCAGTTGCAGGCCGAACCAGAGCAGCAGATACAGCCCCAGCACCTGGCGGAAACGGGGGTTGGCCATCACCCGTTTGAGCTGCTGCATCGGCGGCTCGTTGTTGGGCACCGGCCGTTGGGCCCGCTTGGCGTAGGGGGCCAGGCCCCAGCAGCAGAGCAGCGTGGTGGTGGCGGCGATGCTGCCGGTGATCCGGCCCATGGCCAGGTAGCCCCCGCCTCCGTCGGTGAGCACCACCGAAGCCACGATCAGTCCGCTCAGGCCCGCCAGGATTGATCCGGTGAACCGTGCCGCATTCAGGCGGGTGCGAATGGCGGTGTCCGGCGTGAGTTCGGTGCTGAGGGCCGCGTAGGGCAGGTTGACGCTGGTGTATGCGGTCATCAGCAACACCGCCATCACCGCGTAATACGTGGTGCGCTGCAGCGTTTCGCCCGGGGGCACCCACCACATCGCCGTCAGGCTGATGCCCAGCGGCAGGGCTGCGGTCAGCATCCAGGGCAGGCGCGGGCCCCAGCGGCTGCGGGTGTGATCGCTGAGCCAGCCGATCAACGGATCATTCAGCGCGTCCCACACCTTGCTCACCGTGAGCAGAGAACCGGCGATGAAGGCCGGCAGGCCAGCGGCGCAGATGAAAAACGGAAAGAGGTAGAAGCCCAGCTGAGTGGCGGCAAGTCCGGTGCCGGCGTCGCCCAGGCCGTAGGCCAGCATCAGCCTGCGGCGGGATCCCTGCAGGGATGCGTCGGTCGGTGTCACGCGGAGGCTTCGGGCAGGCGGATTGCCATAATGGATGCGTGCTCACGACACCACCAGCCCCTGGGGCAGTGGTTTGTTTGTACTACGCGGGTGTTGTGTAATGGTAAGACCTCAGCCTTCCAAGCTGATGACACGGGTTCGATTCCCGTCACCCGCTTTGATCACAACCGCAGGCCTGAGGTTTCCTCCTCGGCGAGCAGCAGCACGAAGCTCCAGCTCTGCAAGGGGATTTCAACGCCGCTGAAGCTGGCTTGCTCGGCTGGGAAATCCTTGGGGCTGGGCAAAGAGGTGTCGATCACCCGTTTCCAGGGGGAGGCCGGAACCGGCAACTCAAAGCTGAGGCTTTCCTTGTAGGCGTTGAAGCCCATCCACAGCAGAGCCCCGCGGCTGCCGCGGTGGAGGCTGGTGGCCGTCGTGCGGCTCCAGGCGGCCCAGTCGGGTTTGGCCAGGTTCACCCCGTGCCATTGACGCCAGAGATCGCTGCGCTGCTCCGATGGTTGTTCCGCTGATTTGCGGTTGCTTTCCCGCGGCGGCACCAATGGATTGAACAGTTGCGGCAGGGCCTGGCGCAGCCGCAGCAGCCGCTGCAGAAATTGCTTCAGCTCCAGGTCGCACTGGTCTTCATTCCAGACCATCCAGCCCAGGGGGCTGTTCTGGCACCAGCTGTTGTTGTTACCCCCTTGGCTGCGGCCCACTTCATCGCCCATCAGCAGCATCGGCACGCCACGGGCCAGCAGCAGAGAGCTGAGCAGGTTGCGTTGCTGACGCCGCCGCAGGCTTTGCACCAGGGGGTTGCTGCTGGGGCCTTCGATGCCGTGGTTCCAGCTGTTGTTGTGGTTCTCGCCGTCGCGGTTGTCTTCGCCGTTGGCCAGGTTGTGCTTGCGGTTGTAGCTCACCAGATCCGCCAGGGTGAAGCCGTCGTGCGCGGTGATGAAGTTCACCGAACGCCCCAGGGCCACGGGCTTGCCGTCATAGAGATCGGGGCTGCCCTTGAACCGCTGGGCCAGGCTCCAGGTGCTGTGGTCGTCCCCTTTCCAGAAGCGCCGCACCCCGTCGCGGAAATGGCCGTTCCAGGTGCCGATCCGTTTGGCGGGGAAGTCGTCCAGCCGATAAAGACCGCCGCAGTCCCACGGTTCGCTCACCAATTTGAGGTCACTCAGCTGTGGGTCGGCCTCCATCGCCGCGAACAGGGGCGGCTCATTCAGGGGTTTGAGCTGGTCGCCGCGGCTCAGGGCAATGCCCAGATCGAAGCGGAAGCCATCCACCCCCAGTTCAAGGGCCCAGCAGCGCATCGACTCGAGGATCAGCTGGGTGCTGATCGGCGTATTGGCGGCGATCGAGTTGCCGCAGCCGCTCACATCCTGATAGTCGCCGGCCTCGTTTTGGTGGTAGTAGACGTTGTCGGCGCAACCCCGCCAGCTCAGGGTGGGGCCATGGCGGTTGCCCTCGGTGGTGTGGTTGTAGACCACATCCAGCAGCACTTCGATGCCGGCGTCATGGCAGGCCGCCACCAGTTGGCGCACCTCATGGCGGGCCTGCAATGGATCGCTACTGCTGCAGTAGCCGTGGTGGGGTGTGAACCAGCTCAGGGGGCTGTACCCCCAAACGTTGTCGCGGCCCGGGGGGGCATCGGCCGGGTCGAAGCAGAACACCGGCAGCAGCTCCACCGCCGTGATGCCCAGCTCCTTGAGGTAGGGCAACTTTTCAATCAGGCCCAGGTAGGTGCCGCGGTGTTCCACGGCGACCCCGGCATCCTCACGGCGGGTGAAGCCCCCCACGTGCAGCTCGTAGATCACCGTGCGTTGCCAGCTGTGGCGCGGGCGCGGATGGGCCTGAAAGTCGAACAGATCCCGTTCGCACACCACCGCCTTGAGGCAGGCATGGGCGTTGGGTGTGGGGCCGGTGGCCAGCACCCGGTCGTAGACGTCCCAACCACTGATGGCACGGGCGGCGGGGTCCAGCAGCACCTTGGAGGGCTGGAAGCCATGGCCCCCCGGCGCCAGCGGCCCGAAGACCCGGTAGCCGTAACAGCAGCCTTCACCGACCCCCTCCACTTCCACGTGCCAGTAGTCGCCTGAGCGGTGACGTCGACCGTCCAGTTCGATCACCCGCTCCGGGCTGCGGTCGTTGCCGTTGCTGTAGAGCAGCAATTCAATGCGGTCGGCCCCGGGAGCCGCCAGCACAAAGTTCACACCTCGGCGGGTGAGGCTGCTGCCCAGGGGCCAGGGAGAACCGGGGTGAATGCCACTCAAGGCCCGTTGGGGCATCTCGACTTCAAACTAGTGGTTTGGTCCGTTGTTTTGAACCAATGGCGATGACCACCACACTTGAGGCCGGCCGGCCGCCGCAGCAGCTGCGTGACGACCTCTGGTTGTTTCCGCCCAACCGCGACAGCCAGGGCGGCAGCTCCTGGTGGCTGGATCTGGATCCCGAGCCCGTGCTGGTGGACTGCCCGCCGTTGACGGAGGCCAGCCTCACGGCTCTGTGCCAGCTGGCGGGAACCCGCAGCCCGAGGATCCTGCTCACCAGTCGAGAAGGCCACGGGCGCCTGCGTCGCGTTCAGGAGCGCCTGGGATGGCCGGTTCTGGTGCAGGAACAGGAGGCCTATCTCCTGCCCAATGTGGAGCCGTTGGACACCTTTGCCGAGGAACACACCACGGTGAGTGGTTTGCGGCTGTTGTGGACGCCGGGGCCGACGCCGGGGAGCTGTGTGGTGTTCGCCCCGGTACCAAATGAACTGTTGTTCTGCGGGCGTTTGCTGACGCCATGGGCTCCCGGTCAGCTCGCGCCGATGCGACATGCCCGCACATTCCACTGGCCCAGACAGCTGAACAGCTTGGCCAGGCTCAGGGAGTGGATTCCTTCAGATGCCAGTCCCCAACTGCTTTCTGGGGCTGGGCTTGGTGCCTTGCGTGGGGAGCGGCTCGTGCCCTTCAGCGGTTGGAGCGATGCTGCGGACAACTGCTAAAGCGTTGCGGCACAACACGTTTCGCTTGCAGCAACCGGTTGCTCTCCATACGATTGGGCCGCTTGGGGAAGGCAGCGGCGAGCCCACGACGCCGTATCTGAGCCGTCTCCCGCCCCCCGACTCTCTCTAACCAATGAACAAAGCTGATCTGGTGAATCTGGTGGCTGCTCGCACCGAGCTCACCAAGACCGACGTTTCCATGGTTGTCGACGCCGCCATCGACACGATCATCGACTCCGTGGTGGAAGGCAAGAAGGTGTCCATCCTCGGTTTCGGTTCCTTTGAGCCTCGTGAGCGTTCCGCCCGTCAGGGTCTGAACCCCAAGACCGGCGAGAAGATCGCGATTCCCGCCAAGCGCGTTCCCGCCTTCACCGCCGGCAAGATGTTCAAGGACCGCGTTCAGGGCTGATCAGCGCCTCAACCTCGTTCTCCGGGCGGCCCAGTGGGTCGCCTTTTTTGATGGCTGTTCCACATGATGGCTGTTCAGATGAAGGAACTTCCGGAGCATCTGCAACAGCATCTGGAGCGGGGGCGAGCCTTGGCAGCCGCCGGTGGCTACCGCGGCCGTTTCGCCCCATCCCCCACGGGGGTGCTCCACCTCGGCAACCTGCAAACGGCTCTGCTCTCGTGGTTGGCGGCCCGTCAGGCCGGTGGGGCCTGGTTGCTGCGCATCGATGACCTCGATACGCCGCGCAACCGCGCCGGTGCCATCGAGGCGATCCAAAGCGATTTGCGCTGGCTGGGCCTGGAATGGGATGGGCCGGTGCTGCTCCAGAGCGAACGGCGTGGCATCTACCACTCCTGGTTGTCGTGGTTACGCCGATCCGGATGGTTGTTCGCCTGTCGCTGCTCCCGAAGGCAGCTTGCCGGTCAGCCGATCTACCCCGGCGTCTGCCGGACGGCGGGGCACCACTGGGGCTGGCAGCAGCAGCGGCTCCCCAGTTGGCGCCTGCGGGTGGCTGATGACGATCCCCACAGTAGTGGCGATGTGGTGTTGCGGCGAGCTGATGGCTTCATCGCCTACCAGCTCGCCACCGTGATCGACGAACTCAGCTTCGGCATCACCGATGTGGTGCGTGGTGCTGATCTGCGCGAGGCCCTGCCAGCCCAGCGAAGTGTCTTTGCGGCCCTGGGTGAATCACCGCCCCAGTTCCGGCATGGGCCGCTGCTTTGTGATGCCAGCGGCCAGAAACTGTCCAAGCGTGAGGCCAGTTCCGGCCTGGAACCGCTCCGTGCCGCGGGGCTCGATGCGGCTGCGGTGATTGGTCGTTTGGCCTCAGGGCTTCAGCTGCTGGATCCTGGTGCGCGCCTGAGTGCAACAGAGTTGCTCGAACACTTGACGCAGCAAGAGATCAATGCAGTGATTTCTTAAGGAACACTTCGGGATCAGCGGCGGGTTTTCCGCCCACACTGAATCCATCGTCTGATCCTTGGGATCATGTGCACGTGCACCGTCTGTGGTGGCAGTGGGATGCAGCGGGTGTCGGGGGACCGCTTCCGCACCTGCATCGTCTGTCTGGGGACCGGTCAGATCAGTTCAGCGGTGCAGTCGGCACCGTTGAACCACCAGCCCATCAACACCCCAGGTCTGGCCAAACTCAGCTGTCCGACCCGGCCCCTGGCTTGATCCTCAGCCCAGGGGAGTCTTCTGATCGTTCTGGATCACGAAGTAGGTGGCCGTCGCCACAACGATCAACAGCGGCACCGCGGTGAACAGCAGCAGGGCAATGGCGGTCCAGTCGGTGTACACGGCGGGGCGATGGGTCGAAGTTGAGGCATCATCTCAGCAAATCGCCCCCCTGAGCCCTGCTCGCGCGCTCCGTCACAGTCCTGCTGCTCCTCGCCATGGCGGCCCCTGTGGTGCGTGCGTCGCCCTTGGCAGCCTTTCAGGCCCGAGCCAGGCGCTGCTTGGAGGGCCGTCGGCCTCAGCTCTGTGAACAGGCCTTGATCGAGGCGGAGGCCCTGCAGCAACAGGCGTCAGCTCGCAGTGCCTATCCCTGCCAGACCCTGCTGTTGGGGGTTCAGGCGGATCTGGTGATGCAGCAGCTGCGGGCGGGCCGTGGCGCCGAGGCCATTGCTGATCTGCAGGTGGCGACCCGCGGCTGCGCTGGGCTCTGATGCAGCCAGTTGCATCCCGTTATCGGCCAACAATCACCGGTGGTGTGCTGCCACCACGAATGGGCGGAACCACCTTTGTTTTTCCGTCCCACTTGTCGAGGAATAGCTTGTAGAGAACGCTGTCATTGAGCGAGCGGGTCAAGGTCTGAAACTTCAGGGCCTCCTGCTCGGCGATCTGAACCTCTGTTTTGGCGCGCAGAAGCTGCTGTTGCGCGATCTGCTTCTGCTCGATGGCCGCTCGGTATTCCTCCGCGATCTTGAGGCCCGTGATGTCCAGGCCTTTGACGGCCACATAGTCGAATTTGCTCAGCTCATTGGAGACGCTTTCCTGCACAAGGGTGGAAATGTTGTTCCAGTCGGTGGCGATGGTGTCGAGTTCATACTTCGAAAACACCGATTTCAGTGATTTCAGCAGCGATGGCTGGATCACCCTGGCGTAAATCGCAGAGTCATCGGTGGCAATCGTGCTGTAGATCCTGGGAGCTTCTCCGGGCTTGACCGCATATTTCACCGTTGCTGTGGCTTCGATCACCTGCAGGTCTTTGGTGAGTGTTGAAAATTTTTCGGGGATGACCTGCGTTCTGACGCTGAAATTATGGGTCGACTGAATGAACGGAAGTTTGAGGTTCAACCCCGGCTCTCTTGGCGTGTTGGAGACTTTGCCAAGGGTGGTGAGCACGCCAACTTCACCAGCGGGAACAACAAACACGCTGGAGAGCAGAGCAATGCCTCCAATGAAAACCGTGGTCACGCCCACCACGGTTTTGGTGATCTGCTCCGGCTGGGGGTTGGATTGCATGCTTTTGGCTTGCGTCGATCCTTAAAACGGTAGTGATTTGTTGTGGGTTATTGGCAAAAAGTTTCTGATGATCTCTGGGCTGGCGCAGCAGCGATTGTGGTGTTTTGGCTCAGTCAGCTTCTGCGTTCCCGGTGCATCCAACTGATCCAGTCTGCGGAAATCTCCTGGGGACAGACCGCCTCGCATTCGAGGTTGCTGCTGCAGCTGCCGAAGCCCTCAGCCTCCATCTGGCGTTGCATGGCGTCGGCGCGGCTGGCCCGTTCCGGTTGCCCCTGCGGCAGTTGCCCCAAGTGCGCCAGCTTGGCGGCCACGAACAGGCTTGCCGAGGCATTGCGGCAACTGGCGACGCAGGCGCCACAACCGATGCAGGTTGCCGTGCTGAAGGCGCTGGTGGCCTGCTCCCGGCCCACGGGCAGGGCGTTGCCATCGGGGGCCTGGCCGGTGCCCGTTGAGCAGTAGCCGCCGGCGGCGATCAGCCGGTCAAAGGCGGAGCGGTCCACCATCAGATCCTGGATCGGAGGAAAGGCCTTGGCGCGCCATGGATCCAGGGTCAGCACCGCACCATCGTTGAACTCCCGCAGGTAGAGCTGGCATACGGAGGTGGCGGCCCGAGGGCCATGGGCCTGGCCGTTCACCAGGAAGCCGCAGCTGCCGCAGATGCCTTCGCGGCAGTCGTGCTCGAAGCTCACCGGCCGTTCCCCGGCGCTGATCAGTTGTTCGTTGAGCTGATCGAGGGCCTCCAATAGGGAGAGGTTGGGGGAGACGTTCTCCAGCTGATGGCTCTGGTAACCACCGGGTTGATCGGCGCTGCTCTGGCGCCAGATGCGCAGGGTGAGTTTCATTTGTAGCTCCGGGTGCTGGGTTGCAGCGCGGTGAACTGCAGCGGTTCGCTGTGGCGGATCGGCTCACCGTTGGTGTTGTGCTCCCAGGCGGCGATGTGGGCGAAGTTCACGTCATCCCGTCGGGCTTCGCCCTCGTCACTTTGGTGTTCTTCGCGGAAGTGGGCCCCGCACGACTCCTCCCGGGCCAGGGCATCCCGCAGCATCAGCTGGGCTAGCCCGAAGAAGTCCTTCACCCGCAGCGCTTTCTCCAGCTCGGCATTGGGGCCGCCGGCTTCGCCTGGCACCCGTACTTCGGCTTCGAACCGCTCCTCCAGCGCCTTCACCTGTTCCAGCCCCTCCCGCAGACCATCGGCATGGCGGCTGATGCCGCAGCGGTCGATCATCACGCTGCCCAGCTCGCGATGGAAGCTGTCCACCGGGGTGCTGCCTGCGCTGTTGATCAATTGACTGATGCGGCGGCGGGTGCTCTCCAAGGCCTCGCGGCAGGCTGGGTGATCGATGGGCACATTCTGCGCAGGGTTGCCCGCCAGCCAGGCCGTGACCGTGGACGGCGCAATGAAGTAGCCATCGGCGAGCCCTTGCATCAGGGCGCTGGCGCCCAGGCGGTTGGCGCCATGTTCGGAGTAGTTCGCTTCCCCCAGAACAAACAGGCCGGGGATGGAACTCATCAGGTGGTAGTCCACCCAGAGGCCGCCCATTGTGTAGTGCGGCGCGGGATAAATCCGCATCGGCTTCTTGTAGGGGTCATCGCCGCTGATGCGCTCGTACATCGTCATCAAGTTGCCGTAGCGAGCGGCAATGGCGTCTTTGCCTTCAGCTCTGATGGCATCGGTGAGGTCGAGGTAAACCGAGCGTCCCCCTGGGCCGACGCCCCGCCCCGCGTTGCAGAGTTCTCTGGCCCGCCTGGAGGCGACGTCCCGCGGCGTCATGTTGCCGTAGGTGGGATAAAGCCTCTCGAGGAAGTAGTCGCGTTCCTCTTCCGGTATCGCATCGGGTTGGCGCGTCTCGCCGGGTTTCTTGGGCAGCCAGACCCGCCCGTCGTTGCGCAGGCTTTCGCTCATCAGCGTCAGCTTGCTCTGGAAGACATCACCACTGGGAATGCAGGTGGGATGGATCTGGGTGAAGCAGGGATTGGCGAACAGCGCCCCTTTGCGGTGGGCCCTCCAGATCGCGCTGGTGTTCGACTTCAGTGCGTTGGTGGAGAGGAAGTAGACGTTGCTGTAACCGCCGGTGCAGAGCAGAACGGTGCGGGCGGTGTGCACCTCCAGCTCACCACTCAGCAGATGGCGCGCCACCACGCCACGGGCCACCCCATCCACGGTGATCAGCTCGAGCACGTCCCGGCGGGTGAGCAGTTGAACGCGGCCCAGCTCCACCTGGCGCATCAAGGCCTGGTAGGCGCCATAAAGCAATTGCTGGCCGGTCTGCCCCCGGGCATAAAAGGTGCGGCTCACCAGGGCCCCGCCAAAACTGCGGGTGGCCAGGCTGCCGCCGTATTCGCGTGCGAACGGTACCCCCTGGGCCACGCATTGATCGATGATGCCGCTGCTGATTTCCGCCAGCCGCTGGCAGCCCGCTTCCCGGGCGCGGAAGTCGCCTCCTTTGAGGGTGTCGGCGAACAGGCGGCTGACGCTGTCGCCATCCACCGCCACAGAACGTGCGGCATTGATGCCCCCCTGGGCCGCCACCGAATGGGCGCGGCGCGGGCTGTCGTGAAAGCTGAGCACCGTTACCCGGTAGCCCTGTTGGGCCAGAGACGCCGCGGCGGAAGCGCCCGCTAGGCCGGTGCCCACCACGAGCACGTCCATCTGCCCTTTGCGCAGAGGGCTGATCAGCGGCAGTCCTTCGCGGGTCCGTCGCCAGGCATCGGCGAGCGGACCGGCGGGAATCCTGGGATCAGGCAGGCCCTTTGTCATGCCAACCCTCCGAGGGCCAGTCCCAGGCTGATCAGCAGGAAGCCTCCTCCGATTCCCGACGCCAAGAGGCGACCTCCCCAGCGGATGCTGGGGCCGTTGGCCGGGTTAAGCAGACCCAGGTTGCGGTGGGCTGCTTCCGCGCCGTGGAGCAGATGCAGGCCAATGGCCAGGCTGCCGGCGGCATAAACCACAAGGCTGATCGGCTGCTGCAGCACCTGCTGCAGCAGCTCCCGCTCCAGCCCATCGCTCGGGCGTGGCCAGCGCAGTTGTTGCAGATGCAGGGCCAGAAATCCAAGGGTGATCACACCGGCCGCCATCTTGCTGCGGCTGGCCAGAGCGTCCAGCGGACGATCGCGACGGCTACGCAGCGCCGCCGTGTTTCCAGCACCTTGATTCCGCAGCGTTTTGGCAATGGTGCAGCTCAGATGCACGGCTGCGGTGGCGGCCAGGCCGACCTCCAACACCGGCAGCCATGGCTGGTGATGCAGGGCCGTGGTGTAGTGCTCGAACTGCGCCGGTGCTATCAGCGCGGGCAACAAACCGGCCAGATGAACCACCAGAAACAGCACCAGCAGCAACCCGCTGATGGCCGAGCCAATGCGCATCAAGGTTGGATCCTGCATGAACCCCAGGCCACAGGATTTCGGCTGGGACGATACCTGCGATCGACGCGTTGGTTCGACATCAGGGGCGTCATTGACTCCCAGTCTAATTGTATTCAGATCGTGGAAAAGGCTGGTTCCGTTCTGGTCGCCGTCGTTCAACCTTGTCATCGTGGGGAGGTTGTGAACGCTGGCTGGCGTGAGGCTGAGGTTCCGTGTTGAAGAAGCGATCATGACGCCCTGGTTAAGGCGACAGCTCAAACTGCGGTCGCGAAGGATCCTGGTGCTTCAGAATCCTGAGGCGGCTGAAGTGTTGGCTGATGTGTATCCAGATCACTGGATTGTTCCCTGGAATGATCTTCTCAGTGGAAGGATGACCAGCGGGAATGATCTCTGCTCGTCTTCGGGATTGAAGCGGCTATGTGTTCATTAGATGCGCATTGAATCTGGTTGATTCTATGCGCCACTGCTTAAAAAGCCGATGACCTGACTTGAACAGGCGACCCACGCTTTACGAAAGCGTTGCTCTACCGGCTGAGCTACATCGGCGTCACAAGCAATTTAACATTTGCTCTGAATCAAACTTGGACGTTTGCCCGATAATCCCCGCCCCAAATCTGGCCTGGATCCCGCCCTGCGGGAACGGTTGCTCAAGGAATCACAGACCCCCTGGCGTGGGCTCAGACGGCTCGTCTGGTTTGCTCTCTTTGCTTCCGCTGGACTCGGCCTGTTCACGATGGCTTTCCGTGCTTCCGCCGGCGACACTGTCGATCTGGCTGACTTCGGCATCCAGGGGGGTGCTCTCCTGCTCTTCACCGGTCTGCTCTGGTTCGACCGCAACAGGGACAGCAGCAGCGACGCTTGATTCGTCGGCATCAACCGCACTGATGTCTTCAGCGTCGTCGTCTTCCGACATGTCGTCTTGATCCTCTGTCTCGACGGGTTCCAGCGCTTCGGGCTCGACGTCATCAGACTCTTCAGCCGTCGCGGTGTTGATGGCTGAACTTTTGCTGTCTGGCTCTTGGTTGTCTGGTGCTTCGTCGTCTGGCTCTTCGTTGTCAGGGCTGATGTCGGCGGTGTTGACGTGTTCAGTGCTGTCGTCCGGTTCCGGCGTGGTGTCTTCCTCGTCTTCCACGTCCATGGCATCATCGGCGTCCTGATCGGGTGTTGGAGCAGCTTCTTCAGCTTGAGCCTCGGCAACGACGGGCTCAGGAGCGGCTTCGGGATCAGCCTCGTCAGACACTGCAGCCGTTACCGGATTGTCGGCTGAACTCTCCCCGTCGGGTGATTCGTTGTCAGTGCTGGCTTGATCAGTACTGGCTTGATCCGTGCTGTCGTCCGTTTCCGACGCAGTGTCTTCCACCCCGATGGCCTGGTCGGGCTCCTGCTTGATCGGCTCCACCACAGGCTCCGGCCACTCCAGGCCAGGGAGGTTGAGCAACTGCAGGCCCAGGCTGGTGCGTTGCGTTGCCAGAGCATCAGCACGAAAAGCCGAATCGGCAGGGGCGACGGTTGCTGGTGATCCAAGCAACAGTGCTGCGGCTTGAATCAGCTGCTGCACCTGCCACACCATCAAGGCCAGCAATGGGCTGACCAGCAACAGGGTGACCAGACGGGATTGTCCCGACACCGGGGAGAATTCACTCGCCAGCACCGCTGAATCGTCCATCCACCAGAGCACGGGCAGCAGGACCACTGCGGCGATCACCACAGCGGCGCGGCTGCTCAAGCCGCCTTGGGATGCACTGATGCGGAGTTGATCGCTGTTGCGGCTGGCCAGCGGCTGACGCACGAATAGCAGAGATCCCCAGTCGGCGGGCCGTCGCCACAACGCGACGGCTGGGGCCAGGACCCCCACCCCCCAGATCAGAAATCGCTCCACACCGGGAACAGGACCCGGATCCGCGCCGGCCAGAACCAGGCGGATCAGCAGCAGCTCCAGGGGAATGGCTCCAAGGGCCAGGCACTGAAGCCAGAGCAGGGGCTCGCTGCGGGGCTGCACGATCGGTTGCGGGGTCAGGTGGTGAGTTTGCGGCGTTGGGTGACCATCTTGAAGGCTTCAATGCGATCGCCTTCTTCCCAGTTGGCGAACCGATCGGTGCCGACACCGCATTCGAAGCCCGTGGCCACTTCCTTGACGTCGTCCTTGTTGCGACGCAGGGAGTCGAGGTCGCCCTCGTAGACCACCTGTTTTCCGCGGTGCACCCGCACCCGGCAATTGCGATGCAGCTTGCCGGTGGTGACATAACAGCCGGCCACGGCGCTCTTGCCGATGGTGAAGACGGCGCGCACCTCGGCTTCGCCCAGGGCTTCCTCCACCAGTTCCGGCTCCAGCAGACCTTCCATCGCCAACTGGATGTCTTCCAGCAGCTTGTAGATCACGTCGTAGTCGCGCACATCCACCCCAGTGGCATCCGCCGCTTTCTTGGCGCCGGAGGCCATGGAGGTGTTGAAGCCCACGATCACCGCGCCGGAAGCGGCGGCCAGGTCGACGTCGGTTTCGGTGATCTCGCCAGGTGCCGACAGCAGCACCCGCACCTGCACCTCATCCTTGGGCAGCTGCTCGAGCGATCCGAGGATGGCTTCCACGGAGCCTTGAACGTCGGCCTTGAGAATCAGGTTGAGTTCCTTCAGCTCACCGTCATTGGCCTGGCCGGACATGGCCGTGAGCGAGACGCGTCGTGACGCCATCTGCTGAGCAAGACGGGTGGCGCGGGCATCGGAGGCGCGATCGCCCACAACGGCCCGGGCCGATTTCTCGTCGGGGTACACCTCGAACTCGTCACCGGCGGTGGGCACCTCGCTGAAGCCCAGGGCCTCCACAGCAAAGGAGGGGCCCGCTTCCTTGAGGCGTTGACGGTTGTCGTCCACCATGGCGCGCACCTTGCCCAGCACCGGACCAGCGGCGACGACGTCGCCGGTCTTGAGGGTGCCGTTCTGCACCAGCAGCGTGGCCACGGGGCCTTTGGCCTTATCGAGGTGGGCCTCGATCACGGTGCCGCGGGCCAGACGATCCGGGTTGGCCTGCAGGTCTTCCACTTCGGTGACCAGCAGCAGCATCTCCAGCAGTTTGTCGATGTTTTCGCCCTTGATGGCGCTCACCGGCACCATCACCACATCGCCGCCCCAGTCTTCCGCCAGCAGGTTTTGCTCAGACAGCTCCTGCTTCACCCGCTCGGGCGATGAACCTTCCTTGTCGATCTTGTTGATCGCCACCACGATCGGCACTTCAGCGGCCCGGGCGTGGCTGATGGCTTCCAGGGTCTGGGGGCGGACGCCGTCATCAGCAGCCACCACCAGCACAGCCACGTCGGTCACCTTGGTGCCGCGGGCTCGCATGGCCGTGAAGGCTTCGTGGCCCGGAGTGTCCAGGAAGGTGAGCTTGCGCTGCTCGTTGTTGTGCTCGATCTCAACCTGATACGCACCGATGTGCTGGGTGATGCCGCCGGCCTCACCCGCAGCGACGCGGGCCTGACGGATGGCATCCAGCAGGCTTGTTTTGCCGTGGTCGACGTGGCCCATGACGGTGACCACGGGCGGACGTCGGATCAGGTGAGCCTTGTCGGCCTCTTCGATCATTTCGACGGTCTTCTTGGCCGCCTCCTCCACGTCGTCCTGGAGCACCGGCACACCGAATTCGTCGGCAACGGCCTCGATCGTGGGCATGTCCAGGGTCTGGGTGACCGTGGCGATGATCCCTTTGAAGAAGAGGGATTTGATGATCTCTGAGCTTTCGACGCTCAGCATGTCCGCCAGTTCCTGCACCGTGAGGTTGTCCTCCGGCACCACAATCATTTCGGGCCGCACCTGCTTGGCTTCCCGGGCTGCCCGCAGCTCCATGGCACGCCGGCGCTGACGCTGACGGGCGGTTTCCTTCTTGCGCTTGCGCATCGCCGCCACCGGCTTGGGTGCGGTGCGCTGCTGCGACTTGGGCTTGGCGGGACGAGCCAGGCTCGCCGAGAGAACCATGTTCTCCTGTTCGCCAGCGAAGCCGCCGGTCTGTGCCGCCAGGGAATCATCGTTTTCACCGATGATGTGCACCTTCTGGCGCTGCTTCTGCGGCGAGCGGCTGCGAAGAGCATCGAGCCGGGCGCTGTCATCCCAGTCGGGACGGCCTGGCCGCCGCTGGCCACCGGGGCCACCCGGACGGAAGCTGGGACGGCGGGGTGCCGAGGGGGCGTTTGGACGCGCCACGGGCGGGGTGGCCGTTCCATCACCCGCACCGGTCTTGGTGGGTGCATCGGGACGGCGGGGTGCCGGTGCCGTTGGCCTGCCCACAGGCTTCTGCAGCTGCATGAGCTCACCGGGGGCCACCGGTTTGCGCATTCCAGCGGGCATGCCGGGTCGTCCAGGAGCTCCCGAACGGGTGGGCGCACCAGGACGACCGCTACCGGTTGTGCTGCCGTCGCGACGAATCGGCTTGCCAACCAGTTCCAGGGTGTTGCCGCTGCGGGGGGGCATCCCGGGGCGACCCTGTCGGGTGGGGGCTCCGGGACGGCTTGGACCGCCCTGGCGTTGAGGCACGCCGGTGCCTGCCGGACGGCGGGGCACAGGTTTGCCCACCAGTTCAGGCCTCGGAGTGGGCCGTGAGGGTGCACCTGGCTTTGTGGGGGCACCGGCACGGGTGGGCACACCGGGCCGAGATGGAGCGCCTGCGCGGATGATCTGTGGCTTGGGTTGCCCCTGGCCAGGGGTGGGCCGCGCTGGGCTTCCAGCACCTGCGGGGCGTGGCGTCGGGCGAGCTGGTGTGGGTCGCGGCGTGGGTGCCGTGGGTTTGGCAGCAGCCTTGGGCTTGCTCACCAGTTCCGGTTTGCCTGCAGCCGGCTTGCTGACAACCTGCGGCTTGGCCGCGGCAGGTCGTGGAACGGGTTTTGCCGCCGTTGGTCGCGCTGGGGCTGCGGGGGGTTTCTGAGGAGCGGCGGGCCGCGCCGGTGCTGCTGAGGCTTTCACCGGTGCAGCCGCTGGCTTGCTGATCACCGGTTTGGGCGTGGCCGCTGCGGGAGGCTTCGGGGCCGCCTGCGGTTTGGCAGCCGCCACGGGTTTGGCGACCACGGGCTTGGCAGCTACAGGCTTGGCGACCGGTTTGCTCGCCGCTGGGGCGGGCTTGCTTGGCGCGGCGGGGGCCGCTTTCTTCACCGAGAGGATGGCCTTGCCAGCTGCGGGCTTGGCAGGGGCCGCGGCAGCGGGTTTCGCACCATTCCCGCCTTTGCCGAGGAGCGAACGGATCTTTCCGGCTTCAGCGTCACTGATCGAGCTGCTGTGGCTCTTCGCAGCGATCGACAGCTTTTCAGCCGCATCCAGCACGTCCTTGTTCTCAAGGCCGAGGTCCTTGGACAGCTCGTAAATTCTGACTTTGCCGCTGCTGGTCATTCAGTTCGGGTCTCCGATCGGTCCGGGCATGGAATGCCGCGGTGGCCTCGCACAAAGTGGGGCCAATGTTCAGTCTGCCTCAGCGGATTCACCAACGCTTTGGTTAAGCCGCTGTTTCAACACCGCAAGCACTGTTTCGGGCACCTGACAACGCAGGGCTTTCTGCAGACGCTTGCGACGGGTCGCCTCCTCAAGGCAGTTCTCCTCGCGGCAGAGATAGGCCGAACGGCCCATCCCCTGATCGAGGAGAACTCCGTCCTGATGGTCGCGGATCACCCTCCAGAGTTGGCGGCGATCCAAGAGTTGGCGGCAGGCCACGCAGCGACGCAGGACGGGGCGGTCACTCACCGGACCTGCTCCTGATCGGGCTCGGCATCGGCCTCAGCCGCTGCGTCCGTGGTTTCAGCCTCGGTCTCGAACTCGGTTTCGCTGCTGGCTTCCACCTCAGCGGGCTCCTCCTTAGAGAACTCCTGCTCGCCGTACTCCTCTTCGTCTTCGGGCAGCGGATACAGCTCTCGCAGGCGTGCATCCTCTTCCGCCCGAGCGGCCTGTTCGGCGGCCAGTCGTTCTTCGGCTTGCTGCTGGAGGGCTTCCTCCTCCTCCCGCTGGGAGATCAGCTCTGCCACCACGGCATCCTCTGCCTCTTGGTCGTATTCGGTGGAGTTCTTGATGTCGATCTTCCAGCCGGTGAGTCGGGCGGCCAAACGCACGTTCTGGCCTTCGCGTCCGATGGCCAGGCTCAGCTGATCGGGGGGCACAAGCACATGGGCGTGCTGGCCCACGGGATCCACCAGGCGCACCATTTCCACCCGAGCGGGGCTGAGGGAGTTGGCGATGTACTGGCCTGGATCCTGCGACCAGCGGATCACGTCGATTTTTTCTCCACGCAGTTCGTTCACCACCTGCTGAATGCGGGAGCCGCGGGCGCCGATGCAGGCGCCGACGGGATCCACCTCGCGTTCGATGCTGTCGACGGCCACCTTGGTGCGGGGGCCCACGGAACGGGAGGGGGGATTGGCCTCACGGGCCACGGCCACGATCCGAACGGATCCTTCCTGAATTTCGGGGACTTCGTTTTCGAACAGGTAGACCACCAAACCGGCATTGGAGCGGCTGACGAACAGCTGCGGTCCCCGGCGGGGCACTTCGCTCACCTCTTTCAGGAACACCTTGAAGGTGGCGTTGGCGCGGTAGTTGTCGTTGGGCAGTTGATCGCGCCGGGGGAGTTCAGCCTCCACTTCCGGACGGCCGAGGCCTGAGCTGACCGCCATGATCACCGATTGGCGCTCGAAGCGGATCACCCGGGCCGTCAGCACCGGATCCTCCAAATCAGCGAATTCCTCCTGGATCATGCGGCGCTGCTGATCACGCAGCTTCTGGGCCAGCACCTGCTTGGTGGTGGCGGCGGCCATCCGGCCGAAGTCCTCTTTCTCTGGGGTGACATCCAGCACCACCGTGTCGCCTACCTGGGCGTCATCGGCCACCTGCATCACCTCGGCGATCGCGATCTGGTGGTCTTCGCTCTCCACCTCATCAACAATGATCTTGCTGGCGAGAACTCGGTAGCCCTCCTCCTCAAGGTCGAGGCCAACATCGAAGTTGCTGAAGTACTCCTCATCAAAGGGGTCTTCGCTGATGCCGATGTAAAGGGTGCGCCGGTAGCGCTCATAGCCCTTCAGCAGGGCCTCCCGCAGGGCCGCCTCCACCACCTGGGGCGGCAGCTTCTTCTCTTCGCTGATGTCGTCGATCAGGTTGCTGAGACCGGGAAGCAGGACGAGAGCCATCGCGTTGGGTTAGGGGAAAAGAAAGGAGCGGTTGCAGGGGTGTGAACGCTGGGTTCAGCTGCCTGGACTCGTGAGGCGGACACCGATCACGCAATCCCGGGGAATCCGTTTGATTCGCCCGCGAATGTTGATCTGCAGCGTGTCGGCGTCGCGTTCGAGCAAGAGGCCCTCCAGGCGTTGCTCGCTGTCGTCCTTGTCGCGGTGATGAACCTCCACGGGGAACCCACGGAAGGTTTCAAAGTCGCGATCGCTGGACAGCTGGTCGCCGATGCCGGGACTGCTGATCTCCAGAACATACGCGTCAGTGAGCAGGGTGGAGGCCTCAAGGGCATCCCCCAGCACGCCACTGAAACCGGCGCAGTCATCAAGGCTCACATCCGCTCCACTGCTGTGGCGGATCTGCACTTCCAGGGTCATCGGGCTCATGTGGGTGAGCAGCTGAATGCCGCAAAGGGCAAAGCCTTTGCTGGCGGCCACATCGGTGACCAGCGTTTCGAGATCCGGAAGCAGAGGATGAGGCAACGCGAACTGAGGGCGGACGTCGGCCCGACGTGCATTTCAGTTGTGACCGATCTCCCGCAGGGAGATGCCCGTCGGACACACCTTCAATGTACGGGACCGTCTGCCCGCCGTCAGCTGTTGCCCAGATCGATGGCCGGTGCATCGGGAAAGGCGTCGCCCGGCTGTTCAGCGCCGCGCCCGTCGGAATCCTGATTGATGCAGAGGCGTCGACGCTCCGGATCGGTCACGTACTGGCAGACGCGGCTCCAGAGTTTGCTGCGGCTGCCCTGGGGGCCATTGCTGAACGTCACCACATCGGAAAGGCCAGGGCGGTCTTCGATCACGACCTGGCAGAGCTCACAGCGTTGTGAAGCGGCGGATTCGCTCAAGGGTGAAGCTCATAAAACGGCTCGACCCTAAGCAGTGGACGCAAGAGCCGCTGTGCGATCGGTGGCCATCAAAACCCGCCCATTGGCTGGAAGGGGCAGAACAGCGATCGATCGCATCAAGACCCCGATGGATTGGGTGTGAGTGGCGTCAGGGGAGGGCCTTCTTCAAAGCGCTCCAACAGCACTTGCGTGGGGATCTGGGTGCCGAAGCGGCAGGCGTTGGTTTCGCTGGCGGCGAGGGTGCCGTGTTCCCAGAACTTGTTGCTGCCGTTGCCCCCGCCGCAGGCGATGTCGGCTTTGCCGGTGATCACGGCGCCGATGCCGTCGTTCACCGACTTGGCCACCCTGTAGTCCACCTTGCGGCGCTTGGCCTGGATCCGGATCTGTTCAAGAACGTCAACCCCGAGGCCTTCGTAGCCCGCATCTGTTTTGTGATAAAGCGGCTTGACCTCCTCAAAGATCACCGCCTTGAGCGTTGTGCTCTCCGCGGAGGCTTGAGGGGTGAGGGCAACCGGGCCAGCCAGGGCAAGCAGAGCTGCCGCTGGAGCCAGAAGTGCACGCATGCGAAAACTGCGTTTGCTGATTTGCTAGCTGGAATGTCCAAGCTCGACCGCGCATCGCAATGGAGGTGCTGAGATTGCGATCGATTTGGACCAGGGCCCATTTCTCCGGCTGGATCCGATAAAAAGAAGGCAATTAAAGGTCTTGTGTTGCGGTACGCCCTGCGTCAACTCCTGGCCGTTCTGATGGCCGTAGCGGTTCTGGTCGGTGAAGGTGACTCAGCGCAGGCCCTGGAGCACAGCTTTGTGGCCGATGCCGTTCAGCGGGTGGCGCCGGCGGTGGTTCGGATCGACACCGAGCGCACCGTGGAACGTCAGCCGTTTGACCCCACGCTGCTTGATCCCCTGCTGCGGGACCTGCTGGGGGACCCTCCGGCAGGTCCGGAGCGGGAACGGGGGCAAGGCTCTGGTGTGGTGATCGATGCCAAGGGCCTTGTGCTCACCAATGCCCATGTGGTGGATCGGGTGGAGTCCGTCAGCGTCACCCTGGCCGACGGGGAACAGCGGGATGGACGGGTGGTGGGCACCGATGCGGTGACAGACCTGGCCTTGGTGCGTCTCGAGGGCGATCGACTGCCGCCACGGGCTCCCCTTGGTGATTCGGAAGCCATGCAGGTGGGCGATTGGGCGATCGCCCTCGGCACCCCGTTCGGATTGGAACGCACGGTGACCCTGGGCATCGTCAGCAGCCTGCACCGCAACATCAATAGCCTTGGCTTCGCCGACAAACGGCTGGAACTCATTCAGACCGACGCTGCCATCAACCCCGGTAATTCCGGTGGGCCGTTGGTGAACGGCGATGGCCAGGTGATTGGCATCAACACCCTTGTGCGGTCGGGCCCTGGGGCCGGCCTCGGTTTTGCCATCCCGATCAACCTGGCCCGCCGGGTGGCTGATCAGCTCCAGCAGCAGGGTGAAGTGGTGCACCCCTACATCGGTCTGCAACTGGTGGCGCTCACACCGCGCATCGCGCGCGAGCACAACAAGGACCCCAATGCCCTTGTGCAGCTGCCGGAACGCAGCGGTGCCCTGGTGCAAGCCGTGCTGCCCGATGGCCCGGCCGAAAAAGCAGGACTGCGCCGCGGCGATCTGCTGATCACGGTGGATGAGCGCGACATTTCGGATCCTCAGGCGCTGCTCGAGGTGGTGGATGCCGCCGCCATCGATGTTCCCCTGCCTCTGAAAGTGCTGCGGGCTGGCCGCGAGCTCACCCTGTCCGTCAAACCGGAGCCCCTGCCTGGGATGGCCTGAAACCCCTTGCTACGGTCGCGCCCAAAGGACGTGACCCGATGGCTGATCTACAGACCCAGATGAAGCAGGCGGTGGCTGATGCCGCCGTGGAACAGATCAAGGACGGCATGGTGCTGGGCCTGGGATCAGGCTCCACCGCCGCTCTGATGATTCAGGGCCTGGGGGCCAAGCTCGCCAGCGGAGAACTCAAAGACATCGTCGGTGTCACCACGTCCTTCCAAGGAGAGGTTCTGGCCGCTGAGCTCAACATTCCCCTGCTCAGTCTCAACGCCGTCAGCCGGATTGATCTGGCCATCGATGGTGCCGACGAAGTCGACCCTTGCTTCCAATTGATCAAGGGTGGTGGCGCATGCCACGTGCAGGAGAAACTCGTGGCGGCACGGGCGGATCGGTTTGTGGTGGTGGTGGACTCCACCAAGCTGGTGGACCGTCTCAACCTCGGTTTTCTGCTGCCGGTGGAAGTGCTCCCCGGGGCCTGGCGCCAGGTGAAGCAGCAGCTTGAAGCCCTCGGGGGCAGCGCTGAGCTGCGCATGGCCCAGCGCAAGGCCGGCCCTGTGGTTACCGATCAGGGCAACCTGGTGCTGGACGCCAAGCTCGACGGCGGCATCAGCGATCCAGTGGCCCTGGAGCAGACGATCAACAACATTCCCGGTGTGCTGGAGAACGGCCTGTTCGTCAACATCACCGATGAGGTGTTGGTCGGTGAGATCACCGATGGTGTGGCGGGTGTCCGCAGCCTGGAGAAGCGCCTCAGCTGAGGCGCCGTCGCACCGATTCAGCGTGGCTGTGCAAGCCTTCACTGGTGGCCAGCTCCTGCACAGCTGAACCCGTTGCTTCCAGGGCGGCCCGGTTGAAACCGATCAGCGAGGTGTGGCGCATGAAGGTCTCAACACTGAGGGCCCCGCTGAAACGCGCGGCTCCACAGGTGGGCAGCGTGTGGTTTGGGCCTGCCAGGTAATCCCCCACCGCTTCTGGGGACCAGGGGCCCAGGAAAATGGCTCCGGCGTTCTGAATGCGATCCGCCAGGGGTTCGGGCCGCTCCACCAGCAGCTCCAGGTGTTCGGGGGCGAAGCTGTCGCTGAGGCGGGCACAGCTCTCGAGGTCGTCGCAGACCACCACCAGCCCCCAGTCCCGCAGAGCGGCTTCGCAGATCTCCTGGCGGGGGTGATCGGCCAGCTGTTCGGCCACTGCGGCGTTGATCCCGTCGGCCAGTGCAGGGTCGGTGGTGATCAGCACCGCCGCCGCCAGGGGGTCGTGCTCCGCCTGCGCCAACAGATCCGCTGCCACCTGATCGGGCTTGGCGGAGTGGTCGGCGATCACCAGCACTTCGCTTGGTCCCGCCAGGGAATCGATGGCCACCTGGCCGTACACCGCCTGTTTCGCAAGGGTGACGTAGAGGTTTCCGGGGCCACTGATCACGTCCACCTTGGGCACGCTCTCGCTGCCGTAGGCCATGGCGGCAACAGCCTGAGCACCTCCGAGGCGGAACACCGTTTTCACGCCGGCCAGGTGGGCCGCTGCCAGCACCACGGGGTTCACCGCACCATCACGTCCGGCGGGGGAACAGATCACCACGTCTTTGACGCCGGCGACCCGGGCTGGCACCGCATTCATCAGCACGGTGCTGGGGTAAGCCGCCCGTCCTCCGGGCACGTAGAGACCCGCCCGCTCCACCGGCCGCCAGCGCCGCCCAAGCTGTTCGCCGTGGGGGCCCGTCACCGCCAGATCGGCGGGACGTTGGCGTTGGTGGAAGTCGGTGATGCGGCGATGGGCCAGCTCTAGGGCATCCCGCAGGTTGGTCGGCAGCGACGTCCAGGCCTGTTCGAGGGCCTCGGGGGACACCGCCATTGGTTCGGGCCGGAAGCCATCGAACCGTTCGGTGAAGTCGGCAATGGCGGCATCACCGCGGTCGCGCACCGCTGTGAGAATGGCTTCAACCCGCTCACGGGCTTCACCCTGCTGGGTTTGTGTGGTGCGGCTCGACAACCGTTTCAGCTCCGTCTGGGCCCGGTCCAGATCCCGCACGATGCGAAGGGGAGCAACGGCCGGCTGGCTCACAGACAAAGGAACAGTGGGAGAGTTCGGTCAAGTTAGGACTCCACAACCCAGGGAAGGGGGGCCTGTCAAGGAGTAAGGTGCTGGATTGTTCGCAACGTTGAAGCCTCAGTGGCCAATAACAAGTCAGCCAAGAAGCGGATTGAGATTGCTGAGCGCAACCGTCTGCGCAACCGCACCTACAAGTCGTCGATGCGCACCCTGATGAAGCGCTGCTTCGCCGCCTGTGACGCCTACAGCGCCACCTCTGGTGATGAAGCCAAGGCCAGCGTGCAGACCTCCATGCGTGCCGCCTTCAGCAAGATCGACAAGGCCGTGAAGGTGGGTGTGCTGCACCGCAACAACGGTGCCAACCAGAAGTCCCGCCTCAGTGCGGCCGTGCGCAAGGTGCTCGAGCCCGCCAGCTGATTCGGTTTCAACCGGCAGAATGGGCCGAAAGCGCGTTTCGGCCCAGCTGTGTCCCCCACCCCGACGTTGATTGACAGCCACTGTCACATCGTCTTCCGCAACTTTGACGACGACCTCGATGAGGTGGCTTCACGCTGGCGTGAGGCTGGGGTTGGTGCACTGCTGCACGCCTGCGTCGAACCCTCCGAAATACCGGCGATCCGCGCCCTGGCGGATCGATTCCCGGAGATGCGTTATTCCGTCGGCGTCCATCCACTGGACACCGAGCATTGGCGGGATGACACGGTGGCGGTGCTGCGCCGGGCAGCTCTGGAGGATGATCGGGTGGTCGCCATCGGCGAACTCGGCCTCGATCTCTTTCGAGACAAGAATCTCGAGGAGCAGCTTGCTGTGCTGCGCCCTCAATTGGACCTGGCGGTTGAGTTGAACCTGCCGGTGATCATTCACTGCCGGGATGCCGCCGAGCCGATGCTGGAGGAACTGCGGGCCCGCAAGGCGCAGGGCCGTTGCCCCGGAGGGGTAATGCATTGCTGGGGCGGTACCCCCGATGAAATGCACCAGTTCCTGGAGCTCGGCTTCTACATCAGCTTCAGCGGCACCGTCACCTTCCCCAAGGCGGAGTCCACCCACGACTGCGCCCGTCAGGTGCCGGAGGATCGTTTCCTGGTGGAAACCGACTGCCCTTTTCTGGCCCCTGTGCCCCGCCGCGGCAAGCGCAATGAGCCGGCCTTCGTGGCTTCCGTTGCCACGCGGGTGGCTGAGCTGCGCGGCGTGGATCTCGACAGCGTGGCCTGCAGCAGCACCGCCAACGCCCGGCGTTTGTTCGGACTCCCTTAACCGGAGTTCCAAGGGTGTCGAGTCCATATGTAAGATGTTGTATTGGCCTGGCCATGCGCAGGATTCCGTCTTGTGTGTGGTGCCTGAAGCGTCCATTTCCTTCCGGTGCACTTGTCGTCGTCAGCTGATCTGACCCGCGATTTCTGAACAGCAGCAGCGGCGCTGTCGGTTCCGTCCTGGAAACCGTCGGTGCCGCTGTTGTGTCTAATCGTCCTGTCAGGTGAGCTTCTGCCGCCAATCCAGTCCTCCCCAGTCCCTTCGTCCTCTCTGCCGGTCCCCGCATGAGCAGCAGCGCGATTCAGGTCGCCAAGACCGCCACCTACCTCCCTGATCTGGTGGAGGTGCAGCGGGCCAGCTTTAAGTGGTTTTTGGATCAAGGTCTGATCGAGGAGCTGGAAAGCTTCTCTCCGATCACGGATTACACCGGCAAGCTGGAGCTGCACTTCATCGGTAGCGAGTACCGCCTGAAGCGCCCCCGCCACGATGTGGAAGAGGCCAAGCGCCGTGATGCGACCTTCGCGTCACAGATGTATGTGACCTGCCGCCTGGTCAACAAGGAGACCGGTGAGATCAAGGAGCAGGAGGTGTTCATCGGCGAACTGCCGCTGATGACCGAGCGCGGCACCTTCATCATCAACGGCGCTGAGCGTGTGATCGTGAACCAGATCGTGCGCAGCCCCGGTGTCTATTTCAAGGATGAAATGGACAAGAACGGCCGGCGCACCTACAACGCCAGCGTCATCCCCAACCGGGGTGCCTGGCTGAAGTTTGAAACAGATAAAAACGACTTGCTCCACGTTCGTGTGGACAAGACCCGCAAGATCAACGCGCACGTGCTCATGCGTGCCATGGGTCTGTCTGACAACGACGTGCTCGACAAGCTGCGTCACCCCGAGTTCTACAAGAAGTCGATTGATGCCGCCAACGACGAGGGCATCAGTTCGGAAGACCAAGCGCTGCTTGAGCTCTACAAGAAGCTGCGTCCGGGTGAACCCCCCTCAGTGAGTGGCGGTCAGCAGCTGCTGCAGACCCGTTTCTTCGATCCCAAGCGCTACGACCTCGGTCGGGTCGGCCGCTACAAGATCAACAAGAAGCTGCGCCTCACCATCCCCGACACGGTGCGCACCCTCACCCATGAGGACGTGCTCTCCACGCTCGATTACCTGATCAACCTGGAACTGGATGTCGGCGGCGCCAGCCTCGACGACATCGATCACCTCGGCAACCGCCGCGTGCGTTCCGTGGGCGAACTCCTGCAGAACCAGGTTCGGGTGGGTCTGAACCGTCTTGAGCGGATCATCAAGGAACGGATGACCGTCGGCGAAACCGATTCGCTGACCCCGGCCCAGTTGGTGAACCCCAAGCCCCTGGTGGCGGCGATCAAGGAGTTCTTCGGCTCCAGTCAGCTGAGCCAGTTCATGGACCAGACCAACCCTCTGGCTGAGCTCACCCACAAGCGCCGCATCTCGGCCCTTGGACCCGGCGGTCTCACCCGTGAGCGTGCCGGCTTCGCCGTCCGCGACATTCACCCCTCCCACTACGGCCGTCTCTGCCCGATTGAGACGCCGGAAGGCCCCAACGCTGGTCTGATCAACTCCTTGGCCACCCATGCCCGGGTCAACGAGTACGGCTTCATCGAAACGCCGTTCTGGAAGGTGGAGAACGGTGTCGTTCTGAAGGATGGCGATCCGATCTACCTGTCTGCCGACCGGGAAGACGAAGTGCGCGTCGCCCCTGGTGACGTGGCCACCGAGGATGACGGCCGGATCTCGGCGGATCTGATTCCTGTGCGTTACCGCCAGGACTTCGAGAAGGTCCCCCCTGAGCAGGTCGACTATGTCGCCCTTTCACCGGTGCAGGTGATCTCCGTGGCAACGTCCCTGATTCCCTTCCTGGAGCACGACGACGCCAACCGCGCCCTGATGGGCTCCAACATGCAGCGTCAGGCTGTGCCGTTGCTGCGTCCTGAGCGTGCCCTGGTGGGCACCGGCCTGGAAACCCAGGTGGCCCGCGACTCCGGCATGGTGCCGATCTCCCGGGTGAATGGCACCGTCACCTATGTGGATGCCAACGCCATCGTTGTTCAGGACGAGGACGGCAACGACCACACCCATTTCCTGCAGAAGTATCAGCGCTCCAACCAGGACACCTGCCTGAACCAGCGCCCGATTGTCCGCTGCGGTGATCCGGTGATTGTCGGCCAGGTGATGGCGGATGGTTCCGCCTGTGAAGGCGGTGAGATCGCTCTGGGTCAGAACGTTCTGATCGCTTACATGCCCTGGGAGGGTTACAACTACGAGGACGCGCTGCTGGTCAGCGAGCGTCTGGTCACCGACGACCTCTACACCTCGGTTCACATCGAGAAGTACGAGATCGAAGCCCGTCAGACCAAGCTTGGACCTGAAGAGATCACCCGCGAAATTCCCAACGTCGCTGAGGAAAGCCTGGGCAACCTCGACGAGATGGGCATCATCCGCGTGGGTGCTTTCGTTGAAAGCGGCGACATCCTCGTGGGCAAGGTGACGCCCAAGGGTGAATCCGATCAGCCGCCGGAAGAGAAGCTTCTGCGCGCGATCTTCGGTGAGAAGGCGCGCGACGTGCGCGACAACTCCCTCCGGGTGCCCGGCACCGAGCGTGGCCGCGTTGTGGATGTGCGCATCTACACCCGTGAACAGGGTGATGAGCTGCCCCCCGGCGCCAACATGGTGGTGCGGGTGTATGTGGCCCAGCGCCGCAAGATCCAGGTCGGCGACAAGATGGCTGGCCGCCACGGCAACAAGGGCATCATCAGCCGCATCCTTCCTCGGGAGGACATGCCCTATCTGCCCGACGGCACCCCGGTCGACATTGTCCTCAACCCCCTGGGTGTGCCGAGCCGGATGAATGTGGGTCAGGTGTTCGAGCTGCTGATGGGTTGGGCCGCGTCCAACCTGGATTGCCGCGTGCGCATCGTTCCCTTCGATGAGATGCACGGTGCTGAGAAGTCCCAGCAGACCGTCGAGACCTTCCTCAAGGAAGCCGCCAAGCAGCCCGGCAAGGGTTGGGTGTACGACCCTGAGGATCCCGGCAAGCTGCAGCTGAGGGATGGCCGCACCGGTCTGCCCTTCGATCAGCCCGTGGCCGTGGGTTACTCCCACTTCCTCAAGCTGGTTCACCTGGTGGACGACAAGATTCACGCCCGTTCCACCGGCCCCTACTCCCTGGTCACCCAGCAGCCCCTGGGCGGTAAGGCACAGCAAGGTGGTCAGCGTCTGGGTGAGATGGAGGTGTGGGCCCTCGAGGCCTATGGCGCCGCATACACCCTGCAGGAACTGCTCACGGTCAAGTCCGACGACATGCAGGGCCGCAACGAAGCCCTCAACGCCATCGTCAAGGGCAAGCCGATTCCCCGCCCGGGTACACCGGAATCCTTCAAGGTGCTGATGCGCGAGCTTCAGTCCCTGGGTCTGGACATCGCCGTCTACACCGACGAAGGCAAGGAAGTGGATCTGATGCAGGACGTGAACCCACGTCGCAGCACCCCCAGCAGGCCCACCTACGAATCCCTCGGCGTCGCGGATTACGACGAGGACTGACGGATCAACGAACGAACCGATTCCCCGCTCCTTCTTCCTTAACCGTCAATGACCAACAGCAACCTCCGCACCGAGAACCACTTCGATTACGTCAAGATCACCCTCGCCTCACCCGATCGGGTGATGGAGTGGGGACAGCGCACCCTGCCCAACGGCCAGGTGGTCGGTGAGGTCACCAAGCCGGAGACCATTAACTACCGCACCCTCAAGCCCGAGATGGACGGGCTGTTCTGCGAAAAGATCTTTGGCCCGTCCAAAGACTGGGAATGCCACTGCGGCAAGTACAAACGGGTGCGTCACCGGGGCATCGTTTGTGAACGCTGCGGTGTGGAGGTCACCGAGAGCCGCGTGCGTCGTCACCGCATGGGCTTCATCAAGCTGGCGGCCCCCGTCTCCCACGTCTGGTATCTGAAGGGGATCCCCAGCTACGTGGCCATCCTGCTGGACATGCCCCTGCGGGATGTGGAGCAGATCGTTTACTTCAACTGCTACGTGGTGCTGGATCCCGGCGACCACAAGGACCTGAAGTACAAGCAGCTGCTCACCGAAGACGAGTGGCTGGAGATTGAAGACGAGATCTACGCCGAAGATTCCGAGATCGAGAACGAGCCCGTGGTGGGCATCGGTGCCGAGGCCCTCAAGCAACTGCTGGAAGACCTCACCCTCGATGAAGTGGCTGAGCAGCTGCGGGAGGAGATCAACGGCAGCAAGGGTCAGAAGCGCGCCAAGTTGATCAAGCGTCTGCGCGTGATCGACAACTTCATCGCCACCAACGCTCGTCCCGAGTGGATGGTGCTGGATGTGATCCCGGTGATTCCGCCCGACCTGCGCCCGATGGTGCAGCTCGATGGTGGTCGCTTCGCCACCAGCGATCTCAACGATCTCTACCGGCGGGTGATCAACCGCAACAACCGTCTGGCGAGGCTCCAGGAAATCCTGGCCCCTGAAATCATCGTCCGCAACGAGAAGCGGATGCTGCAGGAGGCCGTCGACGCCCTGATCGACAACGGCCGTCGCGGTCGCACCGTCGTGGGTGCCAACAACCGTCCGCTCAAGTCACTGAGCGACATCATTGAAGGCAAGCAGGGCCGCTTCCGTCAGAACCTCCTGGGTAAGCGGGTCGACTACTCCGGTCGTTCCGTGATCGTGGTGGGTCCGAAGCTGAAGATGCACCAGTGCGGTCTGCCCAAGGAGATGGCGATCGAGCTGTTCCAGCCTTTCGTGATCCACCGCCTGATCCGCCAGAACATCGTCAACAACATCAAGGCGGCCAAGAAGCTGATTCAGCGGGCCGACGATGAAGTGATGCAGGTGCTGCAAGAGGTGATCGACGGTCACCCGATCCTGCTGAACCGTGCTCCAACCCTGCACCGTCTCGGCATTCAGGCCTTCGAACCCAAGCTGGTGGATGGCCGTGCCATTCAGCTGCACCCCCTCGTCTGCCCAGCCTTCAACGCTGACTTTGACGGTGACCAGATGGCAGTTCACGTGCCCCTGGCCATCGAGGCGCAGACCGAGGCCCGCATGCTGATGCTGGCCAGCAACAACATCCTGTCCCCTGCGACCGGTGAGCCGATCATCACCCCGTCTCAGGACATGGTGCTCGGCTCCTACTACCTGACGGCGCTGCAACCCGGTGTCTCCAAGCCCGACTTCGGCGATCGCAGCTGCACGTTCGCGGGTCTGGAGGATGTCATCCACGCCTTTGAAGACAACCGGATCGGTCTGCACGACTGGGTGTGGGTCCGCTTCAACGGTGAAGTTCAGGACGATGAAGAGCTGGATGCGCCCAGCAAGAGCGAATCCCTCAGCGATGGCACCCGCATCGAAGAGTGGAGCTACCGCCGCGACCGTTTCGATGAAGACGGTGCCCTGATCAGCCGCTACATCCTCACCACTGTGGGCCGCGTGGTGATGAATCACACGATCATCGACGCGGTGGCCGCCGCCTGAATCAAGCCAGACGTCCTTCCTCCTTAACTCCTGATCCGCGCGCAGCCATGACCTCGTCCTCGAAATCCCGCAAGTCCAAATCCAGCAAGGCCTCCAAGGCCGCCAAAGAGGCTCCCGTGAGCGCATCGCGTCCGCTCTCGAAGACCCCACCGCCGTTCCGCAACCAGGTCATCGACAAGCGGGCCCTCAAGCAGCTCGTCGCCTGGTCCTACAAGAACCACGGCACTGCGGTGACGTCGGCCATGGCCGACAACCTCAAGGATCTCGGCTTCAAGTACGCCACCCAGGCGGCTGTGTCGATCTCCGTCGACGACCTCAAGGTGCCCGAGGCGAAGAAGGATTTGCTGGGCCAGGCCGAGGAACAGATCACGGCCACCGAGGAGCGCTATCGCCTTGGTGAAATCACCGAGGTGGAGCGTCACACCAAGGTGATCGACACCTGGACCGAGACCAACGAGCGTCTGGTGGATGCCGTCAAAAAGAACTTTGACGAGAACGCACCGCTGAACTCGGTGTGGATGATGGCCAACTCCGGCGCCCGGGGAAACATGTCCCAGGTGCGTCAGCTGGTGGGCATGCGCGGCCTGATGGCCAACCCGCAGGGTGAAATCATCGACCTTCCGATCCGCACCAACTTCCGTGAGGGTCTGACGGTCACCGAGTACGTCATCTCCTCCTATGGCGCCCGGAAGGGTCTGGTGGATACGGCGCTGCGCACCGCCGACTCCGGTTACCTCACCCGTCGTCTGGTGGACGTTGCCCAGGATGTGATCGTCCGTGAGGACGACTGCGGCACGACCCGCCACATCGTGGTGGACGCTGAGGACGGCAAATTCGGCAGCCGGCTTGTGGGTCGCCTGACCGCTGCCCAGGTGGTGAATGCCGATGGCGAGGTGCTGGCTGAGCGCGACACCGAAATCGATCCGCCGCTGTCCAAGGCCTTCGAGGCCGCTGGCGTCAAGGCCGTGAGTGTGCGTTCGCCGCTCACCTGTGAAGCCAACCGTTCCGTCTGCCGTAAGTGCTACGGCTGGGCACTGGCCCACAACGAACTGGTCGACCTGGGCGAAGCCGTCGGCATCATCGCGGCCCAGTCGATCGGTGAGCCCGGAACCCAGCTCACCATGCGGACCTTCCACACCGGTGGTGTGTCCACCGCTGAGACCGGTGTGGTTCGCTCCAAGGTGGCGGGCACCGTCGAGTTCGGCAGCAAGGCGCGGGTGCGTCCCTACCGCACCCCCCACGGTGTGAACGCCCAACAGGCTGAGGTTGATTTCAACCTCACGATCAAGCCGTCCGGCAAGGGCAAGGCCCAGAAGATCGAGATCACCAACGGCTCCCTGCTGTTCGTCGACAACGGTGCTGACATCGATGCCGACGTCACGGTGGCGCAGATCGCCGCTGGTGCGGTCAAGAAGAGTGTGGAGAAGGCCACCAAGGACGTGATCTGCGACCTGGCTGGCCAGGTGCGTTACGAGGAGGCGATCCAGCCCCGTGAGGTCACCGACCGCCAGGGCAACATCACCCTGAAGGCCCAGCGTCTTGGCCGGATGTGGGTGCTTTCCGGCGACGTCTACAACCTGCCGCCCAACGCTCAGCCCGTGGTCAGCAGTGAGACCCAGGTCACTGAGGGTCAGGTGCTGGCGGAAGCCAGCCAGCGGAGTGAGTACGGCGGTGAAGTGCGCCTGCGCGACTCCATCGGTGATTCCCGTGAGGTGCAGATCGTCACCACGGCGATGACCCTCAAGGACTTCAA
Organism: Synechococcus sp. M16.1; assembly: GCF_014279895.1. Lineage (NCBI taxonomy): Bacteria > Bacillati > Cyanobacteriota > Cyanophyceae > Synechococcales > Synechococcaceae > Synechococcus > Synechococcus sp. M16.1. The sequence goes on along the minus strand of NZ_CP047954.1, from coordinate 1,567,137 downwards.
ACTGTTGGAGGAGTCCACCCACTCCGGGGAGATCTGGAACCTCGAGGCCAAAGACGGCACCCGTTACCGCCTCAACACCATTCCCGGCAGCAAGATCGGTTCCGGTGAGGTCATCGCTGAACTGGCGGATGACCGCTTCCGCACCGGCACCGGTGGTCTGGTCAAGTTCGCCCCTGGTCTGGCGATCAAGAAGGCCCGTTCTGCCAAGAACGGTTACGAGGTCAACAAGGGCGGCACCCTGCTGTGGATCCCCCAGGAGACCCACGAAATCAACAAGGACATCTCCCTGTTGATGATCACCGACGGTCAGTGGATCGAGGCCGGCACCGAGGTTGTCAAAGACATCTTCAGCCAGACCGCGGGCATCGTCACCGTCACCCAGAAGAACGACATCCTGCGCGAAATCATCGTCCGCAGTGGTGAGTTCCACCTCTGCACCGATGCCAAGGCGCTGGAGCGTTTCGAGGGTGATGGCCAGATGGTCAACCCCGGCGAGGACATCGCCAAGGGGCTCTCCGTTGACACGATGAAGTACGTGCAGACGGTGGAGACCCCCGAAGGCAAGGGTCTGCTGCTGCGTCCGGTTGAGGAATACACCATTCCCAACGAGGCCCAGCTGCCTGAGCTGTCCCATGTGAAGCAGGCCAATGGCCCTCACCTCGGCATCAAGGCCACCCAGCGTCTGGCGTTCAAGGACAACGAACTGATCAAGTCCGTTGAAGGTGTTGAGCTGCTCAAGACCCAGCTGCTGCTCGAGACCTTCGACACCACCCCGCAGATGACGGTGGATGTGGAGAAGGCTCCTGACAAGCGGGCCAAGACTATTTCCCGTCTGCGCCTTGTGATCCTCGAGTCGATCCTGGTGCGTCGCGACACCATGTCCGACTCCAGCCACGGCTCAACCCACACCGAGCTGCAGGTCGAAGATGGCGTGTCTGTGAAGGCTGGCGATGTCGTCGCCACCACGCAGATCCTCTGCAAGCAGGCCGGTCTGGCGCAGTTGCCTGAAGCCACGGAAGCCGACCCGGTGCGTCGGATGATCGTGGAACGCCCCGAAGACACCACCACCCTGAGCACCTCCGGCAAGCCGGTGGTGAGCGTCGGTCAGCGGATTGTCGATGGTGATGCCCTTGCCGACGGCGAAACCGCCACCTGCTGTGGTGAGATCGAGGCCGTCAGCGGCAACAGCGTCACCCTGCGTCTGGGACGTCCCTACATGGTGTCGCCCGACTCCGTCCTGCACGTGCGTGATGGAGATCTGGTGCAGCGCGGTGATGGCCTGGCACTGCTGGTGTTCGAACGCCAGAAGACCGGTGACATCGTTCAGGGTCTGCCCCGAATCGAGGAATTGCTGGAGGCCCGTCGCCCCCGTGAATCCGCGATTCTCTGCAAGAAGCCTGGCACCGTTGAGATCAAGCAGGGTGAAGACGACGAGTCCCTCGCCGTCAACGTGATCGAATCCGATGACGCCATCGGTGAATATCCGATCCTGCTCGGCCGCAACATCATGGTGAGCGATGGCCAACAGGTCACCGCTGGTGAACTGCTGACCGATGGCCCGATCAACCCCCACGAGTTGCTCGAGTGCTACTTCGAAGATCTGCGCAGCCGCAAGCCTCTGATGGAGGCCGCCCAGGAGGCGATCGCCAACCTGCAGCACCGTCTGGTGACTGAGGTTCAGAACGTCTACAAGTCCCAGGGCGTCTCGATTGACGACAAGCACATCGAGGTGATCGTCCGTCAGATGACCAGCAAGGTGCGGGTTGAAGATGCCGGCGACACCACCCTGTTGCCCGGTGAGCTGATCGAACTGCGTCAGGTGGAAGACACCAACCAGGCCATGGCGATCACCGGTGGCGCTCCCGCCGAGTTCACCCCGGTTCTGCTGGGTATCACCAAGGCGTCGCTCAACACCGACAGCTTCATCTCCGCCGCCTCCTTCCAGGAGACGACCCGGGTGCTCACCGAAGCCGCCATCGAGGGCAAGAGCGACTGGCTGCGTGGTCTCAAGGAGAACGTGATCATCGGTCGCCTGATTCCTGCAGGTACCGGCTTCAGCGGCTTCGAAGAGGAGCTGCAGAAGGAGGCTGGCCCCCACCCCGACATCCTTTCGGAGGATCCAGCCGGCTACCGCCGCATGCAGAACCTGCGTCCCGACTACACCGTCGACATGCCCCCTGCGGCCAGCGCCAGTGCGGTGCTGGATGACCCCAGTGACGCCGACCTCGAGGCCACCCGCACCCGCCACAACATCGACCCCTCGGCGAGTAATTTCGCCGCGTTCACCCGTCCGGACGCCGACAATGAGCTGAAGGAAGAGCAGGTGGTCGATGCTGAAGCCGTTGAGGGTCTTCAGGAAGAGGGCCTGCTCTCTGACGAATGAGCTCCGCTCAATCGTTCACCATTGCAGCCCCTTCCATGCTTGAGCCCACTGAGATCCCCAAGAGACGCCTGCCCAAATATGGGTTCCACACCCATACCGAGCGGCTGAATGGACGTCTGGCCATGCTTGGCTTCATCGCCCTGATGGCGGTGGAGATCAAGCTTGGCCATGGTCTGCTGATCTGGTGACCCAGGCTCTGCTGGGTCGCAGCGCGGCCGAGCTGCAGGACTGGGCCGTCGCCCAGGGACAGAAGCCGTTCCGCGGCCGTCAGCTGCATGACTGGATCTATGCCAAGGGGGCTCGATCCCTGGCCGACATCACGGTCTTCCCCAAGACCTGGCGTGCCGCCTTGTTGGAGAGCGGCATTGATGTGGGCCGGCTGAAGGAAGTGCATCGTTCGGTGGCCACGGATGCCACCACCAAATTGCTGCTCTCCACCGAGGACGGCGAAACCATTGAAACGGTCGGGATTCCCACCGACCAACGGCTCACCGTCTGTGTGTCCAGCCAGGTGGGTTGTCCCATGGCCTGCCGCTTCTGTGCCACCGGCAAAGGGGGGCTGCAGCGTTCACTTCAGACCCACGAAATCGTGGATCAGGTGCTGAGTGTGCGTGAGGCGATGGACCGTCGTCCTTCCCACATCGTGTTCATGGGCATGGGCGAGCCCCTGCTCAACAGCAGCGCTGTGCTGGAGGCGATCCGCTGCCTCAATGATGATCTCGGCATCGGCCAACGGCGCATCACCGTCAGCACGGTGGGTGTTCCGAAAACCTTGCCGCAACTCGCGGAACTGGCCATGCAGCGGCTGGGCCGCGCCCAGTTCACCCTGGCGGTGAGCCTCCATGCCCCCAACCAGCGGCTGCGCGAGGAGCTCATTCCCACAGCCCATGCCTACCCCTATGAGGCTTTGCTCGAGGATTGCCGTCACTATCTGGATGTGACCGGTCGGCGGGTGAGTTTTGAGTACATCCTGCTCGGTGAACTCAACGATCAGCCCGAGCACGCCGCAGAGCTGGCGGATCGCGTTGGTGGTTTTCAGAGCCACGTGAACCTGATCGCCTACAACCCGATTGAGGAGGAGGAGTTCAAACGACCAACGCCGCAGCGGATCGAGGCGTTTCGTCGTGTGTTGGAGCGGCGCGGTGTTGCCGTGAGCCTCAGGGCCAGCCGGGGGCTCGATCAAAATGCGGCCTGCGGTCAGCTCCGGCGTCAGCAGATGGCCCCCAATTCATCCGGGAGCTGAAGGGTGGGCTGATGCCCCGTTCCTCAGCAGACTGCTGAGGAACGGGGTCTGCGCATGACAGCGATCGATTGGCTGCTTCTCGCTGCTTACCTCGTTCTCACCCTGGTGTTGGGGTTGTGGCTGGCCCGCCGCAACAGCGGCGAGGCGGATTATTTCGTGGCTGGCCGTCGTCTGAACGGTTGGTTGGCCGGCGCCTCGATGGCGGCCACCACCTTCTCAATCGATACGCCGCTTTACGTCGCCGGCTTGGTGGGTGCCCGCGGCCTGGCGGGCAACTGGGAGTGGTGGAGCTTTGGTTTGGCCCACGTGGCCATGGCTGTTGTCTTCGCACCCCTTTGGCGCCGCAGCGGTGTGCTCACCGACGCCGCCTTCACCGAGCTGCGCTATGGCGGAGCGGCGGCGGCTTGGTTGCGCGGCATCAAGGCTTTCCTGCTGGCCGTGCCGGTGAACTGCATTGGCATCGGCTATGCCTTTCTCGCCCTCCGCAAGGTGGTGGAAGCGCTGGGGCTGGTGTCGGGTCAACCCGCAGCACTGGGACTGACGGACACGGTTTGGCTCCTGATGGTCGTGGCTCTGCTTGTGATGAGTTACACCGTGGCCGGTGGGCTCTGGGCCGTCGTGGTCACCGATCTGGTCCAGCTTGTGCTGGCGTTGGCGGGTGCCCTGGCCGTGGCTGCGGCTGCCCTCCATGCCGCAGGAGGGATGACAGCGTTGTTGGAACAACTGCAGGCGCTGCAGCGGCCGGAGCTGCTGTCTCTGGTGCCCTGGACCTGGGATGACGCGGGCTTCCACTGGTTGCAGGGCAGCGGCATCAGCATCCCGATGTTCACGGCTTACATCGCTGTGCAGTGGTGGAGTTTCCGCCGCAGCGATGGGGGTGGCGAGTTCATCCAGCGCATGCTGGCCACCCGCGATGAGCAGCAGGCGCGGCTGGCGGGTTGGGTGTTTCTGGTGGTGAATTACCTCGTGCGCAGCTGGCTCTGGATCGTGGTCGCGTTGGCGGCCCTGGTGCTGTTGCCGGCTGGCGCTGATCTTGAGCTCGGCTATCCCGCCCTGGCCGTGCAACTGCTGCCCCCGGTGGCGCTCGGCCTGGTGGTGATCTCTTTGGTGGCGGCGTTCATGAGCACCGTGAGCACCTCGGTGAACTGGGGAGCCAGCTACCTCACCCACGACCTCTATCAGCGCTTTGTTCGCCCCTCTGCCGGTTCGCGGGAGCTGTTGCTGGTGGGACAACTCACCACGGTTCTGCTGCTCGTTCTTGGGGTGATCACCGCTTTGATCAGCGACAGCATCGGCACGGTGTTTCGGCTGGTGATCGCGATCGGGTCCGGCCCCGGTGTGGTTCTGGTGCTGCGCTGGTTCTGGTGGCGCGTGAATGCAGCCGCGGAGCTGTCGGCGATGCTCTGCGGCTTTTTCGTTGGGGTGTTCACTTCGGTGGTGCCCCTGGTTCGGATCGAGGATTACGGGGTTCGCATTGCGGTGATCACCGGCCTCTCCGCTGTGGTCTGGTTGACGGTGATGCTGAGCACACCGCCGGAATCGGATGCTGTTTTGGAGCGGTTTGTGCGGACGGTGCGTCCTCCGGGCCCCGGGTGGTCACGCCTGCGCCATCGCTTCGGCGTCATGCCGATGGAGTCGTTGCCGGCCATGCTGCGGCGCTTCATGCTGGCCTGTGGTGTGTTGTTTGGCGGCCTGCTCGGCACCGGAGGCTTCCTGTTGCATCAACAGTGGAGTGGCTGGATCGGTCTGTCGGTGCTGATCCTCTCGATCTGGCAGCTGCGGCGGCGAGTCGATGCCGTGCCCTCTTGAGCAGAATGACGCCTTGATTGGCCTGTTCCGGTGTCGTTTTTTCGTTCCACGCTTCTGCCGGCTCTGATTGTTCTTCTGTTTGCCCTGGCGTTGTTCGCTGTGAGTGCCCGCATCTGGCTTCCCGGTGACATGCTGGCTCCAGCCCCGATGGGTTGAGTCCTGGAATGGCTCCCGTAGCATCCCCGCATGACTGACGACCGCAGCCAACAGAAGGACCAGGGGCTGTCCAGCCTCTCTGTTGATCCTGATCTGCTGGCGCGTGAGCTGGCGGCGGAAGACGACGTTGATCCGCTTGATGCAATCCAGCTCGATGACGCCGAGCAGGATTCCTCCCTAGAGATTGCCCGGGCCTGTGACCAGGGCCTGGTCTGGTTGCGTGGCAACCACGGAGAACGGCTGCAGGGCCTGCAGGTGTTTTGTGAACACCGTGATCCCCGTTCGATTGCCCTGCTGCTGCCCTTGCTCCAGAACTCCTGTCCGGTGGAGCGGATGAGTGCCGTCTACGCCTTGGGCCGCAATCCATCGCCGCCGGCTGTTGAGCCGCTGTTGCAGCTGCTTCAGCTCGATGCCAATGCCTACGTCCGCAAGGCTGCGGCCTGGAGCCTGGGCAATTTCCCCGATGCTCCGGTGCTCAATCCGTTGATCCGGGCGCTGCAGACGGATGTCGCAGCGGTGCGCCTCTGGTGTCCGGGATCCCTGGCGGAAGCCGGCAGCCGTTCCCCGGTCAAGGCCGATCCCGCAGCGGGGCAATTGCTGGTGAGTCTGCGCATCGACAGTGAAGCGGTGGTGCGCAGCAACTGCATCTGGGCTTTGGGCCGTTTGATGGATCAGCTGGTGCAGCCGCGGCAAGCCGAGATCGTTGAAGCCTTGGTGAGTTCCCTGCTCCATGACGGGGAGATCTCCGTGCGCGATGAGGCCAGAACGGCCCTCGAGCAGCTGGAGGATCCGCTGGTGCTGGAACGCCTGCAGGCTCTGATCAACGACGGTTTCATCCTGTAGCGCCGCTCTTGTAACGGCAAACGCAACATTCAGGGGTGACCCCCACTAGATTGCTGCGCAAAACACGCTTCTTCGATGCCCCAGAAGACCATTCGTTTCACCATTCGGCCTGACGGCCGTGTGGAAGAACGGGTCGAGGGTGTTGCTGGTGAAGCGTGCCAGCAGCTCACTGAAGAAGTGGAAGCTGCTCTTGGAACGGTTGAACGTCAGGAGTCCACATCCGAAGCGTTTCTGCAGCCTGAGGTCCAGTCCCAGTCTCTTCCCGCTCATTTGAACTGATGTCGCATTTCAGCACCGTCAAAACCGAACTGCGTCAGCTGGAGCCTCTGGTGAAAGCCCTGGAAGACATGGGCTATGCCCCTGATCAGGGTGAACGTCCCGTGCGCGGCTACCGCGGCCAGACCGTCACCGCTGATCTGGCCATCGCCGTGCAGGACGGTGGTGACATCGGTTTCCGCTGGAACAGCTCATCGGAGTCCTATGAGCTGGTCACCGACCTTGATCTGTGGAAGCAGCAGATTCCTGTGGAACGTTTTCTCTCCAAGCTCACCCAGCGCTACGCCCTGAATACGGTTCTGGCTGCAACCACTAAGGAAGGATTTCAGGTTGCCGAGCAGACCCAAACCGAGGATGGTTCGATCGAACTCGTGGTGACCCGCTGGGACGCCTGAATCCTGGCTGATCCTTCATCTCACGCCTTTTCCGCCCCCGCTCGCCCGCAGGAGCAGGCCACCGGGAGGGAACCCCTGCTCGGGGGAGACATGCGCGATCAGGCTGTCTGGGTGGATGAAGCCGTCTGCATCGGCTGTCGATACTGCGCTCACGTGGCTGCGAACACCTTTGTTGTTGAGCCGCATCTGGGACGCTCAAGGGCCATCCGGCAGGACGGTGACTCCACCGAATGCATTCAGGAGGCCATCGACACCTGTCCTGTGGATTGCATTCACTGGGTTCCCTTTGAATCGTTGGAAACGTTGCGGCAAAACCTGATTCGCCAGAATCTGCAACCGCGTCCCCAGGGTTGATGGCGCTTCCCACCCGCCGATTCGGCCGCACGGAGCTTGAGATCCCCCTGTTGTCTCTCGGGGGAATGCGCTTTCAGCAGAGCTGGACCGACCTTCCAGCTGATGAGATCACGTCTGCATCGCAGACCCAGCTCGAGGCGACTCTGAAGCGCGCGGTGGATCTGGGCTTTCACCATGTGGAAACGGCGCGGCACTACGGCAGCTCCGAACGTCAGCTGGGCTGGGCCTTGCCGCGCACACCCGACCCCTCCCGTCTGCTGCAGAGCAAGGTGCCTCCCCGGCCCGATGCCGACGCCTTCGAGGCGGAGCTGGAGCTCAGTTTTGAGCGGTTGGGCTGTGATCGCCTTGATTTACTGGCCATCCACGGCATCAACCTGCCGGAGCATCTTGAGCAGACCCTTCAACCCGGGGGCTGCATGGAGGTGGTGCGCCGCTGGCAGGCGGAGGGCCGTATTGGTCACGTGGGTTTCTCCACCCATGGCCCCACCGCTTTGATCGCACAGGCCTGCGACTCCGGTGCCTTCGATTACGTGAATCTGCACTGGTATTACATCCGCCAGGACAACGGCCCTGCCTTGGATGCGGCCCGCCGTCAGGACATGGGGGTGTTCATCATCAGTCCCACTGACAAGGGCGGCCATCTGCACACGCCATCCCAACGGCTGTTGGAGCTGTGTGCACCGCTGCATCCCATCGTCTTCAACGACCTGTTCTGTCTCCAGGATCCGCGGGTTCACACCATCAGCGTGGGAGCGGCCCGGCCGGAGGATCTCGAGCTTCACCTGGAGGCGTTGCGCCTTCTGCCGGAGGCAGCGTCCTTGGTTGCTCCAGTGGATCAGCGGCTTCGGCAGGCGGCCGATGAAGCATTGGGTCGTGACTGGATGGCCACCTGGTCCGTCGGTCTGCCGCCTTGGCATGCGACGCCTGGGGAGATCAACCTGCCGGTGTTGCTTTGGCTGTACAACCTGCTGGAGGCCTGGGATCTCGAGAGTTATGCCAAGGCCCGCTATGGGTTGCTGGGCTCCGGCGGCCACTGGTTTGCCGGGGCCAATGCCGATGGCTTTGATGCGGAGGTCAGTGCCGAAGAGCTGCAGAGCGTCCTGCAGGAGAGCCCGTGGCGTGAGCGCATCCCAGAGATTCTGCGCAGCCTCAAGCAGCGGCTCAAGGGCGAATCCCAGATGCGCTTGTCGAGCGTCTGAGCGTTCCTTTTAGCTCCCCAGAGGATCCCGGCTGGGTGTTCCCACGGCCCTTGGGTAGCTGCGGGGGCAGGGGCCGTTCGGTTGCACCCGCAGCAGGTGCCGCGTGCCGCGATCACCGGGCAGTTCCCGGTGCTGCACCTCGATCAGATGGCCCTTAAGCAGCCGCAGGGCCCTGTTGAACGGCACGGCATCGCTGTCCGTCCACTGGCCCCGATACAGCAGGGCCTGGCCGTCGCTCTTCAGCAAGGGCACCAGGTATTCGGCCACCACGGGAGCTGCTGCCACAGCCCGGGCTACGGCGCGATCGAAGCTGCCGCGGAAGTGGCGATCGCGCCCGGTGGTTTCGATCCGCTCGGTGCGGACCCGCAACCGATCGGCAAGGCCCAGGCTTCCGGCCATGGCCTCCACGGCGGCGGTCTTGCGTCCGACGGAATCCAGCAGGGTCACCTGTGCCTGGGGAAGGGCAATGGCGATGGCGAGGCCGGGGAAGCCTCCTCCGGTTCCCACATCAATCCAGTGCTGCGGCTCGTCTGCGGACTGGAGTTCCGCCGCCAGCGGCCAGAGGCTGTCGAACACCTGACCAATCCAGAAATCGTCGCCGTTCACCAGGCGCGTCAGGTTGACCCGTTCATTCCAGCTCTGCAGCAGGCCCTGAAGCTCCATCAGCTGGTCGCGCTGCGCCTGCGATGGCTGCCATTCCAGGGCGTCCCAGAACGCCGGTTCAGGCGCGGTGGCGGCCATGGCTGCAGCAACAACTCTTCTTAGGATGAAGGACCGGCCGTCCCCTGTGTCCGAAGCCCGCCCCAGCCATCACGAACGGCTTGGCGTGCGTCCCGGGGTTGACGCTGAAACCTTGCGCCAGGCCTTTCGACGCCAGTCCAAGGCCCTGCATCCCGACACCACGCAACTGCCGCCCGAGCAGGCCAGCATTGCGTTTCAGCAGCTCAAGGAGTCCTACGACGTTCTGCTGCGCCAGAGCCAGGCAACCCTCAGTCTTGGCGCCCAGGCGCCGTCATCGCCCCCGCCACTGCAGCGTGAGTCCCGCCCGGATGCCTGGCAGGGCATTGGTCAACGAAGGCCCCTCTCCGGTGGGGAATGGTTCTCGCTGGTGCTGTTGAGCATCGCGCTGTTGCTCAGCCTGGTGTTGGGGTTGGGGGTGGCGCTTGCCCAGGGCCGCGATTGGCAGGTGTCGCCGAGTTGGCTGGCGGATGAGCAGACTCAGAACACATCCGTGCGTTCGCAACTTGATGGCCGCCCTGCCCCCGGAGAGCACCCCGCTGAATCAGCACTCTCTCCCGGCGCTTGAGGCCTGGCTCCAGCAGCTGGGTGCCGTCCGCATGGACGACAACCCCTGCCAGTGGATGCTCGAACGTTCTGAATGGCGAGCGTTGTTGCTGCTGGAACGGGAGGACCTCAAAGTGATCTGGCACCCGGGTTCCCTGGAGGCGATGGTGCAGTGTTCGCTGCCCTATGGCCTCTCCAGGGCCGATGTCGAGGCGGCGATTCAGGCGGGACCCTGAGACCAGCAGCTTCAGAGCTGATCGAGGGCCTGCTCCAGCACCGAATAGCAGCGTTCCAGCTGGGCATCGCTGATGCAGAGCGGTGGCAGCAGATAAACCACCTGGCCCAGGGGGCGGAGGAAGACGCCGTTCTCCATCGCCAGCCGTTTCAGCTTCGGCCCCGCCGGGTTGAGGTAGCCCGAGCTCCCCTCCACAACGAGGTCAAAGCCGGCCACCGTCCCCGTCAGCCGGGGATGTTGCACCTTCCGATGGCGCGCCAACCGCTCCAGATGAGGACGATGCCGTTGTTCGAACTGTTGAAAGGCAGCGGGGTTGCGCTCCAGCAGGTCGAGGCTGGCGTTGGCCGCGGCGCAGCCCAGTGGATTGGCCGTGAAGCTGTGGCCGTGCCAGAGGGTCAGGCAGGGGTCGTCACCGACGAAGGCTTCGAACACCGCTTCGCTGGCCATGGTCACGCCCATCGGCAGACATCCCCCCGTCAAGCCTTTGGACAGGGCCATCAGATCCGGCCGGATGCCCGCTCGCCGGCTGGCGAACCAGTCGCCGCAGCGTCCGAAGCCGGTGAGCACTTCATCGGCGATCAGCAGGGCTCCCGCCTGGCGGGTGCGTGCCTCCACCTGCCTCAGAAACTCTGGCCGCACCATGGCCATGCCCCCGGCCCCCTGCAGCAGCGGTTCGAGGATCACCGCCGCTGTCGGTGTCTCCAGCACGCGCTCGAGCACCTCGAGTGCCGCAGATTCCTTGGCCTCCACGGCATCGTCGTCCCACCAGGTGGCCGGCCAGGGAACTCGGGCGACGGGAAAGAGCTTGTCTTCGAAGGGGGCGCTGAACAGGTTGCGTTCGCCAACGGCCATCGCTCCGAAGGTGTCGCCGTGATAAGCCCCGTCGAAGGCGACGATCTGATAGCGCGGTTGGCCCCGGTTGGCCCACCACTGGCAGGCGATCTTGAGCGCCACCTCCACCGCCGTGGAGCCGTTGTCGGAGAAGAACAGCCGTTGCAGGCCGCAGAGGCCGCTCAGGCGTACGGCCAGCTGTTCCGCAGGCTCATGGGTGAAGTCGGCAAAAATCACCTGCTCGAGGCGGGCGGCCTGATCGGCGATGGCCTTGGCCAACACCGGATGGGCATGGCCGTGCAGGGTGACCCACCAGCTGCTGATGGCATCGATCAGGGGCTCGCCTTGCTCACGGATCAGCAGGGCACCGTCTCCAGACACCACCCGTTGGGAGTTGGCTGCGCTGGCCATCTGGGTGAAGGGGGGCCAAAGATTCGGATGGCGGATCGACCCCATGGCAGCAGCGGCAGCTTTTGCCATATTGAATCTGGAGCTGTTGGAGATGCCCCGGATGGCTGCCCCACGCACCCGTCGTCAATCCAAGCGTTTTGTTCCCACCACGCGGCCTGAGCCGTCGGCCAAGCGACGTCTCGTTGTCCCTGAGGGCGACTGGCAAGCGATTCGCAGTGATCTCGAGCTGCGGGGTTGGTCGTCGTCCCAGCTGGAGGTGATCCAGGCTGAACTCAGTCACGGATGGCCGCTGCGGGTCGCCGTCCGCCATGCCGCGATGCGTCTGGGCACCTGCCCTACCGGTTCAAAGGCCCTGGGTTGAGGGGTCAGCGGCAGACGTCACTGTTCTTTTCCGCCTCTGTGGCGATGGCGCTGCAGTTCACCCAGCGCACCAGCTGCACCTCGATGTCGGTGAACAGCACCAGAATCCCAACGCAGAGTGCTGAAACAGCCAGGGTCGCGAGGGTTTGACGTGAAGTCACGGGGACGAGCGCTTCAACACTTCTCGGAATGTAGTGGTGAGATTCTGCTCGTGCCAAAGCTGCTCCAGAACCGTTGCTGAGAGCGAGGCCTGGGGCGGGAGCTGCGCCAGAACGGGGACGTCACCGAACTGCTTGAGGGTCCCCGGGTTGTCGGCATGGAGGGGGCCGTTGAGGATCAGTCCCAACACCGTGAGATTCCGCCGTCTCAACGCTTCCAGGCTGAGCAGGGTGTGGTTGAGGGTGCCCAGTCCACTGCGGGCCACCAGAACGATGGGCAACTGCCACTCCACCAGTTGATCGATCTGGAGCCAGTTGCGGGTGAGGGGCACCATCAACCCTCCAGCCGTCTCCACCACCAGGGATCCCTGATGCTGGGGAATGGCGAGTTGGGCAGGGTCGAGTGGCGTGTCGTCCAGTTCGGCGGCCCAGTGGGGGGAGACCGGCTCTCGGAAGGCATAGGCCTCGGGCAGCATCCGTTCCGGCGGGAGGTTCAACAGCTGCCGCACCCGTTCGCGGTCACCGCCGCCCTCCAGTCCGCTTTGCACCGGTTTCCAGTAGCTGGCCTGAAGCCCCTGCACGAGCCACGCGCTCACCACGGTTTTGCCGACGTCCGTGTCGGTTCCGCACACCACCAGGCGACTGACGCTGCCGTTCATCGCTTCACCATCAGGACCCACATCCTCCAGGTCAGGGCGAACTCGTCTGATGCATCGGCTTGGGGCCAAGCTCGGAAGACGGCCTTCCATTGGCCTGTGGAGAGCTGGCCCCCGTTGGTGACGGAGGCGCCGATGTTGCTCATCGGTCGCAGCAGCCGCAGTGGATTGGCGGCGCGTTGGGTGAAGCTCAGGCACTCGTCCCGTTGCACCACCCCATCCGGCAGGGCTGCCATCAGTTGCTCCCGCACCGGCATGGACAAGGCCGTGCAGGTTTGATTCGCTGCCCGGGCGGCGTGCTGCCATTGCGGAAAACTTCCAGCCACCGGCACCGCCAGGGCCAGCCAGCCCCCCTTTGGCAGGGCATCCACCCAACGCCGAAGCTGCTGGGCTGGATCCGGCAACCAATGCAAAACAAAGCTGGAGGCCAGCAGTTGCGGAGGCTCACTCCAGTTCGGTAACCCGCGGCTCAGGTCATGCCGCAGGGTGTGAGTTCCATGGGGGTGGCTGTTCAACATGGCGGCACTTCCGTCAAGACGGATTACCTGCTGGCCTGGATGAGCGACTTCCAGGGCTGCGGCCAGATGACCGGTGCCGCTGCCGAGGTCAGCCCACAGGCCGCGTCGGATGGAGCAGCGACGGCTCAGTTGGGCCAGGCGCCAGGCCATGGCCCGTTGCAGCAACGCCTCGCCTGCATAGGTCGGTGCTGCGCGACTGAAGCGCTCCAGCACCTGGTCGGGGCGAATCACAGGGCCCCCAGCCATTGCTGCACCACCGAGAGCACCGTTGGTGTGATCAGTGCGTGGCCCCAATTCGGATCCCGCTGCAGGGTCAGCGGTTGCGCTCCGAGGTCATCGATCAGCTGCTGTGCTGATGCGGCGTGCACCACAGCGTCCTGTTCGCCCTGCACCACCAGCACAGGCACCGCTTCAGGCCAGCCCGTTGGCAGGCTCTGGCAGCGCGCCAGAAGCTCCAGATCCTGCTGCAGCCGCTGGCGCCCCAGGCTCGTCAAACCCTGCAGCAGGGGGGCTGGGGGCAGGGCGCTGCGGGCATGGGGTGAAGCGGCTTTGTCGAGGAAGCGCTCCAGCATCATCAGTTCCTCGTCGGTGCCCAGGGCCGCCTGCATCCCCTTCAGAGCCACCGCCACCGCGCGCCCTGCGCGCCCGTGGGGCACGAAGGCGCTGAAGCTCCCCAGCAGCACCACCGCATCGGCCTGCGCCAGCAAAGCTGCCGGCAGCAGGTGCAGCCCCAGGGAGTGGGCGATCAACAGGTTGCGTCCTGGGCCGGGGGGCCATGCCGGAGCAACGGTCTCACCGCCGCTGTAGCCCCGGTCCGCGCTGGACCATTTCGCTCCCCCGTCTTCAAAGCGTTGACGCCAGTGGGACCAGGTGCCGGCCTGGCCAGCCCAACCATGCATCGCCAGGACCTGCATCATCGAGAGCCGAGGGCTGCGAGCAGTTGCTCCAATGTGCCCTCCGGCAGGTCCCGCCGCAGCACCAGGCGCAAACGGGCGGTCCCCTCCGGCACGGTGGGCGGCCGGATCGCCACCGACAGCAGCCCCGCCTGCTCCAGCTGTTGCTGGAGGTCGAGCGCGTCCTGGTCGTCCCCGACCAACAGCGGGAGAACGGGGCCGTGTCCTGCCGGTTTCGCCCAACCCTGGTGCGCCAGTGCTGTCCTCCAGCGTTCTGAGCGCAGGCTCAGCTCGCTTCCCCAGTTGGGATGGGCTTGGATCAGGCGCAGGGCAGCCTGGGCTCCCGCCACCAGCGGTGGGGCCAGGGCCGTGGTGTAGCGGAAGGCCCCACTGGTTTGCAGCAGCAGCTCCATCGTGGTGTGGTCCCCAGCCAGAAACGCACCTCCGCTGCCGAAGGCCTTGCCGAAGGTGCCGCACACCAAGGCCACAGGCCGTTGAAGTCCATGGCAAAGCCCACGGCCGCCGGGCCCCAGCACCCCCAGGCCATGGGCTTCGTCCACCAGAAGCTGTGCACCGTGGTGGGCACAAAGGTCGGCGATGCCCTGCAGATCAGGGCTGGTGCCTTCCATGCTGAACAGGCTTTCCGTCACCACCAGTGGTGGCCGTGTTGTCGGCTTGAGCCGCTGCAGCCGCTGGTCGAGATCTTCAAGATCGTTGTGGGCAAAGCGTTGCAGCCGCGCCCCACTGGTGCGGACGCCGGCCAGCAGCGAGTGGTGGATCAGCCGGTCCACCAACACGATGGTGTGCCTGTCACTCAGGGCCGTTAGGGCGGCGATGTTGGCTTGAAATCCGCTGGGGAACAGCAGCACCCGGTCACGGTTCAGCCAGGTGGCGAGAGCTGCTTCCAGCTCCAGATGGCGTGGTCGGGTTCCGGTGATCAGGCGAGATCCACCGGCACCAACGCCATCGGAGGCCATGGCCTCCGATGCCGCTGCGAGCACATCGGGATGACGGCTGAGCCCGAGGTAGTCGTTGCTCGCCAGATCAACCAGCTGACCGGCTCCGGCGGGATCCTGCAGCTGCCAGGGCTCCTGGCCGGAGTTCAAGCTCCGCAGGCGTCGGCGGCGGGCTGGGGGGATGGGAGAAGCGTGGTCCCGCATCACAACAGTCTGGAATCCGCCCTGAACAAGGATGGCCGCAGTCCTCTGATCGTCATGACCTGGGAGCGTTTCACTCTGCTCTTTCCGCTTTGGACGTTGCTGGGAGCTCTGCTGGCCTTGCTGCATCCCCCGCTGTTCATCTGGTTCAAGGGGCCACTGATCGCCCTTGGACTCGGCGTGATCATGCTCGGCATGGGCGTTGGGTTGACACCCGCTGATTTCGTCCGGGTGGGTCGACGCCCCCGCGCCATGCTGCTGGGGGTGCTGGTGCAGTTTCTGGTGATGCCGGGCCTTGCCGCTGGGATCGCGGCGGCTCTTCATCTGCCTGCCCCGCTTGCGGTGGGCTTGATTCTGGTCGGCTGCTGCCCGGGGGGGACCGCCAGCAATGTGGTGGCTCTGATCGGCCGTGGCGATGTGGCGCTGTCGGTGGTCATGACCACGATCAGCACCCTGGCGGCGGTGGTGTTGACCCCGCGTCTCACGCAGGTGTTGGCCAGCCAGTACGTGCCGGTGGACGGTTGGGCTCTGTTCCTGGCCGTGCTTCAGGTGGTGTTGCTGCCGGTCACCGTTGGGGTTGTACTCAAGCGTGGTCTGCCTGGTGTGGCCCAGCGGATTGAGCCGGTGATGCCTCCCCTGGCGGTGATGGCCATCGTGATGATCGTCTCCAGCATCGTGGGCAGCCAGACGGCTGTGCTGCGTCAGCAGGGGCCTGTGCTGATCCTGGCTTGCCTGCTGCTGCATGGCGGCGGCTTCCTGCTCGGCTGGCTGATTCCCCTGCTGGCGGGGCAGAGCGTGCAGGCTCAGCGCACCATCAGCATCGAGGTGGGCATGCAGAACTCGGGACTGGCCGTGGTGCTCGCCCGCAGTGGCGGGTTCGCCAGTCCCCTTACGGCGTTGCCGGGTGCCATCTCTGCAGTGATTCACTGCCTGATCGGCAGTGCCCTTGCTGCCGTGTGGAGGCGCCGCTCGCCCTAGGTCGAGTCCCCGTTGTGGAGTTCAAACAGCAGGCGGGCGGCGAGGCCACGGGAGATGCGTCGTGCCACGAGCAGATCGCAGATCCAGGTGAACAGCGGCGGCGCATCGGTTGTGGATGCCAGGCGTTGTTCGAGGGCCTTCAGCTCCTTCACGTCGCGGCAGCCCCTCAGGGCATCGATCAGGGTGTCTTCAGCCGGCCGCGGCTTGGTGAGCTGGGTGCTGGTCACAGGCCGTGGCGTTCGTTCTCCTCTGTCATGGCACCGGCGAAGTGCCGCTGTCACCATTTCGACCGCTTAATTGCAGGCACAAAAAAAGCTCTGGTGTGCTTGCCAGAGCTCGATACATTCTCTTCAACATTTTTAATGATTCGGTTGGGTCCCGTCAAAGGAGGTCGGCACATCTGATTGATTGCATTGGCGTGGCTTATCGCTTGGTTGAAAAGAGTGCTCAGCCAGGCTCCTTAAGATCATTCGATGAACCAATCGACACCGGTCACCCCCCGATCCGAGTCCGATGTCGATTCCAGTGCTCCGCTGAAGGCTTCAGACATCTTTCCTTTCCCCCTGGATGATTTCCAGCTGGAGGCCACGGATGCCCTCAACCAGGGGCACTCGGTCGTGGTCAGTGCCCCTACGGGATCCGGTAAGACGCTGATCGGGGAATACGCCATTCATCGCGCCCTGGCCCATGGCCAGAAGGTCTTTTACACAACACCGCTGAAGGCTCTGTCCAACCAGAAACTGCGCGATTTCCGCGATCACTTCGGTGCGGAGAACGTGGGTTTGATGACCGGTGACCTCAGCGTGAATCGCGAGGCCTCGATCGTGGTGATGACCACGGAGATCTTCCGCAACATGCTCTACGCCGAGGCGGATGAGCATGACGATCCCCTGGCTGATGTGGAAGCGGTGGTGCTCGATGAGTGCCATTACATGAACGATTCCCAGCGCGGCACGGTCTGGGAGGAGTCGATCATTCACTGCCCACCCACGGTGCAGCTGGTGGCGCTCTCCGCGACCGTGGCCAATGCCGGGCAGCTGACCGACTGGATCGAGAAGGTGCATGGTCCGACCACGTTGGTGATGAGTGATCACCGGCCGGTACCGCTGCAGTTCAGCTTCTGCAGTGCCAAGGGGTTGCATCCACTGCTCAACGAAGCCGGTACGGGTCTTCATCCCAACTGCAAGGTCTGGCGCGCGCCCAAGGGGCACAAGCGCAAAGGGCGTTCCCAGAGGCCGCCGCAACCCGAGCCACCACCGATCAGCTTTGTTGTGGCTCAGATGGCGGAGCGGCAGATGCTCCCGGCCATTTATTTCATCTTCAGCCGCCGCGGTTGTGACAAGGCGGTGCGTGATCTGGGGGTGCAATGCCTGGTGACCCAGGAGGAGCAGGCGCGGATCAAGGAACGCCTAACCGCCTACAGCCACAACAACCCCGAGGCCGTTCGGGATGGAATTCACGCTGATGCGCTGCTGCGGGGCATCGCTGCCCACCACGCCGGTGTTCTGCCCGCCTGGAAGGAGTTGATCGAAGAGCTCTTCCAGCAGGGGTTGGTGAAGGTGGTCTTCGCCACGGAGACCCTGGCGGCAGGCATCAACATGCCGGCCCGCAGCACGGTGATTGCGGCCCTCTCCAAACGCACCGAGCGGGGGCATCGCCCGCTGATGGGCAGTGAGTTCCTCCAGATGGCCGGCCGGGCCGGACGGCGGGGCCTCGATTCTCAGGGCTACGTCGTGACGGTGCAAAGCCGGTTTGAAGGTGTGCGTGAGGCAGGTCAACTGGCGACAAGTCCCGCCGACCCCCTGGTGAGCCAGTTCACCCCCAGCTACGGCATGGTTCTCAACCTGCTGCAGCGCCACGATCTGGCCAAGGCCAGGGAGCTGGTGGAGCGCAGTTTTGGCCGCTACCTGGCGGGGCTGGACCTCGTGGAGGACGAGGAGAACCTGTCGCAGCTGCGGTTGCAACTCAGCCAGCTGGAGGGTGTCGCCGGTGACATCCCCTGGGAAGATTTTGAGGACTACGAAAAAATGCGTGGGCGGCTCCGCGAAGAGCGGCGCTTGCTCCGCATCCTTCAGCAGCAGGCCGAGGAGACGCTGGCCAATGAGCTGACGATGGCCCTGCAGTTCGCCAGCACCGGCACCCTGGTCAGCCTCAAATCGCCGCAGCTGCGGGGGCGCGTCGCGCCCGCGGTGATCGTTGAGAAGGTGAAGGGGCCCGGTCAGTTCCCGCTGCTGCTCTGCCTGACCGATGAAAACGTCTGGATCCTGCTGCCCTGTCAGGCCGTGGTGAGCATCCATGCGGAGCTCAGTTGCCTGCAGGTGGATGGCCTGGATGTCCCGGAGCTCTCCCGCTCCGGTGAGTTGCGCCATGGCGATCAGGCCAGTGGTGGTTTGGCGTTAGCCGTGGCCCACATGGCCCGGCGCCACGACATGACCACCCCGCAATACGACCTGGCTGGGGAGGTGTTGACCCAGGCCCGGCTGGTGCGGGATCTGGAGCAGGAGCAGGAGCAGCATCCGGCCCATCGCTGGGGAGATCGCAAACAGCTGAAGAAGCACCGCCGGCGCATGGAAGATCTGGAGCTGGAGATCGCTGAACGGCAGCAGCTGTTGCATCAGCGGGCCAACCGCCACTGGGAGACCTTCCTGGCTTTGATGGAGATCCTCCAGCACTTCGGATGCCTCGATGAGCTGGATCCCACGGAGATCGGCCGCACCGTTGCTGCCTTGCGGGGCGACAACGAACTCTGGCTGGGGCTGGCGCTGATGAGTGGCCATCTCGATGACCTTTCCCCCCCAGACCTGGCAGCGGTGTTCGAGGCGATCAGCACCGAGGTCAACCGCCCCGACCTGTGGAGTGGCTTTCCACCGCCTGCTGCAGCTGAGGAAGCCCTGCAGGATCTTTCGGGTCTGCGTCGCGAGCTGCTGCGGGCCCAGGAACGCGCCGGTGTGGTGGTGCCGGCCTGGTGGGAACCCGAGCTCATGGGCCTTGTGGATGCCTGGGCGCGGGGAACCTCCTGGAGCGATCTGATCGCCAATACCTCGCTGGATGAGGGCGATGTGGTGCGCATCATGCGCCGCACCGTGGACCTTCTGGCCCAGGTGCCCTACTGCGAAGCGATCAGCGAGCAACTGCGCAGCCATGCCCGTCAGGCGCTGAAAGCGATCAACCGCTTCCCCGTGGCTGAAGCCGAGGATCTGGTGCCGGCTTCCGCTGCGCTCAACCCGGCAACGGAGCGGGCCGCCTGAGGTCAGGCCTCCGGAGCGGCCATGGCGCCGGGATTCACCTGCTGATCAAAGTCGACTTCGCTGATGTGGCCGAGCTCCAGGGCCGCCTGCTTCAGCGTCAACCCCTGATGGTGGGCATGCTGAGCGATGGAACTGGCCTTTTCGTAACCAATGCTGGGGGTCAAGGCGGTGACCAGCATCAAGGAGCGATCCACGAACCGCTGAATCTGCTCCCGATCCGGCTCCAAACCCTCCACCAGGTTCTGGCGGAAGCTGGTCATGGCGTCCTTGAGCATGCGGATCGACTGCAGCAGGTTGAAGCCGATCAAGGGCTTGTAGACATTCATCTGCAGATGGCCTCCTGCGCCAGCGGCTGCCACGGCGCCATCGAGACCGATCACCTGGGTGCAGACCATGGCCATGGCTTCGCACTGGGTGGGATTGATTTTTCCCGGCATGATCGAGCTGCCGGGTTCGTTGGCGGGCAGCCGCAACTCGCCCAGACCTGCCCGGGGGCCACACCCAAGCAGCCGTACGTCGTTGGCGATCCGGAGCAGGGCCACCGCCAGCAGGCGAAGTTGGCCCATCGCTTGAACGAGGGCGTCATGGCCGGCCATCACAGCGAAGAGGTTGTCAGCGGGACGAACCTTGACGCCGGCGACCCGGCTCAGCTCGTCCGCAACGGCATGGCGGAAGCCCGGCGGCGTGTTCAACCCCGTGCCCACGGCGGTGCCCCCCAGGGGAAGATCGCCGAGGCTGACCAGACAGTCCTCCAGCCATGCCTGGGCTTGTTTGAGTTGATCCCGCCAGGCGCCCACTTCATCGCCCAGACGCAGGGGCACCGCATCCTGCAGATGGGTGCGGCCAATCTTGACGATGGGCATCCAGGCCTGGGCTTTGGCATCCAAGGCCTGCACCAGGGCATCGAGCGCCGGCAGCAGCCCGTCCTTCAGGTGCTTGGCCGCGGCGACGTGAATCGCTGCGGGAAACACATCATTGGTGGATTGCGACCGATTGACGTGGTCATTCGGGTGCACTGGGCTGTGGCTGCCGAGGGCGGTGCCTGAGGCCTGAGACGCCAGATTGCTGATCACCTCGTTGATGTTCATGTTGGTCTGGGTCCCGCTTCCGGTCTGCCAGACCCGCAGTGGGAACTGATCGTTGTGCTGGCCAGCGGCAATGGCATCGGCCGCCGTGCAGATCAGCTCCACCTGTTGTGGGTTCAGAAGCGCATGCTGGCCGTTCACCGTGGCGCAGGAGCGCTTGATCCAGGCCAGGGCCTGGATGATTTCAAGCGGGATCCGTTCGTCGCTGATGGCGAAGTTCTGAAGCGACCGCTGGGTCTGTGCTCCCCAGAGCGCCTCGGACATCACCTCAATGCCCCCCAGGCTGTCGGTTTCAATCCTGAACGGCTGCGTCATCGGATCCACGGCGCGATCGAGCGTTCCATCGATCATCCGTGATCACTGTCCGGTGGTCGTGGCGTCGGTCCGCATCAACGGTCCGGTGTTGTGCCTTGATGCTTCACCGTTTCAATGCCCAATCTGCTGCCGTCATATCCCGCCCGCTCTCGCACCTTGCTGCACCATTTCTGATGGGACAGGTACCAGTGCACGGTCTCCGCCAAGCCCTGTTCCACATTGTGGCGAGGCCTCCAGCCCAGCTCGGAACTGATGCGGCCTGGGTCAATCGCGTAGCGGCGATCGTGGCCAGGACGGTCGGTCACCGGCGTGATCAGGTCGGCGTGGGGAGCCGATGCAGGGCGGCTTTGATCCAACTGTTGGCAGATGGCGTGAACAACCTCCTTGTTGGTGCGTTCACCGTGGCCGCCAACGCAGTAACTGCGGCCCGAGGCTCCGTTGCAGGCCGCCAGAAGCAATGCATCGACGTGGTCTTCCACGTACAACCAATCCCGCACATTCAGCCCATCTCCGTAGAGAGGAATCGACTCACCTCCAGCGGCCTTCAAGGTGACCACAGGGATGAGTTTTTCCGGGAACTGCCAGGGGCCGTAATTGTTTGAGCAGTTGGTGAGCACCACAGGAAGCCCAAAGGTGTGGTGCCATGCCTGAACGAGGTGATCGCTCGCTGCCTTGCTGGCGGAGTAGGGGCTGCGGGGGTCGTAGGGCGTTGTCTCTGAGAAACGCCCCTCGGCGCCCAGGGACCCAAAGACTTCGTCGGTGCTGATGTGGTGCATCCGGAAGGCATCCCGGCGTTCACCGCTTAGGCCCTCGTAGTGGCTCCGCACCGCCTGCAGGAGGTTGTAGGTGCCGTTGACGTTGCTCTCGATGAACACTCCGGGGCCGGAGATGGATCGATCCACGTGGCTTTCCGCTGCCAGGTGCATCACCAGATCAGGATCGGCTTCATGCACCGCAGCCTCAACGGCTGCTGCATCGGTCAGATCCACCTTCTGCAGTCTGTGGCGATCGTTCGCCTCTTCGCCCAGCTCGCTCAGCACCTCCTCAATTGAGGAAAGGTCGCTGGCATAGCCCATCTTGTCGAGGTTGAAGACGGTGACCTTGGTCTCCCGCAGAAGTCTGCGCACAACAGCGCCGCCAATGAAGCCGGCACCTCCGGTGACCAGAACTCTGCGGCGATCTCCCAGCAGGTCGGAGGCGGAGGGCATGGACGAAACCATTGGTGTGAGCGTGGATTGGGGGTTGTTTGGGGCTGGGGTGTTGAACTCAGTGGCCGTTCATGGCGTTTTGGCCTGCTGCAACACGGTTTTGAGGGCTTGTTGCCAGTGCTCACCGTTGAGTTCCAGGGCGGCTCGGGTTGCTGTGCAGTCCAGAAGGGAATAGGCCGGCCGTTCAGCAGGGGTCGGGTAGTCCGCTGTTGTGATCGGTTGAACGGCTGCGGGAGTGTCGATGAGCCCCAGGTCAGCACCGATTTGGCCCACGGCCACCGCCACGTCGTACCAGCTGGCGGCGCCGGCATCACTCCAGTGCATGACGGCTGGTAATTCCCGGTCACCAGCGCTCTGAAGGGTTTGCCAGCAGGCTTGAGCAAGGTTGAGGGTGCTGGTGGGACAGCCCACCTGATCGGCGACAACACCCAGTTGATCCCGTTCCCGGTGGAGGCGGAGCATGGTGAGGGCGAAGTTTCTGCCCACGGGCCCGATCACCCAGCTGGTGCGCAGGATCAGGCCACGGCCTCCTGCTCCAAAAATCGATTGGACCGCAGCTTCTCCAGCAGCTTTGCTGGCGCCGTAAGCACCGAGAGGGTCGCGGGCCTGCTCGGGTTGATACGGCGTTCCCTGGGTTCCGTTGAAGACGAAGTCGGTGCTGATCTGGAGCAGGCGTCCCCCTTGTTGATCAAGAGCGCGGGCGAAGGCCTCCGGTGCCCCGGCATTCACGGCGTGGGCCAGTTCGGGCTCCGACTCAGCCTTGTCCACCGCTGTGTAAGCACCGGAGTTGAGCACCCAGTCGGGCTGGTGCTGTTCCACGGCGCTGCGGCAGGCTTCAGGGTCCGCCAGGTCAAGCTGCTCACGGCTGGTGGCCACCAGCTCGAGTCCCTCAGGGGCGGAAGTGATCAGAGCCTGACCCAGCTGACCGCCAGCTCCGGTGAGCAGCACTTTCATGGGAAAACGTCTCCGGCGGCTTCAGCGGCTTTGAACCCTGCTGCTTCGGCATCTTTGCTCGAGAGGCTCACCTCGGCACCCTGCAGCCGATCGATCGGCCAGGCAATGACCAGATCTGGATCATTCCAGACGATGGCCCGTTCACAGGATTTGTTCCAGAACCCTCGTGCCTTGTATTGCACCTCAGCAACGTCACTGAGGGTGAGAAAGCCGTGGGCGAAGCCCTCAGGAATCCAAAGCTGGCATTTGTTCTCGGCACTCAGTTCGGCGCCGACCCAGGTGCCAAAGGTTGGTGAGTTGCGTCGGATATCGACGGCGACGTCGTAGATCACCCCGACCGAGGCACGCACCAGCTTGGCCTGGGGTTCCGGTGCGAGCTGGTAGTGCAGTCCACGCAGCACGCCTTGAATCGAGCGGGAGTGGTTGTCCTGCGAGAACAGCACCGATTCGCCGACGGCTTCATCGAACTTTCGTTGGTTCCAGCTTTCGTAAAACCAGCCACGGTCATCGCCGAAGGCCTGGGGCGTGATCAGCAGGGGACCCTGCATCACCGCACCGGACGGTGTTTTGAGTTGTTCAACCTGCATGGCTCACCTCCAGACTGGTTTGCAGAGCCGCGTGATCGCTCACGCTTTCCTCAAGCATTTGCAGGAGATAGGAGCCGTAGCCACTTTTCTTGAGGGGCTGCGCCAGCTGACTCAACTGTTCTGCTGTGATCCAGCCCTGGCGCCAGGCCACCTCCTCCGGGCAACCCACCTTCAGTCCCTGGCGATGTTCGAGCGTGCGGATGTAGCCGCCGGCATCGTTGAGGGAATCGCAGGTGCCGGTGTCGAGCCAAGCCATGCCCCGGCCCATCAGCTCCACCCGCAGCAGCCCTTCATTCAGATACATCTGATTGAGATCGGTGATCTCCAGCTCGCCACGTGCTGATGGCTTTACCTGACGAGCTCGTTCCACGACGCTGTCGTCGTAGAAGTACAACCCGGTGACCGCGTAGCGGCTCTTGGGCTGCTGAGGTTTTTCCTCCAGGCTCAGCACGCGGCCATCGGCATCAAACTCGGCCACGCCATAACGCTCTGGATCACTGACGGGGTAGGCAAACACCGTCGCTCCTAGGGCCTGAGCGTTGCTGTTCACCAGCTGGGGCACCAGATCATGCCCGTGGAAGAGGTTGTCTCCCAGAACCAGGGCAGCGGGGTGGCCCGCCAGGAAGTCGGCACCAATCAAGAACGCCTGAGCTAAGCCATCCGGGCTCGGTTGCACGGCGTACTCGATGGTCATCCCCCAGCGTCTGCCATCACCGAGCAAGCGCTGGAAGGACTCCCGGTCGTGGGGGGTGGTGATGATCAGCACCTCGCGGATTCCCGCCAGCATCAGGGTGCTGAGCGGGTAATAAATCATTGGCTTGTCGTAAACCGGCAGCAGTTGTTTGCTGACGGCCTGGGTGATCGGATGCAGCCGAGTGCCGCTCCCGCCAGCCAGGATGATTCCCCGTCGCTTGGATGCGGTGCTCATCGGCTGGCTCACCGGCGTGAAGTCGGCGCCATTACAGCATGAGACCCCTTGCGATCACTTCATTTGAGGCGATCGCAAAGCCGTTGCAACAGATCGCTCCTCATGTGGAGTTGTCTGCCGTTGTCATGCGGCGGACGCGGCAAGGGCGTCGATCTGCTGCGTCAGCAGCTCCCTGGCCAGGGCGGGCGTGGGGGCTCGCATGAGGGCATGCCGCAGTCGTGAGGCGCCGGGGAAGCCCGTGCAGGTCCAGCCCATGTGTTTGCGGGCGATCAGCAGCCCATGGTCGCCGCGATCCTCCACCAGACCGTCCAGTTGATCGCGGGCCAGTGCAAGCCGTGCTGACGGGTTGGGTGTGGCGGGGATTGCACGACCGGCCAAGGCGGCGTCGATCTGTCCCACCAGCCATGGAGCTCCCATCGTGCCTCGGCCCACCATCACTCCCGCTGCGCCGGTCTGATCCAGGCAGCGCAGGGCATCATCGGGGCTGTTGATGTCGCCGTTCGCGATCAGGGGGATCGTGAGGGCTTTTCGGACGTTAGTTATCGCGCTCCAGTCCGCAGCGCCCTTGAAGCCCTGTTCGCGGGTGCGTCCATGCAGCGTGAGCAGTTGTGCACCGGCTTGTTCCAGCTGTTGGCACCAGTGCACGGGATCGGCATCACTGCCACACCAACCCAGGCGTGTCTTCACCGTGACGGGCACGGCCACGGCGTCTGCCACCGCTTCCACGATCTTGATGGCCAGCTCGGGATCACGGATCAAGCCGGAACCACCCCCCTTGCGGGCGATCTTGCGAACAGGGCAACCCATGTTGATGTCGATCAGGAAGGCACCACTGGCTTCGGCCCGTCGTGCCGCATCAGCCATGGCCTGGGGGCGATGGTCGAACAGTTGCACGCCGATGGGGCCGGATTCCTCGGCGAGCGACTCCACCTTGCAGAGTCCATGCCCCATCTCGAGGCTGGTGGCGTTCACCATTTCGGTGAACAGCAGCGCGTCGGGCGCCCAGCGCCGCACCAGGCCGCGGAAGATTCGATCGCTCACCCCTGCCAGCGGCGACTGCAACACGCGGCAGCGCAGCTGACGCGCGGTTCCATTGCCGGGAAGCTGCAGAGGGGGTGAAGCAATCATGGGTCCATGCTGCACAACGCAACCGACATGCCCTGGCCGCTCAGTCGTTCGTTGCTGTTGCAGATCCTCGAGGACCGCTGCAGCGATCGCTTTGTCTGCGAAAGGATCTGGGAACGTCTGGGCTATCAGCCTGCTGAACCGCAGTGGTGCGCCGGTCCCGACACACCCCCCGAATGGGCCGATGCTTTCCCTAAGGCTCCCGAGCTGATCGCGGAGCGTCCGGCGTCGGTTCGTTTAACCCGCTCGGTTCCCAAGGAACACAAACAGCTGCTCAAACAACAGCTCAATTTCGCGGGGTACCGCATCGGTGAGTTGTACCCCCGCCGAACCCGACGGGCCACCGCCGTGAACTGGCTGTTGGCCTGGCTGGCCCAGCGGAGCGAGCCCCTGCCGGAGCAGGGGCCCCTGGGCCCTGAGCTTCCCCCTCCTACCGATCCGGTGCAGGGGCACCCCGGCGATCTGCCGGTGAAGTGATCTGGTGGCCTAACTCAGGCCTGAATCGTGATGGGTGTGCCTTTCGGGGTGTTGTGGAACAGCCAACGGGCGTGGTTCAGCGGCATGCGCACACAGCCATGGCTGCGGGGCACGCCGAAGGGTTTCCCGGCGTTCTCCTGCCAGGGGGCGGCGTGGAGGCAGATGGACTCGTTCGCGCTCACACACATCGTGAACGGCACCCCGGGAACGGTGTAGGTGCGTCCATACATCGTGGTGGATCGGTACTTCGTATAAACCTTGCTGTTGAAGATCGGTGTTGGCGTTGAGGCTTTGCCGGTACTGACCGGAATCACGCGAACCACCTCCTGATCGCTGTTGTAGACGGTCAGGCGTTGGTCGGAGAGGTCGACCACAAGGCTGGCGACGAGCTCGAGCATGGCGAGGGAACAACTGAACTCGCCCTGGCCGTCTCAGTTGAGACTTATTAGTCTCGCCCCGAAAGAATTTCGGTTTTCCAGCGGCTTTATGCCGTCTCTGTAGGGTGAAAGATTGGCCTGAGCAGACCCTTGGCGCGTCCTGTCGTCGCAATTATCGGACGCCCCAATGTCGGTAAGTCGACCTTGGTGAATCGGCTGTGCCGCAGCCGGGAAGCCATCGTTCACGATCAGCCTGGCGTGACGCGTGATCGCACATACCAGGACGGCTACTGGGGCGATCGGGAGTTCAAGGTCGTCGACACCGGTGGACTGGTGTTCGACGACGACAGCGAGTTCCTGCCGGAGATCCGGGAGCAGGCGGCTCTGGCGCTCGAGGAAGCCAGTGTGGCTCTGGTGATCGTGGACGGTCAGCAGGGGCTAACGGCCGCTGACGAGTCCATCGCGGAATTTCTACGCAGTCACCGCTGTCCCACGCTGTTGGCGGTGAACAAGTGCGAGTCGCCGGAACAGGGCCTGGCGATGGCCGGCGAATTCTGGGGCCTTGGCCTGGGTGAACCCCATCCGATCTCGGCCATCCACGGCGCCGGCACCGGAGAACTGCTGGATCAGGTGCTCACCTTTTTCCCCCCGAAGGATCAGGAGGGTGACGAGGAGGAGCCGATTCAGATGGCCATCATCGGACGGCCGAATGTCGGGAAATCCAGTCTGCTGAATGCCATCTGCGGAGAGCAGCGGGCGATTGTCAGCCCGATCCGCGGCACCACCCGCGACACGATTGACACCAGCATCATTCGTGAGAATCGTCCCTGGCGCCTGGTGGACACGGCGGGCATCCGCCGGCGGCGCAGCGTCAACTACGGCCCGGAATTCTTCGGCATCAACAGGAGTTTCAAGGCCATTGAACGCAGTGATGTGTGTGTTCTGGTGATCGATGCCCTCGATGGGGTGACCGAGCAGGATCAGCGCCTGGCGGGTCGCATTGAAGAGGACGGCCGTGCCTGCGTGGTGGTCGTCAACAAGTGGGACGCGGTGGAAAAAGACAGCCACACCATGACGGCGATGGAAAAGGAGCTGCGCTCCAAGCTCTATTTCCTCGACTGGGCTCCGATGCTGTTCACCTCGGCGCTCACCGGCCAGCGCGTGGAGAGCATCTTTGCCTTGGCTGCCCTGGCGGTTGAGCAGCACCGTCGCCGCGTCAGTACATCCGTTGTCAACGAGGTGCTCAAGGAAGCGCTGAGCTGGCGCAGTCCCCCCACCACTCGCGGTGGACGCCAAGGAAAGCTGTATTACGGCACCCAGGTGGCCAGCCGGCCGCCCAGCTTCACCCTGTTCGTCAACGACCCCAAATTGTTCGGAGAGACCTACCGGCGCTATGTGGAGCGTCAGATCCGCGAGGGCCTCGGTTTCGATGGCAGCCCGTTGCGTCTGTTCTGGCGCGGTAAGCAACAGCGCGATGCCGAACGCGACCTGGCCCGTCAGCAGAGTCGTAAAGGCTGAACCATGGACTGGTTGCGCCAGGTCCCGATGGGCCAGTACGTCGATGGCTCCACGGGTTGGCTCCGGCGCTTGGACCCTCGCCTGAAGCTGGCCTGGTCCCTTGTCTTTCTGCTCACGCCTGTTCTGGCGGGGCCCCTCTGGCGCGTTGGCCTGGTGGTGGCTCTGGTGCTGATCACCCTTGGCAGTGGCCTGGCTCGCTCGCTGTGGTGGAGGTCTGTGCTGGTGCTGACGGCCTTGGCTGTTTTGGTGGGTCTCCTCTCGATGTTGTTGCCGGCTGTGGATCCCCCTGCGGCCTTCCCGCTGCGCAGTCCGGCTGAGCTTCCGGGGCTTGAGATGGAAGGCCCCTCCTGGGATCTGTTGCGCCTAGGGCCCCTGCAGCTGGGCGGTCTCCAGCTGGGGCCGCTGGTGGTGGATCGGGCCTCGGCGCTGCTGGGGCTGCGCACGTCCACCTTGACCTTCACCGTGATTCACAGCGTCAACCTGATGCTGATCACGACCCCTCCTGAGGATCTGGTCTGGGCCCTCAGCTGGTGCCTGGCGCCATTGAAGTGGCTGGGGTGTCCAGTGGAGCGACTGGGGTTTCAACTGCTGCTGGCACTTCGCTTTCTGCCTCTGGTGCAGGAGGAGCTCCAGAATCTGCTGCGTTCTCTCGCCAGCCGTGCGGTCAACCTGCGCCAGCTTGGCTTCAAGGCGGGTTTCGGCCTGGTGCTGGCGGTCGGAGAGCGGCTGCTGGCCAACATCCTTCTCAGGGCTGAGCAGGGGGCCGATGCTCTGGTCGCCCGTGGTGGGCGAATTCTCGGTCCGTCGTACTTCCGCATCCCTTCCGATCGGGCTGCTCCCCTGTTGAACGGCCTGGCGTTGGTCGTTCTTGTGTTGGTGATTGGGCTCCGCGGTCAGTACGGTGCTCTATGAGCTCCGATCACGGCATGGCGTCCGAGCGATATTTGAATCACCCCACCTTCGGGATGCTCTACCGGGTGGCTCCGGCAGGTGAGGGCCGTGACGTCTATGCCACGTTGTACGCCCAGCGCATGTTTTTCCTGGTCACCTTGCAGCCCCGTGGTGCCCAGTTCGAAGTGATTCCCTACGGGGATGCGCGTCACCACGCTGAGGTGCATCTGGGCCGTTGCCGTCGTGATGGCTCGGACGAGCTTGAGTCCTGGAGTCAGCTGTTCGATCAGACGTTCATCTGAACCCTTGACCGATTCCTTCGCGGCGCGTTGGCAGGCGCTCCAGACAGACCTCCCCTCTTCATCCAGGCTTCTGGCCGTGAGCAAAGGGCATCCAGCCGCGTCCGTGCGTTGCGTGGCGAAGCTTGGTCAGCGTGATTTCGGGGAAAGCCGCGTTCAGGAGGCTCTACCGAAGCAGGAGGAGCTGATCGATCTGAACTTGCGCTGGCATTTCATTGGTCGCCTGCAAAGCAACAAGGTGCGGCCGGTGGTGAAGGCCTTTGACGTCATTCACTCGGTGGATTCTCTGGCGCTGGCCGAACGGGTGTCGCGCATCGCCGTGGAGGAGGGCCGTCAGCCTGAAGTGCTGCTGCAGGTGAAACTGCGGCCCGATCCCAGCAAAGGGGGGCTGTCGGCCGATGAACTCGGTGCCATTTGGTCTGATCTGCAGGCTCTGCCGGGGTTGCGGATCTCGGGTCTGATGACCATGGCGCCGCTCGAGATGGCCCCAGGGCAGCGCAAGGCGTTGTTTTCCGACTGCCGCGCCCTGGCGGATCGGCTGGCCTTGGCGGAGTGCTCGATGGGGATGAGCACGGACTGGAAAGAGGCTGCTGAAGCGGGCAGCACCTGGCTCAGGATCGGTTCGGCCCTGTTCGGTTCGAGATTGGTGTCAACAGACGCTGCGAATTGACTTGCCCCGCCGCAGCGAAAACGGTATCCAGGGACATGGTTTTCGAACCACATTCAGACCGAGAGGAATCCCAAGGTGTCGCTGATCTCCCGTCTCCGTGCCGTCGTCGCTGGCGATGACTACCTCGATGGCGAATTGGATGATTTCGCCTACGACGACGAGCAAGATGACCAGGACCAGCGCGCCCTGCAGGCTGACGGTGGTGCACTGGCCACCATTGGAGACTCCAACCCGTTTGACCTGGGTGGTGATCTGCCTGGATCCAACGTGATCGGCATGCCCGGCATCAGCAATGCTGTGTCCGAGGTGAATGTGATGGAACCCCGCAGCTTCGATGAAATGCCTCGGGCCATTCAGGCGCTGCGGGAGCGCAAGACGGTGATCCTCAACCTCACGATGATGGAGCCCGACCAGGCCCAGCGTGCTGTTGATTTCGTTGCTGGTGGCACCTTCGCGATCGATGGACACCAGGAGCGCGTCGGCGAGAGCATCTTCCTGTTCGCCCCCAGCTGCGTCACCGTGACCAACACCGGTCAAGACGAAGCCTCGGCTCCAACGGTGGTGAGCCGTGAGGCCGATGTGGCGGATGTCGACGAATCCGCCAGCGCACCCTCTCCCGCCTGGGGGGCAGCCGCTCTCTGAAGCCCGCAGTGCAGCCCGCTTTCGGTGTGATCGGCCTGGGTCGCATGGCTCAGGCCCTTGTGGTTCCTCTCCTGGAGCGTGGACGGATTTCGGCCGACCAGCTGTTGGCAGTGGTCGGAGGATCCGGCTCGCTTGAGCAACGACGTGGGGGCCTTCCAGCTGGCATCGGTTTGGTTGCCGCTGATGATCCTTCCGCTCAGCAGGTCTGGACGGCTCCGATCCAGCTGCTTGCGGTGAAGCCGCAGCAACTCGATGCCGTTGCGGCAGCTGCAGGACCTGTTGTGGGTCAACCGCTGTTGATCTCTGTGTTGGCGGGGGTGTCTCTGGCGCGGTTGCAGCATTTGTTTCCCGGTCATCGCTGTGTGCGGGCGGTGCCCAACACCCCTGCGCTGGTGGGAGCTGGTTTGACAGCTCTGGCCTGGGGGGAGGGGATCGACCAAGGGCAACGGGATCAGGTGCGGCAGCTGTTCGCCGATGTGGGCGAAGTTCTGGAGTTGGCGGAAGCCAAGCTCGATGCGTTCCTTGCCCTCACCTCGTCGGGCCCTGCCTTTGTGGCCCTGGTGGCGGAAGCCATGGCCGATGGGGCTGTTGCTGCCGGTCTTCCCAGGCACCTGGCCCTGCGGCTGAGCCACCGCACCCTGGCTGGAACGGCTGAGCTGCTGGACCGTCGCGATCTGCACCCTGCCCAGCTCAAGGACATGGTCACCTCCCCGGGGGGCACCACCATCGCCGGCGTCCGCGCGCTCGAACGCATCGGCCTGCGCTCCGCCTTGATCGAAGCGGTTGTCGCTGCTGCGGAACGCAGCCGGGAGTTGGCCTAGGGCAGCACCTCCGGCCATCCCTGCCGGATCAGCAGCAGCGAGAAGTAGGGGCGAGGGTCGGCTGCCACTGCATCCGCGCAACAGATCTGCTGGTCGGGCCAGCCGACCCGCTCGGCAAACAGGGCTTGTTGCAGCAGGCCTCGCTGCTTCAGAAGGGGTTGCACCCAACTCCAGCGCCGACCCAGCTTCAGCAGGGCCAGAACTTGCCCCGCTGCCGCGGCGGTGTCCAGCACCCGCTCCAGCTCCTCGGGTGTGTCTGGGCAAGGGCGCAACAGCAGTTGGTCCTGCTGCAGAGCGAGGGGCCAGAGGCCCGCAGCCGCGGCTGCCGAGCAGGAGGTGATGCCGGGAATCACGCTGATGGGACAGTCGGGCCACGCCTGACGCAGGGCCAGCAGCACGTAGCTGCAACTCGCAAACAGCGAGGCATCTCCCTCACACAGCAGTGCCACCTGCTGGCCGGAACGGATGGCCTGCTGCAGCTCCTGCGCCGCTGCTCCCCAGGCGGTGCGACGCGGTTCGGGGGCTTCCACCATCGGGAACAACAAGGGCAGACGCTGATGGTCGCTGCGGATCCAGGCTGCGGCGATTTTGGCGGCCATGCTGTCGGCCCCCGGTCGTCCGACCGGGTAGGCCACCACCTCCGCTTGGCGGATGGCTTCAACGGCGGCCAGGGTGAGCAGGGAAGGATCGCCGGGGCCGACCCCCACCAGTGTGAGACCCCCAGTCGTGGCGGGATCGATGATGGTCAGCAGTCGATGCGCCCGGGGTCCAGACGATGAGTCGTCTCAGCATCTTTCCAGACGAAAGCTCAGCCCATGCTGCGAATGGGCCCATGCCTGCGCTGGAGAGCAACGATCCGGCCGTGATTCAGTCGGAGCTCAGCCGCCGGGGCATCGGCTTTGAGCAATGGCTGGCGGAGCAGGGTCTGCCGGAGGGAGCCGACCAGGCCACCATTCTCCAGGCCTATGCCGATGCCATCGCTCGGGTTCAACGCGATGGCGGTTACGCCACGGTCGACGCGATTCGGATGACGCCGGATCACCCCGATCGCGAGCCCCTGCGCCGCAAGTTCCTTGAGGAGCACACCCATGCCGAAGACGAAGTGCGCTTTTTTGTGGAAGGGTGCGGCCTGTTTGTGCTGCACATCGGTTCCGAGGTGCTCAGCGTGCTGTGCGAACGGGGCGACCTGATGCGGGTCCCTGCCGGGACCCGTCATTGGTTTGACATGGGCTCTCAGCCTCAGTTCTGTGCTGTGCGTTGGTTCAACAACCCCGAGGGATGGGTGGCGCAGTACACCGGCAGCAGCATCGCCCAGCGATTTCCCAGGCTTGACTGAGGGGGCGTTCCAGACACCTTGATGCGTCTCCACCGCTTCCTGGCTGCGCTGTTGTTGGGTCTGCCGATGGCAACACCCATTCCTGTTGCTGCCGAGGATGCTCCTTTGGCACCCGAGGTTCAGCGCCGGGTTGCCGTGGTGGTGCTGGCCCGCCGCATTCGCGGCTATGCCGCCATGGCCAAGGCCAGCAGCGACTGTCAGGTGGAGAAGGGGCGTTTGCCGCGCCGCCAGGCCGGCCAAGCCCTGGCGATTTCGCTCGAGGAGTTGGGCATCAGCCGGCGCGTGCTGACCAATCCCCTGGTGGTCGCCGTCAGCCTGCGCCTGCAGCGCCTGCTGGATGACAGCTGCGCCCTGGATCCAACCAAGGAGGCTGAAGCGCTGCGGCTGGCCGAAAACGAGCTCTGAGCCTTTTCTCGAGCTGGGTCTCAGAAGGGGACAGTGAGAGTGCTGGTTTTTATTTTCTCAGCGAATAAAAACCGCCCATAGGGTTCCGGCCTCTTTGCCTGGCTGCTGTGGTCGTTCGGTCGTGTCTCGCGTTGAAGCTGCTGGCGCTGTTGGTTGTGCCCTGTTCTGCCGCTGAGATGGATCTGGCCTCTGCCTCCAGGCTCCCCACCACGTCGCCATCCATCTCCACCTCCGCCAACGAGTCGGTCTTGGTGCTGAACCGCACCACGCGATCGCTCCCGCGCACGGGCGATCCCATCTGGAGTCTGCGTTTGGAAACCCCAGGTCAGCCCGTGCAGCACTTCGATGCCGTCAGCGGTCGGGCCCACCGTCAGAACGCCGATCGCTATCGCTCCGGCACCCGCGCGCCGCTTCCCGCCGGTCGCTACGTCCTTGGGCCGGTGGAGCCCCTGGGCCCCGCGGATCCGCGGGAGCTCGGGCCGATCTGGATTGGGATTGAACCGCAGTTCCCCACGGGGCGAGGCCATCTGGGCATCCATCTCGACCCCAGTGCCAACCGCAACGCCAACAGCGGCACACTCGGCTGTGTGGGCTTGATTCGCTGGGACGACATGCAGACCCTGGCGGGTTTGGTGCAGCGCCGTAACGTCCGAACATTGGTGGTGAGCGAGTGAATGTTCTCCGATTGGGGCTTCAGTTGGGGCGGCTGGTTGGACAACCGCCGGGGTGAGTGGTGGCTGCTGGCCCAGCTGCTGCTGATCACGGCCCATCTGCTGCCGGTCTGGCCAGCTCCCGCCAGCTTCGGTGTGGCGATTTGGCCCAAACCCCTGTTCGGGCTGGGCCTGCTGCTGTTGGCTTTTGGTCTGTTTCGGGCCCTTGAGGCGTTTCGCTGTCTCGGGGCCAGCCTTTCGCCGCTGCCGGCGCCCAAGCCGGCGAATCAGTTGATCGCCACAGGTTCCTACGCCATCTGTCGGCATCCCTTGTACCGGGCGGTGTTGCTGTGTTCCGCAGGAGTGGTGCTGGCCACAGGCAGCCCGCTGCATCTGTTGCTGTTGGTCAGCCTGGCGGCTGTGCTGCGGGGCAAAGCCCGCTTCGAGGAGCAGGGGTTGCGGGTGCTGCATCCGGATTACAGCCAATACGCCGCAGTTACCCCAGCGATTGTGGACTGGGTTCCTGGCTTGGACTGGCGCTGAGGGCCTGGCTCAGGCGGCGACCGTGCTGGTTTGCATCAGGTCGGCATAGAGCTGTTCGAGGGCGTCGATGTTGCTGGAAATCGTGTAGCGCTCCAAGGCGCGGAGGCGGGCTTTGCGGCCCAGTTCCGCGGTCAGCACCGGCTGGTCCCTGAGCACCGGCAGCAGTGTGCGCAACTGGGTGGTGACGCCCTGGGTACTCAGCACGATTCCCGCCCCTTGCTCCAGCGCCTCGCCATCGGCACCGGCATCGGTGGCCACGCAGGCTGTTCCGCTGGCCATCGCCTCCAGCAAGGCCAGCGACAGGCCCTCCACAAGGCTCGGCAGGATGAAGACCTCAGCGCACTGGAGAAGAGCAACCCGGGTGTCCAGGTCTGGCTCGTGGCCCCACCAGAGGATCCGATCGTCGTTGAACTGGTTCATCAGGCTGTTGCGCAGTGGCCCGTCGCCGACGATCACCAATCGGCAGCCCTCCGGTGAAACCAGCCGCCAGGCCCGTAGCAGGGCTTCAACGTTCTTCTCCGTTGCAAGACGTCCCATGTAGAGGAAAATCCGTTCTCGCCCCAGCCGTTGCCGCACCTGCTGATGCATCAGCGAAAGGGTGCCGGGGCTGGTGGGGCACCAGCGGTCGGGGTCCACACCATTGGGAATCACCGTCAGTCGATCGGCGGGAACGCCCAGGCGCTCGAGAAAGTCCGACTGAAGCTGTGAAAACACGATCACCCGGTCGTAGCGGGCCAGGGCCGGTGCATACAGCTGGTACGTGAGCTGTTGGGTGCCCGCCGTCAGGTTGCGCAGGCCTGCATCGAAGGGGGGATGAAAGGTGGCCACCAGGGGCACGCCCAGCTGCTGACACAGCTCAGGCAGGCGGAAATCCAGAGGCGAAAGGGTGAGGCTGGCGTGCACGAGATCGGGCTGCAGCCGCTCCAGGGATTCCCTCAGCTCCCGCTGCGCCCCGGGTGAAGGGATCGTGTAGACCTGCGATTTGACCAGATAAGGCAGGCTGACGTCCGGGTCGTTGGCAAGCAGCGATGTGTTGTCGCGCTCCGGGCTGCGCGGGTTATCGAAATGGATGAAGTGCACCTGATGCCCGCGTTTGCGCAGGGCCTCCGTGGTGCTGATCCCGTAGGACACATTCCCGCAGAAGGGAGACTTCTTGCCGAGCCACGCAATCTGCGCCAAGCGGGTTGGGCCTCCTCAGGCGAAAAGGCAAGTTAGCAGCGCTGCCACGGTCGTTCGATCAACGCTGCCACCAGGGCCAACCCCGCCAGCAGCCACAGCACCGGTTGAAGACCAATGCTGCTCACCAGGGTGCCCGCCAGCACAAGCGGCAGGCTCAGGGCGATGTTGATCAGGTTGTTCTGTAGTCCGAACACCCTGCCGCGCTCGGTTTCGGGGGTTTCTTCCTGAATCGTGGTCTGCGCGGGGATCGCCACAAGAGCTGCGCCGATGCCCAGGATTCCGCAGAGGCTCAGGGTGAAGGCCAGGGATCCCCGCAGCTGGCTGAGCAGCACCAGGGTCCAGGTGATGGTTCCCAGGCCTGCTGCCGTGAGCCGGCGGCGGCTGAACCGATGGCCCAGTTGGGCGATCACCACAGCTCCGATCGCCATGCCCAGTCCACTCATGGCCAGCAGGGCACCAAAGCCTGAGGGCCCCAGGTTCTCGATCAGGGCAGCCAGCTGGAGCGCCAACACGTAAAGCGCTGCCAATAGGCTGTAGAGCAGCACCAGATGAATCATGGCGCCACGCACTGAAGGCACCCGGCGCAGCACCTGCAATCCTTCGCCGATCTCCGTCCACACCGATGTATTTGAGGGGGGCTTGGGGGCTTCCTGCAGCTTCAGGCGCGACAGGCTGAGGGCCGCGAGGCCGTAACAGAGCGGAAGTAGCAGAAACTCGCCGCCATCGATGCCGATGATCGCCAGGCTGCTGTGCAGGGCACGAAGAATCGGTTCCCCCAGCGCGAATCCCAGGATCGTCGCCCCCATGCTGGTGGCTTGGTAGAGGGAGTTGGCCGCCAACAGATGATCCCCCGGCACCACCACAGGAATCGTGGCCTGTTCCGAGGGGGCGAAAAACTGGGTCAGGATCGATTCCAGGAAGGTCATCCCCACCAGCCCCCAGTAGCCCCAGGGCAGACCAAGCCAGATGGGCCCCGGCAGCAGACAGAGCGGTGCGAACACCACCAACAGGGCTCGGATGGCATTGCTGGCCACCATCACCCGACGCTTGGGCCAGCGGTCCGCCCAGACCCCAGCCACCGTTCCCAGCAGCATGGCCGGGATGGTGTTGGCCACAAAAATGCCTGTGGCCAGCAGGGTGATCACCTGGGTGCGTGTGCTGATGTCGAGGCCGTAATCCGAGGCCATCTCCGCCAGCACGCCGCTTCCCTGCCCCTTCAGCAGCAGGTGCTGATCGATCAGGAAGACCATCAGCACGATGTAGAACTTGTCCGCCAGCTGCGAGAAGATCTGGCCCAGCCAGAGTTTGCGGAAGTCCTTGAGGCGCAGCACGGCTTCCAAGCCACGCTTTCCCTCCGGATTGCTGCCGGTGGGCAGAGCGGGTTCAGGGGTGGTGAGGCTCGGTCCGCTCAAGGGGCAATTGCATCGCGGCCATGATGGCTCACGCGCCTTCCAGGAGCGTCTCTCGCAGCATGGCCAGGGCTTTGCTGGGTCGATTCAGATGCGTCCGGCTCCAGATCTCAACCACCCGCAGCAGCCGGCGCCACACGGCTGGGGGGCCCATCAGCGCACCGTCCCGGCGACGGGGCAGTTCGGCCCGGGTCAGTCGCTGGAGCAGGGCCAGTTCGGAGGGATTCAGCTGAATCGCCGCCCCAGGCTGCTCATCGATCGCAAAGCCGTCCTGCGGCAGCAGGCTGCAGCGCCAGTCCCACTGGCCAAGCGGTGGCTCGAGGGGATCGCCCGTGATGCAGCAGGTTTGCAACGGCAGTCCATAACCCCCCAGGGTGAGCAGATGGATGCAGGCCTGGACCGTTCCGGCCAGCACCAGCTCCGGGTCAGCTCGGTGCTCCTCCAGGCGTTCCAGGTGCAGCTGCATCGTGTCCAGCAGCCCGTCCACAGGGTCCTGGGCCGCCAGTTGAAGGCACAGATCACAAAGCGCCTGCGCCGCAGCCAGGGTTTCCAGCTGTTGCCCGAGGCCGGAAAAACTGCGCAGCACCCGCAGTTGTCGCACCCGGGCCAGGCCGCTGCGTCCTCCCACCTGCAGTTCCAGCAGGGTGAGGGGGGCCGCGGCGGCCAGACTGCTCTTGGGGCGGCGCGCTCCGGGAACGGCGAAGCGACTGACGCCCTCCGCATCACTGAGCAGGCTCAGCAGGCGGTCGTGCTCGCCGAGGGGTCCCACTTTGAGGGCGAGTCCGGTGAGGCGTCGTTCTGCCATTCAGGCCGCGGGGCGGCGCTGGGCCTGCAGAAGAGCCGGCGCGCTGCTGGTGCCCAGCAGATCGGCCCCCGCCAACAGCAGGTCTCCTGCATGGCTGAGGCTGTGGATACCACCGGCTGCCTTGATGGCGCAGCGTTTGC
Organism: Synechococcus sp. M16.1; assembly: GCF_014279895.1. NCBI lineage: Bacteria > Bacillati > Cyanobacteriota > Cyanophyceae > Synechococcales > Synechococcaceae > Synechococcus > Synechococcus sp. M16.1. The sequence continues at coordinate 1,529,386 of NZ_CP047954.1, read as the reverse complement.
GGATCAGCTGTTTCAACGCAAGGATCTGATCGGCATGGCAAGCCGGGCCAAAGCCGTTGCTGGTCTGCAGTCCCGCAGCGCCAGCATCAATGGCGGCCTCCACGGCCAGTTCCAGCTGTTCATTCTCCAGACGGGCCATGTCCAGGACGGCCCGCACGGGAAGCCCCAGCTCGCAGAGTGCGGCGAGTTCCTCGGCAAACGCGCCTGAATCGCCGTTCGCCAAAGCGCTGAAATCGGGCACGACATCGAGTTCCTGGGCGCCATGGGCGGCACACCACTCCGCTTCCGCCAGCTTGAGCTCAGCGGGAATGGTTCCGAAGGGAAAGCCGATGACCGCCACCAGGCGAGGACCTGCGTCGGTCGTCCCGATGCGTTCCCGCAGCAGCGGCAGCTGACGGGGTGTGGTGCAGATGGCCCGCACGCCCTCCTGCATTCCGGAATCACAGAGGGCTTGAAGCTGGTCCCGGGTCAGCAGGGGGTCGAGTATCGCCTGATCAAGCCGGGGGGGTAGGTCGGGGAGCTCTTGGGCTGAATCAGCCATGGCGGGCCGGGAGGTCACTCACGAGCCTGAATCACCCCATACCCCCCGTGGTTGCGTCGGTAGATCACCTGCAACTGATCGCTTTCCTTCTCCCGGAACAGGTAGAAGTCGTGGTCGATCAGATCCAATTGACGGCGTGCCTCCTCCAGGCCCATGGGCGGCATGGCGAAATATTTTCGTCGCACACCTGGATCCGGCAGTTCCGCCTCGCGCCCTTGCAAAAGGGAGGCTTCAACGGGGGATGCATCGTTGACCACATCCGTGCTGGGGGTGTGGCTGGCGCTGTGGCCGTGGCTGTGATGGTGATCGCTGTGGCGTTCCTTCCAGCGGCGCAGTTGGCGGGCCAGTTTCCCGGCGGCCAGATCGATGCTGGCGTACAGGTTTTCACTGCGTTCTTGGGCGCGGATCACCGTGCCGTTGGCAAAGACCGTCACCTCGGCGGTCTGTTGCGGCACACGGGGATTGCGGGCCACGGAGAGATGGACGTCGGCCTCGCGAACAGCATCACCGAAGTGCGATGTGGCCCGCTCCAATTTGGTTTGGGTGTAATCCCGCAACGCCGGCGTGATCTCGAGGTTGCGACCATGGATCAGCAACTTCATGCCTCACTCCTGTGCCGGTTGTTATCGGCAAATTAGATACGGCGCACGATTCGGCCCACCCCCAGCGTGCATTTCTTTTCGAGCCCGGTGATCCGGTTCGATTCGATGCCGCCTGGTCGGCGCAACAGCGCTGGCAGAGCACTCTTCTTGCTGATCCATCGGCTCCGGAGGCGGTCTGGATCCTGCAGCACCAGACCTGTTACACCCTTGGCCGTGGTGCCAGCGAGGAGCACCTGCATTTCGATCCCGCTGAGCCACCGGCACCTTTGTACCGGATCGATCGGGGCGGGGAGGTGACCCATCACCTGCCCGGCCAACTGGTGGCCTACCCGGTGTTGGACCTTCAGCGCCGCACGCCCGATTTGCACTGGTATCTGCGGCAGCTGGAACAAGTCGTTCTTGATGTTCTGGCGGAGTTGGGCCTGGAGGGTCAGCGTCTGCCGGGGTTGACCGGCCTCTGGTTGGACAACCGCAAGGTCGCCGCCATCGGTGTGGGTTGTCGTCGCTGGATCACCCAGCACGGCCTGGCCCTGAACGTTGATTGTTCGATGCAGGGGTTTGAGCAGGTCACCCCCTGTGGGCTCACCGGTCGTGCGGTTGGGCGGCTTGCAGACTGGTTGCCAGGGCTCACGTCGGCTGAGGTGCAGCCGTTGCTTCGGCAAGCACTGGCCCATCGTTTCGGTCTGGTCTGGGAGGAGGAAGCGAGATAGACCTGAGCTGTTTGAACCCCTGTCTCGGATGACGGCCAGCTGGAGCCCGACAACCCGTGAAACGGACGCTTTGCAGCGTCATGCCCACGTTCAGAAGTTGCAGAGGGTCGATGCGGTGTGGCCCTGGCTCGCCGACCGCCACGGGCTGATTGCCGCCGTCGATGCGCCCCATGTGGCGCATCCCGAACGCTTCAATTTCGGCGAACTGGCGGAGCGCATCGCCACCGCTGCCGCCGCCTTCCGGCGCCATGGCGTGAACGATGGCGATGTGGTGGCTCTGTTTGCTGAGAACAGCCCCCGCTGGCTGGTGGCGGATCAGGGCCTGATGCGTGCCGGTGCCGCTGATGCCGTGCGCGGTGCCTCGGCCCCGGTGGAGGAGCTGCGCTACATCCTTTCGGATTGCCGGGCGACGGCCCTGGTGGTGCAGAACGCTGATGTGTGGCGTCGTCTGGCCCTTCTCCCAGAGCAAAGGGCTCAGCTCCGTTTCGTGCTTCAGCTGGAAGGGGAGCCTGCCGAGGGCGCCATGGGCTGGGAGGCGTTTCTGGCGTCAGGGGCCGGCCTTGATCCCGTTGGCCCGGCGGGGGGGCGAGACGCCGTGGCCACTGTTCTGTACACCTCGGGTACGACCGGCCAACCCAAAGGGGTCCCGTTGACCCACGCCAACCTGCTGCATCAGATGAGATCACTGGCCTGTGTGGCCTATCCCGATCCCGGTGCTCCGGTGCTGAGTGTGTTGCCCATCTGGCATGCCTACGAGCGCAGTGCCAGCTACTTCTTCCTCTCCTGCGCCTGCACGCAGACCTACACAACCATCAAGCAACTCAAGAAGGATCTGCCGCGGGTCCGGCCGATCGCGATGGCCACCGTGCCGCGGCTGTGGGAGGCGGTTCAGGCTGGATTTGAGGATGTGCTCAAGACCTTCCCCCCCTCCCGGCAGCGCCTGCTGCGGGCGGCGTTGGCCAACAGCGCTGCCCAGCGCAAAGCCGTGCGCACGGCGCGCAACCTCCTGCTGGAACCGGTGTCAGCGGCCGGCCGGCTGCGTGCCTGCGGCTCCGCGGCCCTGCGCTGGCCCCTGCATGCCCTGGCCTCGACCTTGATCTGGCCGAAGCTGCGTCGCCAGCTCAGTGGCGGTCAGCTCGCCTATCCGATCAGTGGTGGCGGTGCTATCGCCCCCCACATCGATGCCTTTTTTGAAGCGGTGGGGATTGAGCTGCTGGTGGGCTATGGCCTCACCGAAACCAGCCCTGTGGTGAGTTGCCGCAGGCCCTGGCGCAACATCCGCGGCAGCTCCGGGCTGCCGATGCCCCAGACCGAATTCCGGATCGTCGATCCCGACAACGGCCAGCCCCTGGGCTTCCGGCAACGGGGGCGGGTGATGGTGCGGGGCCCCCAGGTGATGGCGGGCTACCTCGGCAAACCCGAGGCCAGCGCAAAGGTTCTCGATGCCGCGGGATGGTTTGACACCGGCGATCTCGGCATGCTCTTGCCGGATGGTTCGGTGGCCCTTACCGGACGGGCCAAGGACACGATTGTGTTGAGCAGTGGCGAGAATATCGAGCCCGGCCCCCTGGAAGAGGCCCTGGTGGCCAGCCCCCTGATCGAGCAGGTGATGCTGGTGGGTCAGGACGAACGCCAGCTCGGTGGCCTGATCGTTCCCCGTGCTGAGGCGATCGTGGCCTGGGCGGCTGAAGCCGGCGTGAGCGTGGCGCAGGATCTGGGCGGCCAACCCGGTGATCCGGCCCTGCTTCGTTTGTTGATGCGCGAATGCAACCGCTTGCTCAAGCAGCGGTCGGGTTCCCGGGGTGATGAACGGCTGGCCGGGGTGGTGCTTGTGGATCCCTTCAGCATTGAGAACGGACTCCTGACCCAGACCCTGAAGCAGCGCCGTGATCGCATCACCAGCCGCGATCAGCAGTTGATCGATGGCCTTTACGGACGTTGACCGCGGCTGACGAGGCTTTGCGGGTGGTCGGTTGTCCGGTGATTGACCCCACGTGGAAGGGCTGACACGCTTTGGCCGTCTCCCAAGAACCCATGTCCGACGGCACCTCCCTGACGATCAAGCGTCCGATCACCGTCCGCGCCGTCGTGACGCCCACTTGGAAAGAAGAAGCAGAGCGCGAGCTCAGCAATGGCATCGCCACCGCTGACCAACAGCTGGCTCAGCTGGAACAGGAAGGTCAGGACGTGGTGGACCAGGTGCGTCGTCAGAGCGCCAACCCCCTTGATCCCCGCGTGCAGGATCAGGTGGCGCAGATCCAACAGCAGGTGGCGGCCAAGCGCGCCGAGCTGGAGGAGCAGAAGCGCAACCTGCTTCAGCAGCAGGCCCAGGTGCGTGAGCTGGAGATGGACCAGATCGTTGAGCAGGGTCAGCTGGAGAGCAGCTGTGAGCTGAAGGTCGGCGACAACCTGGTGCAGAAGATGCAGGTGGCCATCGTTGTGAAGGATGGCGTTGTGCAGTCGATTGAGGAAGCCTGATCGGCTGGCCTCTGCTGACTCGTAAACTCCCCTGATCTGCCCTCCCGGAGACGGTTTTGGCGACCACAGACATCTTCATGCCTGCCCTCAGCTCCACCATGACGGAGGGGAAGATCGTGGAGTGGCTGAAACAGCCCGGAGACAAGGTGGCTCGGGGCGAGTCGGTTCTTGTCGTTGAGTCCGACAAAGCGGACATGGACGTTGAGTCGTTCCAGGACGGCTACCTCGCAGCGGTCCTGATGCCTGCTGGAAGCACGGCACCGGTGGGCGAAACCATCGGTCTGATTGTCGAAACAGAGGCTGAAATCGCCGACGCCCAGGCCAAGGCCCCCAGCGCTCCTGCTGCGGCGCCCGCCCCTGCACCGGCTCCGGCGCCCACTCAAGCTGCGGTTCAGACCCCAGCTCCGACTCCTGCCCCCGCCCCGGCACCTGTTGCTGCCCCTGCACCGTCGGCACCGGTGGTGAACGACGGTCGCATCGTGGCCAGCCCCCGGGCCAAGAAGCTCGCCTCCCAGATGGGTGTGGACCTGGCCACCGTGCGCGGCAGCGGCCCCCATGGCCGGATTCAGGCCGAAGACGTGGAGCAAGCCTCCGGTCAGCCCATCTCCGTGCCCAGGGTGGCGGAAGGAACGGCTCCCGCTGCTGCCTCGGTAGGCGCTGCAGCAGCAGGGGCCCCAGCAGCGCCTGCGGGCAACAGTTTTGGTCGGCCCGGCGAAACCGTGGCCTTCAACACCCTCCAGGGTGCGGTGAACAAAAACATGGAGGCGAGCCTGGCGGTTCCCTGCTTCCGCGTTGGTTACACCATCACCACCGACAAGCTGGATGCCTTCTACAAACAGGTGAAGCCCAAGGGCGTCACGATGACGGCGCTGCTGGCCAAGGCTGTGGCCGCCACCCTGGCGCGTCATCCCCAGGTGAATGCCGCCACCACCGCTGCAGGCATGGCCTATCCAGCCGATGTGAACGTGGCTGTTGCCGTGGCGATGGAAGACGGTGGCTTGATCACGCCGGTGCTGCGCAATGCCGATCGCACCGATCTCTACGAGATGTCGCGTCAGTGGGGTGATCTGGTCAAGCGCTCCCGCAGCAAGCAGCTGCAGCCGGAGGAGTATTCCACGGGCACCTTCACCCTCTCCAACCTCGGCATGTTCGGTGTTGATCGCTTCGACGCGATCCTTCCCCCAGGCACCGGGGCCATTCTCGCCGTGGCGGCATCACGCCCCACGGTGGTGGCGAACAAGGACGGCTCCATCGCCGTCAAGCGTCAGATGCAGGTGAACCTCACGGCGGATCACCGCGTGATTTACGGCGCCGACGGTGCCGCATTCCTGAAGGATCTCGCCGATCTGATCGAGAACCGTCCAGAAAGCCTGGCGCTCTGATCGGTCGCCCGCGTGCCTGACCCCAGGGACCTGCAACTCAGCAGCTACGACTACCCGCTGCCGCCTGAGCGCATCGCTCAGGCACCGGTTGAGCCCCGCCACAGCGCTCGCTTGTTGATGGCTCCCCCCCAGGGGGAGCCATCAATGGATGCTGCTCACGGCCAGGTGTGGGATCTGCTCGAGCAGCTGCAGCCTGGTGATCTGCTGGTGGTGAACGACACCCGGGTGTTGAAGGCCCGCCTGGCGGTGCGTCGTTCCGGGGGTGGGCTGTCCGAGTTGCTGGTGCTGGAGCCGCGGGGGGAGGGCCGCTGGCTTTGCCTGGCCCGTCCTGCCAAGCGCATGCGGCCCGGCGACAGCCTCACGATTGATGGCACCTCGATCAGCCTGACGGTGCTTGCAGAAGACCCCGCCAGTGGTGGACGGGTGGTGCAGTTCCCCAGTGATTGCAGGGATGCCGAAACCATTGAGGGTTTGCTCAATGACGTGGGCGAGGTGCCTCTACCGCCCTACATCGAACGGCACGACCCCAGCGACAGCCAGCGCTATCAGACCCGTTACGCCGACCGCCCCGGTGCGGTGGCCGCCCCGACGGCGGGGTTGCATTTCAGTGATGAACTGCTGGCGGGCTTGCAGAAGAAAGGGGTGGATCTGGCCCGGATCACCCTGCATGTGGGCCTCGGCACCTTTCGCCCCGTTGAAACGGAAGACCTCACCGCCTTGGAGTTGCACAGTGAATGGGTGGATGTCAGCCCTGCTGTAGTGGAGGCGGTGCAGGCTTGTCGAGGCCGGGTGATTGCGGTGGGCACCACGAGTGTTCGTGCCCTGGAGGGGGCCGCTCAAGCCCATGGCGGTGTTCTCAAGCCCTACACCGGGCCGGTGGATCTGGTGATTCAGCCGGGCTATCAGTTCAAGGTGATTCAAGCCCTGCTCACCAACTTCCATCTGCCCAAAAGCTCTCTGCTGCTGTTGGTGAGTGCCCTGATCGGCCGGGAAACCCTGTTGAAGCTCTACGCCGAAGCGATTGAAAGGAGCTATCGCTTCTTCTCCTATGGCGATGCCATGTGGATTGATGCAGCGGCGGTGCAGCCCCAGGCCCGCCCACCAGCACGCTGAGACCTGAACGGTTCACGCTGAGGCCATAAAAAAAGCCCCGTCAACGACGGGGCCAAGGCTTCTGGTGGAGCCAGCTCAGACAGCCACCGGTTGCTCGATGATGCCGGTCGGCACTTCAGCAAACATCACCGAGGAGAGGTAACGCTCGGCCAGGTCGGGCAGCACCACCACGATGGTTTTGCCGGCGTACTCATCTTTCTCGGCCAGACGAATGGCGGCTGCAGCGGCGGCACCGCAGGAGATGCCCACCAGCAGGCCTTCCTCCTGGGCCAGGCGCAGGGCCATGGCAACGGACTCCTCGTTGGTCACCTGCTCCACCTTGTCGACCACGGAGAGGTCGAGGTTCTGGGGGATGAAGCCGGCACCGATGCCCTGGATTTTGTGGGGACCGGGTTTGACGGCCTCACCGTTCATGGTCTGGGTGATCACCGGGCTGTTGGTCGGTTCAACGGCCACAGATTCGATCGCCTTGCCCGCTTCATTCTTGATGTAACGGGAGACGCCGGTGATGGTGCCACCGGTGCCGACGCCGGCTACGAGCACGTCAATGGCGCCATCGCAGTCGTTCCAGATTTCAGGACCGGTGGTCTTGAAGTGGATTTCGGGGTTGGCGGGATTGTCGAACTGGCCGGGCATGAAGTACTTGGCCGGATCGCTATCAGCGATTTCCTTGGCCTTGGCGATCGCGCCGGGCATGCCTTTGGCGGCCTCGGTGAGGATCAGTTCAGCCCCGAGCACGGCCATGACCCGACGCCGCTCGATCGACATCGACTCGGGCATCGTCAGGATCAGCTTGTACCCGCGGGCTGCGGCGGTGAAGGCCAGAGCGATGCCGGTGTTGCCGGAGGTGGGCTCAACAATCACCTTGCCCTTGGTGAGCTTTCCGCTCTTTTCTGCGTCCCAAATCATGTTGGCGCCGATCCGGCATTTGACGCTGTAGGCGGGGTTGCGCCCCTCAACCTTGGCCAGCACAGTGGCCTTGCAGTTTTTGGTGACGTTGTTCAGCTTGACCAGCGGGGTGTTGCCGATGGCCTGGCTGTTGTCGTCGTAAATGCGGGACATGGAGCTGCTGTAGAGGGGCCCGAAGAAAACAAGCTAATGATCGAAAGCCTCTCCTCACCCAGTTGTTAAGGGCTTTTTCAGAGTCTCACCGGACTCTTCGTCAGCAAACGCTTGCTCAAATCGCATCCACAGTGCCTCGGGGTCTTCCAGACCGACGGACACCCGGAGCAGATCAGCCGGCACACCGCATTGCTCCGCCCAGCTCAGTTCGTCGTAGTGGGCCAGCTGGGTGTAGGGGCACACCAGACTGAAATCGGTGCCAAGGCTGGGGCCTTTGCTGATCCGAAGCGCGTCGTAAACCCGTTTGGAGTGCTCTTGGCCTCCCTTCAGTTCAAAGGAGAGCAGGCAGCCGTGGCCAGCTCCGCTGCGCATCAAGGCGCGGAAGTTGGGGCAGCTCTTTGGATGCAGCACCCGCTTCACGGCTGGATGGGCTTCGAGCCGTTCCGCCAGAAGCAGGGCGTTCGCATCGAGTTGCGGCACCCGCTGGAGCACATCCCGGCTGGCGATCTCCAGGGAGATGGCATCGGCATCGCTGAGGGGGGCGATGGCTGGAACCGCCGCCAGCAGGGAGGCCGCCCAGGGCGACTGCGGGCTCACCAGCACACTGCCAGCCATCACATCACCGCGGCCGGCGAAGCTCTTGGTGAGTGAGGTGAAGATCAGATCGGCGTAGGGCAGGGCGTTGAGGTTGATGCCGGTGCCGATCGTGTCATCGGCAATCACTGGGATGCCGCGGCTGCGGGCCAGGGCCGACACGCCCGGCAGATCCATGCAGCGCAGCAGCGGATTGCTGGGCAGCTCCACAATCACGGCCGCCGGCTGGAGCTGATCCAGGGCCGCTTCCACCTCGGCGAGGCTCTGCGGTTGCAACAGCTCGCCACCGTGAAACACCACCTGCGGCTGCTTCAGCACATCCACATAGGGGAAGCCCAGCTGCAGCGTGGGCTTCCCCGGCCGCAGCGTTTGGATGGCGCTGAGGGCCGCATACAGGCCGGCCATTCCCGCTGGATGCAGGCTGATCTGCTGGGCGTCGACGCCATGGATGCCAGCCAGGCGCTTTCGAATCAGCTCGCGGGCCGCGTCGCCGGATGTGCTGCTGGGGGATGTCTCTTTCCCCAGGGCGATGGCGGCCTGGCGGGAGGAGAGGCCCAGGCCGGTGTGCTGCCAGAACGCTTTGGCATGGGCGCTCGCCGCTGCATCACTGCGCAGGCAGGTCAGCCCAGCAATGGCAATCAGCTCCGAGCGGCTCTCCGGTGCCTTGCGTTGGCAGTGGGCCAGGGCTGCTTGGGCTGCCGCTTCGGTGGGGTAGGGCCAGACCGTGGTGCCTGCAAGTTCTGAAGGCTGAACCAGTTGTCGGATCAGCGGATGCAGGCCGAAGCGGGGATAGATCGTCTGCAGGGCATCGCGGCAGGCCGGATCCTTCTCCTCGTAGGCGATCACATCGCGCCAGCGCGGCAGCGCCACAGACACCGCATGGGGGGAGTCGGGCAGGGGATGGCCGAGATCAGAGCCCTGCCAGGCCGGATCGCTCAGCAGATTGCGGGGACTCACGCCAGCAGCTCCAGGGCCTGGTCCAGATCGGCCTGTAGATCGGCGAGGTCTTCGCAGCCCACCGAGAAGCGCACCAAGCCGTCGTCGATGCCCAGCTTGGCCTTCACATCGGCGGATACCGCCGCGTGGGTCATGGTGGCGGGGTGGCAGATCAGGCTTTCGATGCCGCCCAGGCTTTCGGCCATGGTGAACCAGCGCAGTTGTTTGCAGAGGGCATAGGTCTGCTCCTGGCTGGCGTTGAAGCTCACCGTCACGATGGCGCCACCGGCACGCATCTGACGGGTTGCCACCTGATGCTGGGGGTGATCACTGCGGTGTGGGTAACGCACCCAGTTCACCTTGGCGTGCCCCGCCAGCTGATCGGCCAGGGCCGCGGCATTGGCCATCTGCTGCTTGAGCCGCAGCGGCAGGGTCTTGATGCCCCGCGTGATCAGCCAGCAATCAAAGGGGGAGGGCTGCAGGCCCAGGGCCTTCTGGGAGAACACCATTTTTTGGTGCCACTCAGGATCGTTGGTGCACACGGCTCCCCCGAGGGCATCGGAGTGGCCGTTGATGTACTTGGTCGTGCTGGTAAGTGAGAGGGTGGCGCCCAGCTCCAGAGGGCGCTGCACCAGGGCGGTGGCGAAGGTGTTGTCCACCACCACGGGGATGCCGAGGGGTTGGGTGATGGCGCAGACCGCCTGCAGGTCGATCACCTTGAGCAGAGGGTTGGTCGGGCTCTCCAGCCACACCATCGCCGGCTTCTGGGCTTTGATCTGCTCGAGTGCGGCTGGTTGGGTGAAGTCCACCCACGCGGTTTTCAGGCCGAACTTGGCGAACACCTGCTCGAACAGCCGCACGGTGCAGCCGTAGAGGTTCTCTTCGCAGAGCACCAGATCGCCCTGCTTCAGCTGGGAGACCACGGCGGTGATGGCGCTGACGCCGGAGGCGAACACGGTGGCGTGGGCGCAACCTTCAACCGAAGCGAGCACCCCATCAAGGATGCGGAAGTTGGGGTTGCCGGAACGGGTGTAATCAAATCCGCCAGCGTTGCCATGGGCAAAGGTGCTGGTGGGGAAGATCGGCGGCATCACCGTGCCGGTGTCTCCCGCAAAGCTGTCGCCGTGGTGGATCACCCGGGTGTTCAGGCCTGTGTTCACGGACGATCCATCGATTCGGACAGGCTAAGAAATCGCCTCTCCCATCCCAATAAAAAACCCCCGCCGTGTGGCGAGGGTTGATGACGATCGTTTGGGTTGAACCTGTGGATCAGTCGAGGTCGGGCATGCCGAGCACAGGCTCAGCCTTGCGGTCGATGCCTTTCTCGAATCCAGCAGCAGCAGCGCGAGCGCGGCCGGCGTGCCAGAGGTGACCAACCAGGAAGAAGAAGGCGAGCACGAACTGCGTTGCACCCAGCCACTGGCGGAGGTTCACGTAGTTCACCGAGTTGGGCTCGGTGATGATGCCGCCCACGGAGTTGATCGAGGCGTTGGGCGCGTGGGTCATGTACTCAGCCGCACGGCGCACTTGCCAGGGCTGAATGTCGTTCTGCAGCTTGTCGAGGCTGAGACCGTTGGGGCCACGCAGGGGCTCCAGCCAGGGACCACGGAAGTCCCAGAAGCGCATGGTTTCACCGCCAAAGATGATTTCACCGGTGGGTGAGCGCATCAGGTACTTACCAAGGCCGGTGGGGCCCATGGCGGAACCGATGTTGGCGCCAAGGCGCTGGTCACGCACCAGGAAGGTGAAGCTCTGAGCCTGGGATGCCTCAGCGTTGGTGGGGCCCCAGAACTCGGAGGGATAAGCGGTGTTGTTGAACCAGATGTAGGCCGAAGCGATGAAGCTCATGAAGCTCAGAGCGCCAAGGCTGTAGCTCAGGTAGGCCTCACCGTTCCAGATGAAGGCGCGACGCACCCAGCCGAAAGGCTTGGTGATGGCGTGCCAGATGCCACCGAAGATCAGGGTCAGACCCAGCCAGATGTGGCCACCGATGATGTCCTCCATGGAGTTCACACCGATGATCCAGCCCTCGCCACCGAAGGGAGCGCGGAACAGGTAACCGAAGATCACGCCCGGATCGAGGGTCGGGTTGGTGATCATGCGGACGTCACCGCCGCCGGGGGCCCAGGTGTCGTAGACGCCGCCGAAGAACATGGCCTTGAAGACCAGCAGCAGGCAGCCGACGCCCAGAAGGATGAGGTGATAACCAATGATGTTGGTCATCTGATTCTTGTCACGCCAGTCCTGGGAGAAGAAGGAGGAATAGTTCTCCAGGATCTCCGGACCACGCAGGGCGTGATAAAGGCCGCCGAGGCCGAGCACAGCGGAGCTGATCAGGTGCAGGACACCGACCACGAAGAATGGGAAGAGATCAGTGACCTCACCGCCGGGGCCCACGCCGTAGCCAAGGGTGGCGACGTGGGGCATGCAGATGAAGCCCTGCTCGTACATGGGCTTGTCGAAGGTGAAGTGGCTCACCTCGAACAGCATCATTGCGCCGGCCCAGAAGACCATCAGACCAGCGTGGGCCACGTGGGCACCAAGCAGACGGCCGGACAGGTTGATCAGGCGGGCGTTGCCGGACCACCAGGCATACCCGGTGGAGGGAAGGTCTTTGCCGCCAGTGGCGCCAAGACCGGGATTAGAGAGCGTTACCACGGGGCAGAACCTCTTCAGGGAAGACGAAGTTTTCGTGCGGCTGGTCAGCCGGTGCCATCCAGGCACGCAGACCTTCATTCAGAAGGATGTTCTTGGTGTAGAAGGTCTCAAATTCGGGATCTTCTGCAGCGCGGATTTCCTGTGACACGAAGTCATAGGCGCGCAGGTTGAGGGCCAGGCCGATGATGCCGATGGAGCTGGTCCACAGGCCCATCACAGGCACGAACAGCATGAAGAAGTGCAGCCAGCGCTTGTTGGAGAAGGCGATACCGAAGATCTGACTCCAGAAGCGGTTGGCGGTGACCATGGAATAGGTCTCTTCTTCCTGAGTGGGCTCGAACGCCTTGAAGGTGTTGGCCTGCTCACCGTCCTCAAACAGGGTGTTTTCCACGGTGGCGCCGTGAATGGCGCAGAGGAGTGCACCGCCGAGGATGCCGGCGACACCCATCATGTGGAAGGGGTTCAGGGTCCAGTTGTGGAAGCCCTGGAGGAAGAGAAGGAAGCGGAAGATCGCAGCCACACCGAAGGATGGCGCGAAGAACCAGCTGCTCTGGCCGAGGGGGTACATCAGGAAGACGCTGACGAACACCGCAATCGGACCGGAGAAGGCGATGGCGTTGTAGGGGCGGATGCCGACCAGACGAGCGATCTCGAACTGACGGAGCATGAAACCGATCAGTGCGAAGGCGCCGTGCAGGGCCACGAAGGCCCAGAGGCCGCCGAGCTGACACCAGCGAACGAAGTCGCCCTGGGCTTCAGGGCCCCAGAGCAGCAGCAGGCTGTGACCCATCGCATCAGCGGGGGTGGACACAGCAGCGGTCAGGAAGTTGCAACCTTCCAGGTACGAGGAGGCAATGCCGTGGGTGTACCAGGAGGTAACAAAGGTGGTGCCTGTCAGCCAGCCACCGATGGCCAGGTAGGCCGTTGGGAGAAGAAGGATGCCGGACCAGCCGACAAAAACGAAGCGGTCGCGCTTGAGCCAGTCATCGAGGACGTCAAACCATCCCCGCTGTGGCGCGCGTCCTACAGCGATCGTCATGAGAGGTGAACGGTGCGGAAAGCCGCAGGCTGTGGGATACGCCGCGACCTTAACAATCTTCACGCGACCTGCGGGGCTGATTTGCGTGAGCTGAAACGCCCTGTATCGCTCTGTTTCTTAGGGATTTTTTCCTATTTCGTCGTCGGGGCCTTTCTGCGGTCACAATGGCGCTTCGTTCTGGCTGGGTCATGTCCGCAGCAGTGCTCGAGCAACCCGTGCTCGGCTCCCGTCGTCTCTCGAATTTTCTGGTGGCTTCGGCCGTCACGATTGGGGGCGTGGGCTTCCTTCTGGCTTCGCTCTCGAGCTACCTCGGTCGCGACCTGCTCCCCTTGGGGCACCCCGCTGCGCTGGTGTTCGTGCCCCAGGGACTGGTGATGGGCTTGTACAGCCTGGCTGCGGCGTTGCTGGCCACTTACCTCTGGTACGTGATTGCCGTGAACGTTGGCGGCGGCAGCAATCGCTTCGATAAAGATGCCGGCGTGGTGACCATCAGCCGTCGTGGTTTCCGCAAACCCGTTCTGGTGGAAATTCCGCTTAAAGACATCAAGGCGGTGAAGGTGGAGGTGCGCGATGGCTTCAATGCGCGCCGCCGCGTCGCCCTGAGAATCCAGGGACGCCGTGACATGCCGCTCACCCGCGTTGGTGAACCGCTTCCTCTGGCTCAATTGGAGAAGGACGGTGCTGAATTGGCCCGCTTCCTGGGCGTCAACCTTGAGGGCCTCTGATCCGATGCGTCGTCTTCGTTCCTGGGCGCTGCTGCTGCTCATCCCGTTGTTGGTGAGCTGCAGCCCTTCCCCGCGAGCATCGGTGGTGACCGGTTGTGCCGATGCTCAGGCGGCCTGCCTGCAGGGCTTGGCCACCGTCACCATGCAGACGAGCCAGGGCGAGTTCACGATTGAAGTGAACGGCGATGCCGCTCCCCTCACCTCCGGCAATTTCATCGATCTGGTGCGGCGTGGCACCTACGACGGAACCATGTTCCACCGCGTTGTTCGCGAGCCCGTTCCCTTTGTGGTGCAAGGGGGCGATCCGCAATCCAGTGATCGATCGGTTCCTCTGGGACAGCTCGGTACCGGCAGTTTTGTGGATCCCGACAACGGCCAGGCGCGGATGATCCCGCTGGAGATCAAGTTCCGATCCGAGCCGCAGCCCCGCTACAGCAGGGTGAGCACCAATCCGGCGGAACTTGATGGCCTGGAGTTGACCCATGAGCGTGGAGCGGTGGCCATGGCCCGCTCTCAGGCTCCTGATTCCGCCAGCGCCCAGTTCTATGTGGCCTTGCGTCCCTTGCCGGAACTCGACGGTCGTTACGCCGTTTTCGGCCGTGTGGTGGACGGCATGGAGGTGGTGGATGCGATCCAACAGGGAGATCGCATTACCAAGGCTGCGATCACGCAGTAACTCAGGCGGGCACCCGGCTGTGGCTGGGTGACACCTTGAGCATTTCGGTGTTCACGCCTGAGGCCCGCTCCAGGGCCACCTTGCCGGTGCGGGCGATTTCGAGAATGCCGAAGGGGGCCATCAACCGTTCAAGGGCCACCAGCTTTCCGGGATCCCCCACCACCTCCAGGGTCAGGGCTTCATCGGCCACATCCACAACCTTGGCCCTGAACACCTGAACGAGTTCGATCACGGCGCCCCGGGATGCCGCCGGTGCAGAAACTTTGAGCAGCATCAGCTCCCGCTCCACCGCCGGGCGCTGGGTCAGGTCGAGCACCTGAAGCACATTCACCAGCTTGTCCAGCTGTTTGGTCATCTGCTGGAGCGTCTGGTCATCGCCCTCGACCACCATGGTCAGGCGCGATTGCCCTTCGGCCTCTGCTGGGCCGACAGCCAGGCTGTCGATGTTGAAGCCGCGTCGGGCGAAGAGTCCTGCGATCCGGCTGAGTGCGCCGGATTCGTCTTCAACCACCACCGAAAGGGTGTGTTTCATCGCCGCTGGTCGTCCCCTGCCGGTCTGGTCCTCCCAAGTTACGGTCCAGCCAGGGCAACAACACAGCCAGGAAGCGATCAGGCGCTTCGTCATGGGGGCAGTGGCCGCAGCGATCGAGCACCCTCAGCTCGAGTTCTGGGTGGCTGGCGGCCACGGATTCCCCGATGGCCAGGGGCACAAACCGATCCTGACGGCCCCAGATCAGCAGCATGGGCACCCGCAGTTGCTCGAGCAGGGCTGGGGCGGTGGCGCCTCGGGGACGGTTGGCCATGCCCAGGCTCATGCCCCGCAGAGCCCGAGCTGCTGTCGGGCGCCGGGCAGGACGGGCAATCAGCTGCAGCAGCTCTTGATCCGATTGGATCGAATGCCAGTAGGCCCCCTGAAGCCCGGCTTTGAGCAAGCCCGTGCGCGCGATCAAGGGCACCACAAGTTCAAGCGGGAGCACGTGCAGCACCAGGGCGAGCAGGCGCCGCTGCCAGCGCCGTCGCCAGGGCGCCCGCCGTTTCGGCAACGGTTGAATCAGGGCAGGGTCCGGCAGGGGCGCGGCGACCACTGCTCGCACCCGGTTCGGCGCCAGCACCGCCGCGGTGAGTGCGGTCAGGCCCCCCAGCGAATTGCCGATCACCACCGCTGGCCCTTGCACCACCTGGTCGAGGAAGGCGCACACCTGCAGGGCCCAGAGCCGGTTGTCCATCGGCCGCGCCGGCTGGGCGGATTGACCGAAACCCAGTAGGTCCAGGCTGTAGACCCGCCAGCCCTGGTCAGCCAGGCGCGGCGCGCAGTGGCGCCAGTGTCCGCTGGCGGCGCCGAAACCGTGCAACAGCAGCAGGGCAGGGCCCGCTTCAGGGCCGCTGACCCGCCAGTGGCAGGGCCAGCCCCTCCACTGCCAGGTGCTCTGAACACCCCACTCGGCAGTCTGGACAGCAGCAGGCGGCACCCTTCTGACCTCAACCGATCATCACTATCGCGAAGGTTTGGCTGAACTCAGCCTTGGCCCAGGCTTTTTCAGGCCTGAGTCGCGTCCGGCCCGGGACCTTTCGGTGTTGCTGGCTCGTCACCAGAGCCTCCACGCCACGCGCCCCCTGCGATGGCTTGATCTGATGGCCGGTTGCGGGATCAGGGCCCTGCGCTGGGGGTTGGAGGCGCTGGCCAACCCGGCCGTTGAAACGGAGCTTTGGATCAATGATGGGGATCCCGACCGGCTGTCGCTGATCCAGGCCAATGCGGCGGGACTGGGGTGTTCAACCCGGCTCACGGCTGAGGCTGCAGACCTGCTGCTGCACCGCTCGATTGTTGAGCGCCACTGGTTCGATTTCATCGACCTTGATGCCTTTGGTGCTCCTGGGCCTCTGATTCAGCCGGCCCTTCAGGCTCTGCGCTTCGAGGGCGTTTTGTTTCTGGCCTCCACGGATGGTCGCTCCCCCACCGGCCATGACCGGCCGGGCGCTATCCGCAGCCTCGGGGCTGCCGCTCGCGCCCATCCTTCCAGCTGGGAAATGGCCCTGCGGCAGCAGATCGGGCTGGTGGCGAGGCAGGCCTGGATGCTGGGTCGCGGACTGCAGCCGCTGTTCAGCTTCAGTGAAGGCCGCACCTTTCGCCTCGCCCTGCGCCTGCGGCGTCAGATCCCCGCGGGCGATGAACAGAAGCTGGGGCTTGTGGCCCGTTGCGAACGCTGCGGAGCCCAGCGGGTGCAGCCCCTGCTCAAGCTCAGCGGTTGGCCCGCCTGTGATTGCGTGGCTGGGCGGGGGCGCTGGAGCATCAGCGGCCCGCTGTGGATCGGTCCTTTGCAGGAGCCGCAGTTGTTGCAGCAGCTGATTGCCGAGGCTCAACAGCTGGGGCGTCAGCAGATCATCCCTGTCACCCTTCGATTGATGCAGCGCCTGCAGGCGGATCCCGGTGATCGCCCCACGGTTTGGCCCACTGATGAGCTGGCTCGACGGCTGGACATCGGTGGACCACCAGCTCTGGGGCCATTGGTGCAGGCGCTCCAGGCGGCGGGTTATCGCGCCAGTGCCAGTGGCGTCATGCCGGGCCAGGTGCGAACTGATGCGGAATTACCGCAGCTGTTACAGATCTGCGCCAGCCTGCGGGGGGAAGGGATTTAAATAGGCGGGTGATCGCTTTGCCCAGACCATGGCTGCTGAGATTTTTGGAACTGCTGCGATCTTCTGGGTCTTGATTCCCGTCGGCCTTGCTGGTGGTGCTCTGCTCCTGAAACTGCAGGGCGACGACTGAAGCAGTCGCTTTGGTACTGGGGCCATTAAGCTCCACCCTTCGTGAGGAAGGCGCCGATGCAAGTGCTTGTGGTGGGTGGCACCGGCACCCTGGGACGACAGGTCGCCCGTCGTGCCCTTGATGCCGGCCACCAGGTGCGCTGCATGGTGCGGACCCCTCGCAAGGCTGCCTTTCTGCAGGAATGGGGTTGTGAGCTGACCCGGGGTGACCTGTTGGAGCCCGACAGCCTCGATTACGCCCTTGAGGGCATGGATGCCGTGATCGATGCATCCACCAGTCGCCCCAACGACCCCCGCAGCATCTACGAAACGGATTGGGACGGAAAGCTCAATCTGCTTCGTGCCTGTGAGCGGGCAGAGGTGAAGCGCTTTGTCTTTCTCTCACTGCTGGGTGCGCATCAGCACCGGCAGGTTCCCTTGATGGACATCAAGGCCTGCACCGAGAAACTGCTGGAGTCGTCGGATTTCGACTACACGATCCTGCAGGGTGCCGCCTTCATGCAGGGGGTGATCAGTCAGTTCGCCATTCCTGTTCTGG
The DNA here is from genome assembly GCF_014279895.1 of Synechococcus sp. M16.1. Classification (NCBI taxonomy): domain Bacteria; kingdom Bacillati; phylum Cyanobacteriota; class Cyanophyceae; order Synechococcales; family Synechococcaceae; genus Synechococcus; species Synechococcus sp. M16.1. Next base: position 1,511,566 of record NZ_CP047954.1, on the reverse strand, counting down.
AGAGCCAGACGGTGTGGGTCAGTGGCAGCCCCACGGCCATCGCCTACATGAACACTCAGGACATGGCCCGCTTCGCCGTTGCGGCGCTCGAGCGGGAGGAAACCGTGCGTGGCACCTACCCCGTTGTTGGCCCCAAGGCCTGGAACACCGGCGAACTGGTGCAGCTCTGTGAACGCTGCAGTGGCAAGACAGCCCGCGTGTTTCGTGTGCAGCCCGTCCTGATGAACCTGATGCAGGGGGTGGCGTCCTTCTTCGAACCCGCCGTCAACGTGGCGGAGCGCTTGGCTTTTGCTGAGGTCACCGGCAGCGGTCAGACCCTGGATGCCCCCATGCAGAACAGCTACGCCGCCTTCGGTCTTGAGGCCTCGGAGACCACGGACATGGAGGGCTACATCGGTGAGTACTACGACACGATCCTGAAGCGCCTTCGCGAGATGGAAGCCGATCTCGACAAGGACGCGAAGAAAAAGCTGCCCTTCTGAACCTTGATCCCTCTTGGTTCTTTTGTACTATCGCCTCAATTGCTCCTGTTCTGATGGCTGTCGCTCAGCTCAAAAATCTGCAGCGGCGTCTGCAGTTGTTGTCGGATGAGGCGGAACAAGGCCTCAACCGCGTCTGTGGCCATGAGTTGTGGAAGTCGGTGGGCCCCGATGCGGTGGATGGTGTGGAGGACCCCGATCGACGGGCTGAGGCCAACTACTGGTACGGCCAGTGGAATGTGGTGCGTGAGCTGCAGGAGTCGATCGGTTGATGGCGGAACCGTGTTGTTCGTCCCCAGTGCCCCAGTCGCTGGATCAAACCCAGGCGGTGGAAGCCCGCTACGGGGCTGCGGCCCAAGAGCAGGAAGCCTGCCTTTGCACCCCGGTCGGCTTCGACCCTGCCCTGCTCAAGGTGATTCCTGATGCAGTCGTTGAACGGGATTACGGCTGTGGTGACCCCACCCGCTGGGTGAAGCAAGGGGACCGCGTGCTGGACCTGGGCAGCGGTAGCGGAAAAAACGCCTTCATCTGCAGCCAAATTGTCGGTGCATCCGGCCGTGTGACCGGTGTGGACCGCAACGCCGACATGCTGGCCTTGTCGCGTCAAGCGATCCCGGTTGTTGCTTCAGCCGTGGGCTTCGACAACGTCCGTTTTGTTGATGGGGCCATCGAAGCCCTGGATGCCCCCACGGCCACAGGTGAACCCCTGATCGCTGACGCTTCGATCGATGTGGTGCTGAGCAACTGTGTGCTCAACCTTGTGAACCCATCAGCACGCGACAGGCTCCTGGCCAACATTCGCCGGGTCCTGGCCCCCAATGGTCGCGTTGCCATCAGCGACATTGTTTGCGATCAGGTGGTGCCCCTGCGTTTGCAGCAGGACCCTGATCTCTGGAGTGGCTGCATCAGCGGCGCATGGCAGGAGCAGGCCTTCCTGGAGGCCTTCGAAGCTCTTGGCTTTGAGCAGGTTCGCTACGCCGATCGCAGTGAGCAGCCCTGGCGTGTGGTGGAGGGCATTGAATTCCGGGCGGTCACCCTCGTCGGTGCCCTCCCCGCCGATGTCCTCCCCGCTGAGCACCAGCCCTTGAGCTGCTGCTGATCAGCCGGTTGAGCCGTTCCTGTTCAGCTGCAGTCACCACTCGCCAACTGCCGGGTTGAAGGCCCGTGAGGTCCAGAGGGGGACCGTTGTCCATCAGATCGATGCAGCAGCGCACCAGACGCAACGTCGGCAGGCCAACAGCCGCCGTCATCCGGCGCACCTGCCGGTTGCGCCCCTCGGTGAGGGACAGCTGCAACCAACTGGTGGGAATCGCAGCGCGAAAACGAATCGGAGGTGTTCGTTCGGGCAACTGCGGTTGGTCTTGGCCCTGAAGCCAGCGCGCCTTCGCCGGCAAGGTCCGGCGCCCCTGAACCACAACCCCATCGCAGAGCTGTTGCAGTTGAGCGGCGTTGGGCGTCCCTTCCACCTGCGCCCAGTAGCTGCGCCAATGGCCAAAGCGAGGGTCGGTGAGGCGCTGTTGCAAACGTCCGTTGCTGGTGAGGATCAGCAGCCCCTCGCTGTCGGCATCGAGTCGGCCCGCGGCATACACCTGGGGCACATCAACAAAGTCGCTCAGGCAACGCCAGAGGCTTCCTTCCTCCGGCGTGAATTGACTCAAAACCCCGTAGGGCTTGTTCAGCAGCAGCGTCGTCAAGTCAGCTTGCGTTTTCGCGCATCCTCCACAGGTTGACCACGCCAATGGAGATCAACAGCAGGCCGAGATCCAGGCTCAACGGGGGGAGAATCACGGCAGGGGGGATGTGTGTCGGCGTTGGAGCCTAAGGGCTGTGTTGTCTCTGCGGGGTGCAAGTGGCCTTCTAAACTGGCCGCAGCAAGACAGAACTGGCCACCAGCGCATGATCGAAACCTCGGGCGTGATCGAGAAGGAACAGGGCAACGGGTTCTATCTGGTCACCCTCGAGCAGCCTGCTGGCCACCAATGCCTCTGCAGAGCCGCTGGAAAGCTCACCAAGTTCCGGATCAAATTGCTCGCTGGTGACAAGGTGCTGGTGGAGATCAGCCCCTACGACCTCACCCGCGGCCGCATCACCTACCGCGAGCGCAATGCCGGTGCTCCCGGCGGTCGTCCCGGCGGCAACCGCCCCGGCGGACCGCGCCGCCGCTGAGGGCTGTCGCCCTCAGGTAGCAGCCTGAAGGCAAGCTTCAATCGCAGCTTTGAATTCACTGCGCTGCTTCACGCCGCGCCACTGCTTCACCATGGCCTTGTTGTGGAATAGCTGCACTGTGGGTGTGCCGTTCACTCCTGCCTGTTCAGCGATCTCCTGATCGGCTTCGATGTCGATCACA